>JABRWC010000074.1:0-7541 GCA_039961675.1 Phycisphaerae bacterium
GACCAACTTCGTGCGGGGCGCGGGGGCTGCGAGCGGACGGCAGCCGGATCGTAAACACCGCCCCGCGGCCTTCCTGCGAGCAAACGTCGATCGTCCCGTGGTGCGCGTCGACGATCCGGGCGGCGATCGCCAGCCCGAGCCCCGTGCCCTTGCCGCCTCGCTTGGTGGTGTAGAACGGCTCGAAGATGTGCGAGAGCGCCGCCGCCGGAATGCCGACGCCCGTATCCTCGATCTCGACGCACAGCACGGCGTCCGAGTCGTCCGCGCCGTCGCGGCCCGTCTGATCGGTGATTCCGTGCTCGCGCCGCAGTCGCAGCGTGAGCGTGCCGCGGTCGCCCATGCTGTCGGCGGCGTTGAGCATCAGGTTTACGAAGACCTGCTCGAGCAACGGCGCGTCGACGCGCGCCCAATCGTCTTCGTCGTAATACTCGCGCACCACGGCGATACCGCGCTCGGAGATCTTGCCCGCCACGGCGCTCAGCGCGTTGTCGAGCAACTGGCTCAGACGCGCGTCCGCGGGGCGGACCACGTGCTCGCGCGCCAGCGTGAGCAGCCGCCGCACGATTTGGTAAATTCGCTCGAGGCCGGTGTCGATCAGGTCCAGCATCTGCTTGGCGCGCGCCGCATCGTCCAGCGAGCGGCGCAGGATGCGCGAGCAGCTCTGCACCCCGTCCAGCGGGTTGTTGACTTCATGCGCGACGGTCGCCGCCAGCTCGCCCAGGAACGCCAGCCGCTCGCGCCGCCGCAGCTCTTCGTGCAGCCGCTGCTGCTCGGCGCTGGCCTGGGCCAGCCGGGACGCCATGTGGTTGATGGCCTTGATGAGCTTGTAGAAATCGTCGCCGGGCTGGGCTTCGATCGGCGTGGTGGCCTTTCCGCGGCCGATGTCGTCCGCGGCGCGGCGGAGCTGGCCCAGCGTGCGCTTGAGGTAGCGGGCGGCGATGCGCTCGCAGACCAGCGAGGCCACCAGCGACCCGACCAGGCAGATCGCGATCGCCTGCCACGCGTCGGGTCGCACGTAGAGAGCGATGACGGCGCTCCCCGCGACGCCGACCTGCAAGAGCAGGAACATCGTATGACGGAACCCGCGCAGCATCGAAGAATCATTATCGCGAGGCGGTCCGCTCGAACAAGCCGCGGCGCCGCTTCTGCGCGATTCTCGACGCGGCGCGCTGGGCATCTCAAGCGCGGATAGAATGAGCCAAACCGACGCTCGCGCTGCCTGCGCGCCGGCAGGAAGACTGCACGGGCCGCTTCCGCGAGACAGCAAGTGGAGACTTGCGGAATGTCGCGCGGGCGCTGCGCCCGCAGGAAGAGGGACCGATGCGCGAAGGCTCGCACAACCTGGCGCCGATCTCGCCCGCAAACCGCCTCGGGATCGACTATCGCGCCGTGCCGCGGCGGAAGTCGGCCGCGCCGATCGTTGACGTTCACACGCACATCCACGCGGGTCCGCAGGTGCAGCCGTTCCGCGCGGCGGCCGCCGCGTACGGAATCGCGAAGTTCTTCTCGATGACGCCGCTGCCGCAGGCGGACGCGGTGCGCGAGACGTTCGGCGAGCAGGTTGAGTTCATCGCGATTCCGAACTGGAAGGCGTTTGCCAGGACCGAGGAGTTTCGCCGCGACTGGATCGCGGACCTGGCGTCGTTCCGCGAGCAGGGCGCGCGGCTGTGCAAGTTCTGGATGGCGCCGAAGATGCGCAAGGAGCACGGGCTGACCGTCCACCACGAGTTCGTCAAACCCGTGGTGTGGGAGGCGTTCGAGCTGGGCTACGACTTCATGATTCACGTCGGCGACCCGAGCGTATGGTGGCGCGCCGGCGGGCCGTACGCGGACACGGCCGTCTTTGGCACCAAGGACGAGCAGTACGCACAACTCGAATGGCTGCTGGAGAGCGTGGCGCCACGGCTCGTCATTGCGGCGCACATGGGCGGCTCGGTGGAGGAGCCGGACCGTTTGGAGCGGCTGCTCGACGCATTCCCGAACCTGATGCTGGATTGCAGCGCCACGAAGTGGATGGTGCGCGAGGTCTCGCGCCGGCCCGACGATGTACGCAGCTTCCTGCTCCGCCGGGCGGACCGCGTGCTGTTCGGCAGCGACCTGGTCGTGTCCGAGAAGTTCACCACGTTCGACCACTACGCCAGCCGCTACTGGGCGCACCTGCACTTGTGGGAGACGGCGCATTCCGGCGAAAGCCCCATCGAAGACCCCGACGCCGAGCAGCCGCCGCGGTTGCGCGGCTGCGACCTGCCGGCGAACGTGCTCGAGGCGATGTACGCTGGAAACGCGGCACGGCTGGGGCTGGTGGAGCCTGTGTGATGCCGGACGCTGGCCGGACCGCCGTAGCGTCATGCGAGTCGGGCATAGAATGCGTGGGGCGGGCGTCCGTGCCCGCCTTGCAAGCCCGAGAATGCAGGCGGGGACGCCCGCTTCCGCGGTTTTTCCCGAGCTCGGCCACCGCGGACGTTCGGATTAGGGCGCTCGCAAGCCGAGGAGTTTCCGGAAACGCTCGATCAGTTCCGCGGCGCGCGCCGGCGCAAGCGGACCATCCGGCAGGTCGCGCAGCTCGCGGATGACCTGCTCCTCGGGTTCTTCGAAGAGCCGCAACTGGCGCTGCCGGCGGCGCTGCACCGCGGCCAGCACGGGCCGCTGGGATTCGCGGTTGAATGTCTTCTCCAACTCGACCAACACCGCGTTGGCGCGTTCCAGTGCCTCGCGCGGCAGGCCGGCCAGCTTGGCCACGTGCAGGCCGTAGCTGCGGTCCGCGGCGCCGGGGACGATGCGGTGCAGGAACACCACGCGGTCCTCGAACTCGCGCACCTCGACGTTGAGATTGCAGACCGACTCGAGCAGCTCGCCCAGCTCCGTCAGCTCGTGGTAGTGTGTGGCGAACAGCGCGCGGCAGCCCACGCGCGTGGCCAGGAACTCCGTGATGGCCCAGGCCAGCGACAGCCCGTCGAAGGTGCTCGTGCCGCGGCCGATCTCGTCCAGGATCACCAGGCTGTCGGCTGTGGCGTTGTGCAGGATGTTCGCCGTTTCGAGCATTTCGACCATGAACGTGCTCTGCCCGCGCGCCAGCTCGTCCGCCGCGCCGACGCGGGTGAAGATGCGGTCGCAGACCCCCAGGCGCATGCGCCGCGCCGGCACGTAGCACCCGCAGTGCGCCAGCAGCGTCAGCAGCGCCACCTGGCGGATGTAGGTGCTCTTGCCGGCCATGTTGGGGCCGGTGATCAGGGCCAGGCACGGAGGCCCCGAAGCACGGACGCACGAAGGGTCCGTCGAGTCGGCGCGAGCGCCGGCCGCCGCCAGCCGCGTATCGTTGGCGATGAAGCCGCCCTCCAGCACGCGCTCGATCACCGGGTGTCGTCCGGCGTCGATTTCCAGCAGCGGCGCGTCCACAAACTCCGGGCAGCAGAACGGGCGCTGCGCCGCCAGTTCCGCCCAGCCCGCGAGCACGTCGAGCGCCGCCAGCGCCGCCGCGGACTGCTGCATGCGTGGAATGTGCCGTGCGGTCTCGTCGCGCAGCTCGACGAACAGCTCGTGTTCCAGCTCGTTGGCGCGCGACTCAGCCGTCAGCGCCTCGGCTTCGTACTTCTTGAGCTCGTCGGTGATGTAGCGTTCGGCGTTCTTGACCGTCTGCTTGCGGACGTACTCCGGCGGCACGCGCTCGCGGTGCGGGTTGGTGATCTCGATGTAGAAGCCGAATACCTTGTTGAAACCGACCTTTAGCGTGGGAATGCCGGTGCGCTCGATCTCCCGCCGCTGGAACGCGGCCAGCCACGCCTGCCCGTCGCGCCCCACGGAACGCAGCCGGTCCAGCTCGGCGTTGTGACCAGCGGCGAAGATGCCGCCCTCACGCAGCGCCAACGGCGCGTCCGGCCGCAGCGCGGTGCGGAGGCGCTCGGCGATCTCGTCCTGGCCTTCGAGCCGCTCGGCGAGCGCATCGGCCTCGTCGAGCCGAAGGCGTGAAAGCCCGTCGCGCACGCGGGGAAGCTGCGCTAGCCCGTCGCCCAGGGCCCGCAGGTCGCGCGGGTGCGAGCGCTGCACGCCGAGGCGGCCGATGACGCGCTCGATGTCGCCGATCTCGCGCAGCGCGCCGCGCAGCGTCTGCCGCACGCCGCTCTCGGCGCGCAGCGCGCCGACCAGGCGCTGGCGCTGCCGGATCGCGTCCACGTCGCGCAGCGGGTAGCAGAGCCACTGCCGCAGCAGCCGCGCGCCCATCGGGTTGCAGGTCTCGTCCACCGCTTCCAGCAGCGAGCCGCGCCGCGCGCCGCCGCGCAGCGTCCGTTCAACTTCCAGCGCCCGCAGCGTGACGCGGTCGAGCACCAGGTGGTCGCTCAGGTCGCGGCGCTTCGGTGGTCGCAGGTGCCGGACGCTTCCCGTCTGCGTCTCGCGGACGTACGCGAGCAGAGCGCCGGCGGCCTGGAGCGAGGCGTCGATGCGCTCGAAGCCGAAGCCGATCAGCCCGCGAACCTCGAACTGCTCGAGCAGGAGCTGTTCGGCGCGGTGCGGGTTGAAATCCGTCGCGGGGCGATAGGTGAGCGCGGCGCCGGTCCGCTCGCGCAGCACGGAATCGAGCGGGTGCCGACCGGCTTCCTGCCACTCGGGGAGCAGGATTTCGGCCGGATCAATGCGGGCCAGCTCGTCGGCGATGCGATCAGGGTCGCAGAGCTGCACGTAGATTTGTCCGCCAGCCAGCTCCAGCGTCGCGATCCCCGTCTCGCCGTCCTCCGCGTACACGCAGGCCAGGATGTTGGCCTGAGCCTGGTCGAGCAGCGCCTCGTCGGTGAGCGTGCCGGGCGTGACGATGCGCGTCACGGCGCGCTTGACCACGCCCTTGGCCTGCCGCGGGTCCTCCATCTGTTCACTGATCGCCACGCGGTAGCCCGCGGCGACGAGCTTCTTGAGGTAGCCCTCGAGCGCGTGGTACGGGATGCCGGCCAGCGGGGTGCGTCCGCTGTCGCGGCTGGTGAGCGCGATGCCCAGCACGCGCGCAGCGAGCCGCGCGTCGTCGAAGAACAGCTCGTAGAAGTCGCCCATGCGAAACAGCAGCAGCGCGTCGCCGACCTGCTGCTTCTGCTCGGCGTATTGACGCATCGCGGGCGTGAGCCGCTCCGCGTCGGCGGGCGACGGGTGCTGTGCTTCGACGGGAGTGCCGGGGTTTGCGGCGTTCATGCTGCCTGGGCGCGCACTCTACCCGCGCGGCCGGCGCGGAACAATGAAGCGCGGCGCGCGCCGCCAGCGCCGGGCTACGGGTTCGAGTCCAGATATGACTGCGCTTCCTGCGCTTCCTGCGTGCCCGGGTAATCGCGCACAATCTCGCGGAAGATGCGCATCGCGTCCGTCTTCTTGCCGGTCTTCAGGAACGCACGCGCCTGGCGCAGTTTCGACGCCGCCTCCGGGTTGCTCGGCAGCGGCCCTGCGGCGGGCTTTACCGCCTCGGGCGGCTTGGCCGCCGTGCTGATCATCGCGCCGGCCGCCTCGGGCTGCTTGCCCTCCCGGTCCCGCGGCGTGACGGCCGGGAACTCGCCGCGCGCCTCGGCGACCGCTGCCCGCACGGCGTACTGGAACGCCGGCTCATCGGCCGCGCCCACGGCGCGGACGAAACCGTATGTGTCGATCAGCACCAGCCACGGCGGACTTCCGGCCTCGAACGCCGTGTGCGTGATCGGGGCCCGCGACGGCTGCTTCTCGTAGACTTGCGGCCAGGAATAGCCGAATTTTGCGGCCAGCGACTGCGCCTGCTCGAGGCGCGATTCGGCGTCTGCGTTCACGCCGACCAGTTCCACGCCGCCGTCGGCGCCCAGCTCGTCGTGCAAATGCTTGAGCGCGGCGGCGTGCTTCGCGTCAGGTTCTGGAATCGCCGACCAGAAGTCGATCAGCAGCGGCTTGCTGCCGCGCTTGCGGACGGAAATAGTCCCCGCTTCGGCGGGAAGCGAGACGTCCGGCGCTACGCCGCCGACCTTCTCGATCCAGCGTCGCCGGACGGACCAGCGCTTCTTGTCCTCGCGCGCGGCGGCCGCCGCGAGAGTCTTGATCGCCTGGAGGCCGAGCTGCGCGTCGCCGCCAGCCGCCGCGGCCAGGTAGGCGCACTCGGCGGTCGCCGGCGCGTCGGCGAATTCCTTCTGCATCTCATCGAGCGCCGCCCGCGCGCCGGCCGCATCGCCCAATCCGAGCGAGGCCAGGACCTCGGCGTGCAACTGGCGTTGCCGCGCGGGGCCTTCGAATTGCCGGCCCGCGTCGCGCCAGGACTTCAGAGTTGCAGCCGCTTCGCGGGCCTGCTCGACAGAGACGATCCCGCCCGGCGCCGTCAGCTTCGCGTGCAGCGCCTCAAGCTGCGCCTTGGCATCTTCCCCGCGCAGCGGCGCGGCGACAGCGAGCGCAGCCGCCAGAACCAAGGCGGTCCGAACATGAATCCACCCGAGCATTGGTCAGTCCTCTCGCGCGGTCCGGCGCCGGCGCGACGCTATCGGTCCGCGATGCCGGTCCGCGTTGCCTTCGGTCGGAAGGTGGTGATCGTAATACCAACGGATTTGCTGGGCCATGCCGATCAGGATATCGACCTCGTTGGTGCTCAACTCCACCCGGCCGAAGATTCGCCGCAGCGCCAGCCGCAGGTGCTCGGGGCTTTGCTGCGTGCGGAAGAAGCCGATCCGCTCCAGCGCGTCGAACAGTTTGGCGTAGAGGATGTCCGTGCGGCCTTGAGGTGCCACGTCCTGGCGCGAGTCCATCGGCGCCGAATCCCGTGTCCGACACCAGGCTTGCCGCAGCTCGTAGCAGACGATTGTCGCGGCGGCGGCGAGGTTGAGGGCCGGATAGGCCGGATCGGCGGGAATCTCGATGACGCGGTCGAAGTGCAGCAACTCCTCCTGAAGCAGCCCCCGGTCTTCGGGACCGAAGGCGATCGCGACCGGCCCACTGGACGCCTTCTGCATGGCCGCGTCCGCGGCGGCGGCGGGCGCGATTCCCGCCTGCCTTCGGTAGAGGCCTCCCTTGGCGGACGTCGCGAACGAGGCGATGCAGTCTTGCAGGGCGTCGGCGATGGAGGGCACGACGCGCGCCGCGGCGAGCACGGGCTTTCCGCGCGCGGCGAAGCCCGTGCCCTGCGCGTCGAGTGGGTCGCAAGCGGGCGCGACGAGCACCAGGTCGGACAGGCCGAAGTTCGCCATGGCGCGGGCGACAGCCCCAACATTGCCGGAACGCAGCGGGCGGACGAGCACGATGCGGACGCGCGCCAGCATGCTGGAATTCTAAGCTCGCGCCGAAATCGGGGCAGCGCGGTTGGGTTTACCCGTGCCGGCTCGTCGGGGATGGTTGTCGGCCTCGGATCCTTTCGACGGGCACGAATGGCCTGTCCGGGCTTACGTCGCGGTGCGTGGCCCCGTGAAGCAGATTCCACGCGAATTGTTCCCGGGACGGGCTTTTTTCCTGCTGCTTAGAGTTGATCGGCCCGAGGGTCTTGAGTCGGCAGGCGATGTTATTGATTGAAAAATAAACACTTATGAGACAATCCGGAGGCCCGGATCGTCCCGGTCGCTGTGCCA
>JABRWC010000075.1:0-25621 GCA_039961675.1 Phycisphaerae bacterium
CCCTGGACCCCGGCTTCTTCCCCTCCGCAGAGGACGACCAGGGGCCGGCTCGGAGTCGGGAACTAACATGGAACGTGGTATCATGAATGGGGGCAGGTCACCGCATCCGGCGGCAGACGATATACTCCCGCCCGGGCCGCATCGCCGACAGCAACATCAACCAACGGGAGTCACCGCATGCGTGGTCGCCGTGCACACTCATTGCCGCTCGCGGTTCTTGCGCTCAGCCTGGTTACCGCACCGGTCGCGGAGGCGGCGACGGACTCGATCCGGCTGGCGCCCAGGCTCGACGCCCCGGGCGAGGCGTACGTCGAATTCACCTCCGAGGCCAAGCAGACGATGACCGGCCCGGACGGCAAGCCCATGGAGGTCGAGTCGAAGTCCATCTACGGCCTGATGACGAATACGGCGGCGAAAGGTGACGCGATCGAGATCCATGCCACGCTCGATCGCCTGTCCGGATTTCTGTTGTTCCGCACCGAGCCCGGCAGCGAGGGCGTCAAGAGCGCATACGACACCGACGATCCGGAAAGCGAGGATGCCTCGCCCGATCACAAGGCCGCGTTCGGGGCGATCCTGAACCTGCCGCTTGCGGTGACGCTGGATGCGCAAGGAGCCGCGTTGGCCGCCGACGGCGCCGACGCGATCCGACAAAGGCTGCTGTCGCTCGGCGAGCAGAACTTCGTCGCCAAGTCGCTCGCGGACGAAGACTTCGCCGATTCGCAGATCCTGTCCACTTTCGGCGAAACGCCGCTCGTGCTCTTGCCGTTTCGCGACGTGAAGGTCGGCGGGACCTGGACGAAGACGCAGCGCGTGGACTACCCGCGCGTCGGCCGCGGAATCGTGAGCTACGAATGCACGCTCGAGCGCATCGAATCGTCTCCCGACGGCGACGTGGCCGTGATCGGCTTTAAGGGCACGCTGGCGAAAGACCCGGACGAGAAGCCGGCGGAGGGTCAGCGGCTGGGCAACATCGACGGCACGTTCAGTGGCACGGCTCGCTTCTCGGCCGCGCAGGGGCGGTTTGTCGAAATCCGGCGCGAAATGAAGGCGAAGATCGAGGTGCCGCCGTGGTGGAACCGAGACCCGGCCGCGCCGCTGATGAATATCGACGCGCAACTCCAAAATACAATCACCGCCTCCACCACCGCGGATCGGGCCAAGCGCAAGGATGAGATTTCGCGGCACGTCGCCGAAATCAGGGCCAAGCGCGAGGCCGAAGAGGCCGCGGCGACGGCCGGGCCGGTCGATCCGGTTACGCCGGCGAACGAACCCGTCGCGTGGACGCAGTGGGGCGGTCCAAACCGCGACTTTTGCAGCGCGGCGACCGGGTTGGCGAACCGCTGGCCCAGCGACGGCCCGCGCAGAATCTGGGAACGCCCCCTGGGCGACGGCTTCTCGTCGATCCTTTGCGACGGGGCGACGCTCTTCACAATGTACTCATTGCGGCAGGAGGAGGATCCGTTCGCCGGCGACGAGGTCGTCGTGGCGCTCGACGCTGCGACCGGCAAGACGCTCTGGGAGCACCGCTACCCTGCGCCGTGGCCGAAGGACCTCCAAATGGAGTTCGGGCCGGGGCCGCACAGCACGCCGGTGCTGGTGGGAGACCGGCTCTTCACGGTCGGCTGCACCGCCCAGCTTCTGTGCCTGGACAAGAAGACCGGCCAGGTGATCTGGTCCCGGGACCTGCTGGCTGAGCACAAGGCGGCGCTGAACGGCCGCGGCTACGGATCGAGCCCGCTGGCGTACAACGGAACCATCGTGCTGCCGGTCAGTGGTGAGAAGGGCAGCGCGGTGATCGCGTTCAACCAATCCGACGGGTCGCTGGCCTGGAAGGGCGGCGACTTTGAGCCGGGCTACGCTTCGTTGCTCGCGATCGATGCGCTGGGGACAAAGCAATTGCTCGCGTTCACCGGCAAGACGGTATGCGGGCTCGATCCAACCAACGGCGAAACGCTCTGGAGCGTGGACCATCCCACGCAGTTCGGCGCGAACATCTCCACGCCGGTCTGGTGTCCGCGGGATCAGCACGTCTTCGTTTCCTCGGCGTACGGTATGGGGGCGCGCGGCGTCCAGCTTAGACGAGACGGCGACCGCGTGTCGGCGAAGGAGCTTTGGCACAACAAGAAGATGCGCATTCAGCACGGGGTCGCGGTCCGCGTCGGCGACTGGGTGTACGGCAGCAGCGGCGATTTCGGTCCCGCGTTCCTGTGCTGCGTAAGTGCGCACACGGGCGAATTCGGCTGGCGTCAGCGCGGCATTTCGAAGGCGAACGTCATCTACGCCGACGGAAAGCTGATCGTGCTGGATGACGAGGGGACGCTGCTGTTGGTGAAGGCCGACCCGGCCGCATACCGGCTGCTGGGCAAGGCGCCGGGAATCTGCCGGCGAACGGCGTGGACCGCGCCGACTCTGTACGGTCGGACGCTGTTCGTCCGCGACCGGGCGACGATCAAGGCGCTGGATCTGGCGGCGGCGAGCGAGGGATGAGCGTTCGTCGGCCATGAGCGGGCGGACGATCTTCTGGCCGGTCCATTTCGTTGGCCACGGTGGGCCGACGCTGCTGGAATCGTTGGACTCGGAGCGGCGGTGCTGCTGGCGGACGAGCCCACGGGCGCGCTGGACTCGCACAGCGGCGACGCGCTCTTCGATTGGCTGGCGGAGTTGCAGGCCGAGCGCGGCCTGACGCCGATGGTTGTCACGCACGACCCGCGCGTTGCGAGGCGGGCGCAGCGGGTGGTGAACACGCTGGATGGACGCATTCGCGCCGAGTCGGTGAAGGCGATCGGCGCGCCTCCCCGATGACAATCGGACCGACCCCAATCTCCCGAAACCTCGGTTCGCAGACGGATGCGGCGGGGTGTATCGGTCCCGCATTCGGGCCGTGAAGACTCGATCGGCGTCAACCCGGGCGGAGGGTGAGGTCGTTGCCGATGATGATGTCCGCGGTCTCGCGCGGCGCGTCGCTCGCGAAATGCACCAGCTGCGCCGGGAAGTAGATCGTCTCGTACGCCCGTACGGTCGCCGCCGGCGGCAGGTCCTCCTGTGCCCGCGCGATCGCCCGCCGCAACGCCGTGTCGAAAGTGCACTCCACCCACAGTCGCAGGTCGAAGTGCCGGCGGTGCGCGCGCTTGAACAGGAAGATGCCCTCCAGCAGGATCACGTCCACTCCTGCAAAGCGGTACGTGTGACGCCGGTACTTTGTCGCGGTCTCCTCGGCGTAGTCCATTTCCAGCTCGATCGAGCGCCGCTCGCGCAGCGGGAGCACCAGCTCGGCGAACATCTCGTCCAGTCGCAGCGCATATTCGTAAAAGTGCCGATCGGCGTCCGGCCCGCCGAAACGCACATGAGGCAGGTTCAGCCAGCCGTCGACATTCAGGGTTGCGACGCCGTGGCCACGTGCGGCGAGCTTGCGTTCGAGCTGAGCGGCGACGAAGCCCTTGCCGCTGCCGTCGATTCCGCTGATTCCGACCAGCAGGGCTTGCGCTGGATCAACGACCGCACGGGCGGTCTCGATCCGGCTGATCGCTTCCGCAAGGTCAAGCACGCTCACGTCCGCGTTCCCGCAGCATGCCGGCGCTGGTCCTGACGGACCGGCACATCATTCGCGGCATCGCTGGTTAGCGTCGTCGCTTCGCGCGGCATCAATAGCTTCGCGACCAGCCCGGTCCAGCCGCACTGGTGCGAGGCGCCCACGCCGCGGCCGGTGTCGCCGTCGAAGTACTCATGAAACAGCGGGTAATCGGAAAAGTGCGAGTCGTCGTTCAGCCGCTCGTAGCGTCGGGCCTCTGTATCCGACGCGGAATTCGCGGACGACGCCGGCGACGCGATCGGCGGAGATGGCGGGCCGACGTTGCTGGAAGAGACGTTCGGCAGCAGAGCGCCGACGCGATTGGGAGAACCGAACACCGGCCGGCGGCCGTCCGCGTCGCGCAGAAAAATCCGCGTCAGCCGGCGCGAGAGCTCATTGGCGACCTCGAGAATCGTCACGAACCGCCCAGAGCCGGTCGGACACTCGACCCTGAAGTCGTCGCCGTAGTAGTGGTGGAACTTCTGGAGCGATTCGATCAGCAGGTAGTTCACTGGGAACCAGATTGGCCCGCGCCAGTTGCTGTTGCCGCCAAACGCGCCCGTGTCCGACTCGCCCGGCTGGTAGCCCACGGCGAGCGTATGGCCGTTGAGCGGAAACTCGTACGGCCGGTCGCGGTGCACGCGCGACAGCGCGCGGACGCCGTAGTCCGACAGGAACTCGCTCTCATCGAGCATGCGCCGGAGCAGGGCCTTCATGCGGCGGCCGCGAAGCAATGAGAGAAGCCGACGGTCGCCGCGGCCCGGCTCGTGCCAGCGCGAGACCAGCGCGGCCAGGTCCGGCCGGTAGTTCAGGAACCACTCCAGCCGCTTATTGAACTCGGGCAGCTTGTCCAGCAGCTCCGGCTCCAGCGTCTCGACTGCGAAGAGCGGGATCAGGCCGACCATTGACCGGACCTTGAGCGGCACGACGCGTCCGTCGGGCAGATTGAGCACGTCGTAGTAGAACTGGTCCTCGTCGCACCAAAGCGCGACGCCGTCGCACGCGTCAGGAGCGGGCGAAACGACCGTGCTTCCCGGGGAGTGGGTCGTCGCGACTCCCATTCCGGCCTTCGTGGCGCCGTGGCTCGGAGGCTGCGTGGCTCCAATGCCATTCATGGCCTCGGCGATGTGCAGAAAGTGCTCGAAGAACTTGGTCGCGATGTCCTCATAGACGTGGTTGTGCAGCGCCAGCTCCAGCGCGATGCGCATCAGGTTCAGGCAGTACATCGCCATCCAGCTCGTGCCGTCGGCCTGGTTGATGAAGCCGCCGGTGGGCAGGGGGGCGCTGCGGTCGAACACGCCGATGTTGTCCAGCCCGAGGAAGCCGCCCTGGAAGATGTTGCGGCCCTGGGAGTCCTTGCGGTTGACCCACCAGGTGAAGTTGAGCATCAGCTTGTGGAACACGCGCTCGAGGAACGCCAGGTCGCCCGCGTACCCCGGATCGCCGGCCCGGCGCCGCTGCTTGCGGTCCATCTGAAACACGCGCCAGGCCGCCCAGGCGTGCACCGGCGGGTTCACGTCGCCGAAGGCCCACTCGTACGCCGGAAGCTGGCCGTTGGGGTGCATGTACCACTCTCGCGTCAGCAGCACGAGCTGTTCCTTGGCGAACTCGGCGTCGATCAGGGCGAGCGGGATGCAGTGGAACGCGAGATCCCAGGCGGCGTACCAGGGGTACTCCCACTTGTCGGGCATGCTGATGACGTCCGCGTTGTTCAGGTGCAGCCATTCGCGGTTGCGCCCGTGTCGGCGCTGGGCCGGCGGCGGCGGCTGGGCGGGGTCGCCGGCCAGCCACCGCGCCACGTCGAAGTAATAGAACTGCTTGTTCCAGATCATCCCGGCCAGCGCCTGGCGCTGCACGAGCCGGGCGTCGGCGTCGGGGATGTCCTTCTGTAGCTCCGCGTAAAACGCGTCGGCCTCGCGGCGACGAGCCTCGAAAACGGCATCGAAATCGGCGAACGGCGAGACGATTCTGGGTTTTGGATCTTCGATTCGGGATTGCAGGCGCAGACGGAATTGCGCGCTTCCCCCGGCAGCGATGGTCGTGCGATACAGCGCACCGGCCTTGGTGCCGACGTTCGCGGGATTCACGGCATCGGTCCAGCCGGAGACGACGTACTCGTGAAACGCGTCCTTGGGGAACTGCGTCGCGTTCTCCGCTCCGAACAGCCGCCGGGTATTGGTCTCGTTCTCGCAGAACAGCCACGTCGGATCGCCCTCGGCGAAAAAGCAATACTCGCCGAGTTCATCGTCTCGCGCCACGACAAAGGGCGCGCTGCGCCCGCCGCTGGCACCTGCTGCGCGCTCGTCCGCCCGCTCCCCGCTCCCGGTTTCCCTCCCATCCGTGGCTTCCGATCCGAGCCCAAGCCGCGGCCGCGGCGCGCCGTGCTCCCACGACCACGTGTTGCGGAACCAGACCTGCGGAAGCACGTGAATGTTCGCTGCTTCCGGCCCGCGGTTGTGGACGGTAACCCGCGTCAGGATGTCGTCCGGACCCGCCTTGGCGTACTCGACGAACACGTCGAAGTACCGATCGTCGTCGAAGACGCCCGTGTTCAGCAGCTCGAATTCCGGCCGGTCCTTGCCGCGGCGACGGTTCTCGTCAAGCAGCCACGCGTACGGAAACTCGCGCTGCGGGTACTTGTAAAGCATTTTCAGGTACGAATGCGTCGGCGTCGCGTCAAGGTAGTAGTACAGCTCCTTGACGTCCTCGCCGTGGTTGCCCTCGCCATTGGTCAGGCCGAAGAGCCGCTCCTTGAGAATCGGGTCTCTCCCGTTCCAGAGGGCCAGGGCGAGGCATAGCCGCTGCTTGTCGTCGCTGAAACCCGCAAGCCCGTCCTCTCCCCAACGGTACGCGCGGCTGCGGGCGTGGTCGTGCGGAAGGTAGTCCCACGCCGTGCCGTGCGGGCTGTAGTCCTCGCGGACGGTGCCCCACTGGCGCTCGCTGAGGTACGGCCCCCACATGCGCCAGCGCGCCTTGCCACGGCGGACGTCGTCGAGGCGCTGTCGTTCGGCGTCGTGCTGCATGTTTGCTTCTCCCGGACGAGCGCGGACCGCGGGCGAATCGCCCGGAGTTGGATGAGCCGGCGCAACTCGGGTTACGTGCAGGATGGATCGAGTGGCGGCATGGCCGGCGGGTTCGCCTCGTCCCGGATGCGGCGGTCCGCGAGAAGCTGGAACAGCGAATCTCAGTCCTTCGGCCGCTGGAAGTGCTGCCATACCTTAATCGGGTCGTGAAGGCTCACGACGAGCAGCTCGTGTCGACCAAACGGCAGCGCATCGGCGTTCATGGCGACGGCCTCGTACTCGCCGAGCGGCTCCACCCAGCCGAGCAGGTCAAGATCACCGGATCGCGCCTCGAAGGTGTACTTGCTGCCGAGCGCCAGCGCGTCGATCTGAAACGGAAGTTCGGCCGGAGCACCACGGAGCGTCGGTTTTTGTCTCGCGCAGCGCGACCGCAGGTCGTTCCAGCTTTGCGCGCGTGCGACATTAGCACAAGTCGGCATCGCAGGTGACACGTGGACTGTCGCGGGGCGTCTGCGCCTGGCCACCGACAACGATGAGCTTGACACCGTGGCGGATAAAGCGCTCAACGATCTGTTCGAACTGGCTCTTCTCGGAGCCTCGCCCAAGCTCTCTCAACCTCAGTGCATCCGGGCGGGCGCGATCGCCGCGCCGGATTCGGCCCAAGGGGGTCAGCTTCAGGTTCTCCCGGATCAGCGACGGGTCCACGACGTCTTCCTCCTGCTCGCCGTACCAGGATCGGCTGCGCATGGAGTCCGGCAGGTTGACAGGCTCGCAGCTCATGACGGTTCATTGTACGTGGCCCGCATGCGGCACGCGCGGCGCCACAGGCGCACGCGCAACGCTCAACCGCCGGCTTCCTTCAGCCGCTTCGGCCATTCCCACAATCCGATCAGCACCTGATCCGGCAGGCGCTGGCCGAGCTGGCGGACGATGGTGCATAGTTGCCCGCGGTGATGACCCTCGTGCGCCGCCGCGTACGCCAAAAACGCCACGACGCCCAGCGGGAACCCGGGGACGGCGCCGCCGCGATCGAGCGCGCGTTCGAACACCTGCGACATCTGCCGGCCGCTACACTTGAGCGCGGCCAGAAGCTGTCGCTTCGTCACGCGCGCACCGTCAACCACCGCGGCGACGGGCTGGCCGCCGATTCGTCCGGAGCGCCGCATCCAGCCGCAGCGCGCGTTGTGGATGTGCGCGGCGATCGACCGGACTGTGCGCCGCGGCGCGCCGGGGACGCTCATGTCCCAGAGCCCGGCCGGAATGCGTTCGACGAGGTACGCCGTCACGCGGTCGTTGGCCCGCCAGGCGGCGAGCAGCGCTTCGCGCGCTTCGAGCGGCTTCGACATCCTGGGCACAACGGTCCCTCCTTCACCCCCGCGGCGAGCGGCAATCGCGGAGAAGTGGCCGGCGGCGACGACCGAACTCGCGCGGACACCGCCCCGCACGTCGAGTGGGTACGGTTGGAATCTTATCTCGTAACCGGGAGCCTGCGGGGCGCATCGGAAGAACGCGTACCGCTGACCGGGCAAGCGCCCGGCGGGATTGCTCACGTGCGGAGTCTTCCACATGCGACACGACGTTACGGCGCGGGCCGCGCCGTTGGCTGCCCGCCCGCTCTGGCCGCTGCTGCTCGCGGCGGCCGGCACGCTCCTTGCCGCGCCGCTTTATGTGCTGCTCCTGGACGTTCCGCTCATTCGCTCGACCGGCTGGCCGATGTTCCTCTTGGCCGGCGCCGGCGCGGTCGCGGGGGCGATCTATGCCCGCCGGGACGATCGCGCGTGGGTCCGGTTGGGCGGCACGGCGAACATCGTGGTTCTCGGCGTGGCAGCGGCATGGTTCTTCTGGCAAGCCGCGCTTCCTGCCCCGGCCCCGCATGCAAGTACGCTCGCCGAAGCGCCGGACTTCACGCTCCTTGACCAGGATGGGCAGCCGGTCACGCTCAGCGCGCTCTACGGCGGGGGCCCGGTGCTGCTCGTCTTTTACCGCGGATCCTGGTGCCCGTTCTGCGTCTCGGAGCTGCGCGGCCTAAGCCGGAGCTACGACGAGCTGCAAACGGCGGGCGTGCGCGTAGTGGCGGTCTCGGTTGATCCGCCGCAGCACTCGCAGCAGGCCGTTGAGCGGCTCGGTCTCAGGTTTCCAATTCTCAGCGACAGCGAGAGGTCGGTGATCCACAAGTACGGCGTGGTCCATCGCGGCGGCGGCCCGGGCGGCGAAGACATCGCCATCCCCGCGCACTTCCTCATCGACCGGCACGGGAGAATCGTCTGGCGGCGGATCGCCGGGCGGATTCAGGACCGGCCGGACCCGCGGGAAATCGTTCGGATCGCCCAAACCGGCTTCGCGGAACTGACAGCCCATTCGAGTCAGACGGGCGACGCGCGATGATCGACGCACTCGCGCAGCACTGGCCCGAGTACCTGATGGAAGCGGCGCTGCTCGGCGGCTTCATGCTCTCGGCGTGCGCGTGCGGCGCGCTGATCGAACACCCGGCCTCCGTTGTTCGCCGATTGATCCGCGGCCCATTCGCCCGCCGGGCCGTGATGGGCGTGGCGATGGGGCTGAGCGCCGTGTTGCTCATCCATTCACCTTGGGGCCAGCAATCCGGGGCGCACATGAACCCCGCCACGACGCTGACGTTTTTTCTGCGGGGCAAGGTGGCCGCGTGGGACGCCGTTTTCTATTTCACGGCTCAGTTTGCGGGCGCCGCGGCGGGCGTGGCGCTCGCGCGACTGTTCTTGTACGACGCACTGCGGCACGAGGCCGTGAACCATGTCGTGACAACGCCCGGGCGGCGCGGCGTCGCTGTGGCCTGGGTGGCGGAGCTGGCGATCGCGTTCGGGATGATGTTTGCCGTGCTGTTTACGAGCAATGATGCGGTGTTGTCGCGGTTCACGGGCCTTGTCGCAGGAGCGCTGGTCGGGTTGTACATCACGTTCGAAGCGCCGCTCTCGGGCATGAGCCTGAACCCGGCGCGGACGTTCGGCTCGGCGATCGTGGCCGCCAAGTGGGATGCATTCTGGGTCTACGCGACCGCGCCGGTGCTCGGCATGCTGCTGGCGTCCGGCGCGTACGCGGCTCTCCCGGCGCACAATCACGTGTATTGCGCGAAGCTCGATCACTGCAACGGCAGGCGCTGCATCTTTCACTGCGAGTTCGGACGGCTGCGCGAGTCGCAGAATCGCGCGGACAGCCGCCCGGAAGCGCCGTGACGTTTCAGGCTTGACATCGTCGGGCGAACTGAATGACCGCTGGCGCCGGAGAGCGTATGGCGAAATCGCCGGAACGTCCGTCGCGAATCAGGCGTGTGTTTTTTCGGAAAGCGACATGATGAATCCCACCGGTCGCCGGCCGTCCGTCGGAGTTCTGTGCGGAACGGTGCTGCTGGCGTGCGCGTTCGCAGGGCCGCACGCAGGCGGCGCGGCATTCGAAGTCGACTCGGCCGGTGCGCCGGTGCGTGCCGTCGCCGAGATCGGCCTTACGGTCGCGGACCTCGATCGTTCCGTCGCATTCTTCACCGACGTGCTCACGTTCGAAAAGCTCACTGAGGCCGAAGTCTCAGGCGACGGATTTGCGCGACTTCAGGGACTCCCGCCGGACACGAAGGCGCGCACGGCGCGGCTGCGGCTGGGTGATGAGGTCGTTGGGCTGACGCAGTTCGTCACGCCGCCCGGCCGGCGATTCCCCGCCGACACGCGCAGCAACGACCGCTGGTTCCAGCACTTTGCGATCGTTGTCCGCGACATGGAGCGCGCCCACGCCCGGCTCGTGCAACACGGTGTGCGCGCGGCGTCTCGCGGCGGGCCGCAGCGGCTCCCGGACTGGAACCGGAACGCCGCCGGTATCAAGGCGTTCTACTTCCGCGACCCGGACGGACACTTCCTGGAGATCCTGCAATTCCCGCCGGGCAAGGGCGATCCGAAATGGCACGGGAGCACGGACCGGGGAATGGGGAGCGGGGATCAGGGAACGAAGATCCGGGATCGGAATCAAGGAGACCGATCCAAGGAATCGCGAACCGCGGACACCGCGCTTGCCGGCGGCCCGCTCTTCCTCGGTATCGACCATACAGCGATCGTCGTCGCCGACACGGAAGCGAGCCTGCGCTTCTATTGCGGCAGGCTGGGGTTTCGCGTTGTCGGCGGAAGCGAGAATCACGGGATCGAACAGGAAAACCTGAACAATGTCGGCGGAGCGCACCTGCGCATCACGACGTTGCGGACCGCGACCGGGCCGGCGATCGAGCTGCTGGAGTATCTGAACCCGCGCGATGGGCGGCCGTATCCCGCCGACGCCCATTCAAACGACTTGCTGCACTGGCAGACGACGCTCGTCGCGCGCGACGCCGCCGGCCTGGCGGCGATCCTGCGGTCTGAGCGCGCGCGGTTCGTTTCGGCATCCGCCGAGAACGCTCGCCGCGAAGCACCGGAGGACTGCGGGGCGTTCATCGTTCGCGACCCGGACGGACATGCCTTAAGAATCATCGGCCCGTAGTCCGGTGCAGCGCTGCGCTCACGGTTGCGTGGTCACCGCGCCCGACGGCCGGCGCTGTGCGAGCAGCCAGCGCGGCAGCTCCGGGTCTGCATAGGCGCGGTCCCAGGAGTTGTGATTCACGCCGGGGTACACCGTCAGCCGCGGCGCGCCGCCGGCAGCGCGAAGCGCCTCGACGATCGCCTGCGTCTCTTGCGGCGGCACGACGTCGTCGGCGTCGCCGTGGAATGCCCAGGTTGGAATGTGTCTGATGCGCGCCGCGATTTCTCTCGGCTCGAAGCTGCGCGCGTAGCCACAGATGGGCACAAGCGCGGACCAGGCGTCCGGCCGACGGGCGGCGAGCGCCCAGACGCCGTGGCCGCCCTGCGACAGGCCGGTGAGCGCAATGCGGTCGCGGTCGATGCGGTACTCGCGGGCAGCGAGTTCGATGATGCGCATGAGCGCGTCGTCGTACTGCTCCCACGCCGCCTGCTCGTCGGGTTTCTGCGGCAGAATCACGATGAACGGCCAGCGGTCGGCGTTCCAGAGCAAGCTCGTCCCGATGCCCTGGGCGACCTGCTTCTGGCCGTCATGACCGCACTCGCCGCGCCCGTGGAGGAACAGGATCACGGGCCAGCTCGTGCCGGGGTCATAGTCGCGCGGGACGTAGACGACGTATTTCATTTCAGCCGCGATGCCGGCGGCGGAGTCGGCGGGAAGCGTTCGGAACAGGAATCCGGTCGGGAAGGGGGGCATGGGGATGCCTGCGTTCTGGTCTGCCGCGGCGGCGGGGGTTGTCGATTGCGCCGTATTCACCGACAGAATCGAAGCCACGACAAGCACGTTCAGGTTCATTCGCGGAGAAGCCTCGGTCTTGAAGAGCCGAACGCCGAGTTGGCGGACGCTGCTCGAATGCGTCCATTATGCCGCGTATCCGCCGTCGTGCCCATGCGGGTTCGTCGCTTCGATGAAGATTCGGTGCGGCATCCCGCGGCGGCGAGTTGCCGCGGACGGAAGTGGAGCTACTCGGGCCGCCGCCGATATGTGGCGCGGCTGGACGCGGCCACGGTGCGGATCGCCATCTCGGTCGGTCTTGTGCAATTTCGGAAGCTGAGCTTCGTGAGTGCTCCGGGGATTCTGAAGACCTCAGCCAGCAGGGCGGCGGCGATGGAGGTGAGGACAAAGCGCACGCCGGTGAAATCAAGGACGATTTGCAGACCATCGCGCACGGCGGGCAGAAGCTTCTCCGCCCGCAGGGCGTGGGCGCCGGCCAGGTCATTCTGGACGGGTGCGATGTGGAGCACGAGCGCGTCATCCGAAAAATCCGCGCGGTCGTCGACGAATTCCAATCCGACCGAAAGTGCGTCGCGTTCGAGCTCATGCACGAGGCGGTGGCAGACGTCGAGGACGTCGCTGAAATCGGAAACGGCGGTGTCCGGAAGGTGGACCGTCGCGCAGGTTCCACGCCAGGGCAGAATCCTGCGGTGAATCCGCCGCGGACCGTTCCCCTCTTCGGCGGCCACGCCCAGCAATCCGTCGCCGGAGACCAGCCAGAAGCTGCCGCCGGTGCGCCAGGCGATTTCTTTGGCGAAGAACAGCCCCAGGCCTTAGTTCTCCGCGCCGCCGTACGGACCGGGCTGAGCGGCGCCGCTGGTGCGCGGGAGTGTCGCCAAGCGCAGGCTTTCGAGCGCCGTGGTCAGCTCGGAGTAGTGATGGCGCAAGGATTCAAGCACGCCACGGCCCGCGTCACACACGACGGTTTGCACGTCGCGCCGGTCGGGAAACCGCTGAGCGAAGGCCACGGCCCCGACCGCCGAATGCGAGTGCTGGGCCGCGTTGTACCCGAACTCGCTGACGCAGTACCGCACTCGATCCGCGGCTGCCTCGTCCACGCCGCGGATCAACTCGGCGGCGCGCTGCGCGAAGAGTTCGGTGTCGCGGGTGGTGCGCAGCACGCAAAGGCCCGTCGATTCGCGCGGCGGCGTGCGAGCCAATGCCGCGCCGTGCAGTACATCGAGCAGTCCCGCCTGCTCGAAGAACTTGTTCGATGGATTCGCAGGACTCAACCCGATTTGAACGATGGCGCCATGTTCCTTGAGCGTCAGCGCAAAGCAGCTAAACATCGCCAGCGCCCACGGCTCCATGAAGTCCACGTCGCGAAAGTCGATCTCGACATTTCGGTATCGCAGTGCCGTTTCCCAGCGCCAGTCCCACGTCATCAGCGTGGCGCGCATGTCGGCCGCCTGACCGTTCCAGTTGTGCTTGTTGACCCGGATGATGTAACGCTCGCTGGCGGCGGACGAGCTCATGTGCGTAGCTATCGCCCCTTGGCGAAGAACACCTTGATGCTGTCGTAGATGTCGTCCTTGGTGTTCACGCGGCTGGTCACCATGTTCTCCGCGTCGGAGAGCTGGTCGCGCAGGACGTTGATGAAGTTCCCGCTGCCGTACGCGCTGGCCACCTGGCAGTAGCCGAACTGGTTGGAGATCGGCAGGAGCTGCTCGCGCAGGATTTTGCAGCACTCGCGCGAGTCGCTCTCGCTGCTGTTGTCGCCGTCGGAGAAGTGGAACAGGTACACGTTCCACTCGTCGCTGGCGTAGTGCTTGCCCAGCAGCTCGACGCAGGTCCTGAACGCGCTGGAGATTTTCGTCCCCCCGTCCTCGCGCAGCCGGAAGAACGTCTCCCGATCCACCTCCTTCGCGAACACGTCGTGCACGATGAAGCGGCTCTCGATGCCCTCGTAGTTCCGCCGCAGCCAGGCGTCGATCCAGAACGCTTCCAGCCGCACCAGCTCCTTCTGCTCGTGCCCCATCGACCCGGACACGTCCATCATGTAGACGATGACCGCGTTGCTCTGCGGCTTCTTGACCGGCTTCCAGCTCCGGTAGACCTTGTCGGAACGCTCGAAGATGATCATCGGGTTGTTCGGGTCGTAGATGCCCGTGAGCATCATGCGCCGCAGGGCCTGCCGAAACGTGCGCTTGAAGTGCCGCAGCGACTCCGGCCCGCTGTGCCGCGTGCTGCTGTAGCGGTCACGCACCGTCGTGATGTTGTGCCGGCCCTTGGGCTGGATGCGCGGGAGCTGAAGCTCCTCGCCCAAAATCTCCGCCAGTTCGTCCAGCGACACGTCGACTTCAAGAATGTGCCTCCCGGGATCCGTGCCGCCCGGGCCGCCCTGCCCGTCTTCGTCGCCGACCTGCTGACCGGGCTTGCCCTCGCCCTGGCCAACCCCGGCGTCGTTGTTGTCGCCGTAGCGGAACTGGGGCAGGTCCACGCCGCGGACCGGGATGCTGATCAGGTGCTTGCCCTCTTTGCCGATCAGCTCGCCGCGCGTCAGGAACTTGCGCAAGTCCTGCCGGATTCGTCCCTTGACGATCTGGCGGAAGCGCTGGTGATCTTTCGAAATCCGCAGGACCATGATTCACCCGGGGATTCTATCGGATGGGTCGTTTCCCGGTCGAGACCCTGCCGCGCTCCGAGCAGCGCCTGTCCGCCGCCCCGGCGCTGATACAGCTTGCTTCCGAGCGAGCCGCGACCGCGAGCGGCGCGTCGGCGTTCCACCCGCATCGCATCCGAGTCGCGCGCGTAAGCAAGCGGGGAATGTCGTGCATCACGTGACGGCGCGGCGCAGGCCGCCCCAACCGGGACGCCCCCGGCTCCCGGACGCCGCGGCGCGCGGGGCCAGCGGCTCGCCAATCGTGTCGGCCCTCAGCGGCCAACTCTCGCCCTTCCGTTTCGGGCAAACGCCCGGATTTCGATCGCTCGCCCCATTTTTTTTCGCGCCTTCGGCCGGCCTTTGACGCTTGACTATTCAGAACGGCGCACCGCGGCGGACTATACGCCCGGTGGCACGGTGGCCGGCGGTACCCTTCGGCCGGGAGCGGCGGGCCAATTGCCGGGCTGTGTCCGGCCTATCGCGCGGTAGAAGCGGTTTTTCTCACAGAATGTGTCAGAACGCGAAGATTGCGGGCGAAGTACTACTAGACGGGATTGGGCCCGCAGGGCGAGCCGAGCATGAATTCGTCCATGATCCTCACCGTGAACCGGGCGCTGCGGATTACATCCGTCAGCGGCGTCGCCTCGGAGTCGATCGGGCGCTCACTTGCGAGCCTGGTGCACTGGTCCGACCGTGCACGAGTGCAAGCTGTTGCCCGAAACGCATTTGCGAGCCGGCGCCTCGCCTGCGTCGCCGAGGTCTCGCTCTGGATCGGCGACCGGCTGCGGCTCGGTACGCTGCGCCTGGCACCGATTCACCGGCGCCGTGAATGCTCCGGGCTGCTCGTCAGCGCGTCGCTGTCGCGCCGGCGGGAACGCGCTCGGCCGCATTCCGAGTGCGGCGAGCCGCTCGACCGTCTCATCAACCTGCTTTCGCAGCTCGACGAGTCGATGCTCGACGCGATCTGCGATCGCGTCGAAAGCTGCGTGGACGCCAGCGTACGCGCCCGCGCACTGCTTCGCCTGTCGTAACGACGGCACGGCCGGCAAGGCCGCAGGCGTCTGGGAGGCCGCCACCAGGCTAATGCCGGTAATCTCGCATACCGGAAAGGGCCAGGCTTGAATCTCACGGAGCCGCCAGTGCCCATCGCCGGGCCGGCGAAAACGCGTTTGATTGTCCCCGCCCGCTCACGGTCGCGCCTTTGACCAGACCGGCCCCGTACTCGCTTGCCGCCGTCGGTTGTTGACCACCCGTCCGCTCCGTACGCTTACGCTGTGCCCGGGCGGACAGCCGCACTCAGAGGCATCGGCGGAGGCGGACGATGAGCGAAGTCGCCGTGATCGGCGCGGGGACGATGGGATCGGGGATCGCGCAGGTCGCGGCGACGCACGGCTGGCGCGTGCGCCTGGTCGATGTGGATGCCGCGGTCGCCAACCGGGCGATCGAGCGAATCCGTGGGCAACTCGACCGTGCCGTGGAACGGCAGCGCATGTCCGCTTCTGATCGGGACGCAGCGCTCTCGCTGCTGAGCGCGGCGAGCATTGCGGACCTGGGCGGCTGCGAACTGGTCGTGGAAGCGATCGTCGAGGACCTGGACGTGAAGACGCGAATCCTCGGCGAAGCGACGCAGATCGCGCCGCGAACCGCGATTCTCGCCAGCAACACGTCCTCGCTTTCGATCACGCGGATCGGTGAGTCCATCGGCTGCCCCGAGCGGACCCTGGGGATGCACTTCTTCAATCCGGCGCCGGTCATGCCGCTGGTCGAGGTGATCGCCGGAAGCGCGAGCGCCGCCGACTGCCTGGAGCGCGCGGTTGAGATCGCCGCCGCCTGGGGCAAGACGCCGGTGCGCGCCAAGGACACGCCGGGATTCATCGTCAACCGCGTGGCGCGCGGCTACTACCTCGAGCCGCTCCGCATGCTGGACGAAGGGGTCTCCGGCGTGAGCGAGATCGACCAGATTCTGAAGACGCTCGGCGGCTTTCGGATGGGGCCGTTTGAGCTGATGGACCTGATCGGGATCGACGTGAATTACAGCGTGTCGCGCTCGGTGTGGGAGCAGCTCGGGCGGCCGGCACGGCTCCAGCCGCACGAGCTTCAAGTTCGGCTGGTGGAACAGCACCACTACGGCCGGAAGACCAAGCAGGGGTTCTACAGCTATCAGCCGGCGCACCCGTACCCGGCGGTGGTCGTGGCCCGAAAGTCGTTCGAGCTTCCCGACGACGTGTACAAGGCGGTTCGGCTGTTCTGCCAGGCGGGAACGGACGAGTCCGGCTCGATCACGGAGCAGTACGTGTTCGCGCGCACGCTGGCGGCGATCATCAACGAGGCCGCGTGGGCGCTGGACGGCGACGTCGCAACGGCGGAGGACATCGACACGGCGATGCGGCTGGGCGTCAACTACCCGCGCGGGCCGATCGAGTGGGCCGAGCGCATCGGCCGGCGGACCTGCCGTCACCTGCTCGACACGCTGAACCGCCACGCGAGCGACGGTCGTTTCGCGGCGGCGCAATGGCTGCGGACGTAGGGTTTCCGTGCGGCCTTGCGCAACAGGCGCCCCGCCCGCCTGGGACGATGCGCGGCCTGGCGGGGCGAGCAGCGCAGAATGAAGGGACGCTTCAGCCTGACGCGCGCGTGTGCAGGCTCTCCATGAGCTTGCGGAAGCCGTCGAACGTCAGCGCCTGCGGCCCGTCGGAAAGCGCCTTGGCCGGGTCGGGGTGAATCTCGACCATGATCCCGTCCGAGCCGACTGCCATCGCCGCCCGGCTCATGGCGGGGATCCAGCGCCACGTACCGCAGGCGTGCGACGGGTCGACGATGATCGGCAGGTGCGTCAGCTCGCGCGCCACGGGCACGGCGCTCAGGTCGAGCGTGTTGCGCGTGGCGGTCTCGAAGGTGCGGATGCCGCGCTCGCAGAGAATTACCTGCTGGTTCCCGTTGGCCAGAATGTACTCCGCGGCTCCCAGCCACTCGTCGATGGACGCCATCATGCCGCGCTTCAGCACGACCGGCCGGTCCACGCGGCCCATCTCCTTGAGTAGCGAGAAATTCTGCATGTTGCGGGCGCCGATCTGGAGCACGTCGGCCTTCTTGGCGACGGCTTCGACGTCCGCGGGGTGCATGACCTCCGTGACGACCGGCAACCCGTACGCCTGCCCGGCTTCGGCGAGCAGGTCGAGGCCCTCGTAGCCAAGCCCCTGAAACGCGTAGGGGCTGGTGCGCGGCTTGAAACAGCCGCCGCGCAGCATGTCCGCCCCGCATTCCTTGGCGGTCCTGGCGCAGGCGAGAATCTGGTCGCGGCTCTCGACGGAGCAGGGGCCGGCGATGACGACCGGCCGCTCGCCGCCGACGACCACGCTGCCCACGCGGATGCGTGTGTTCTCGGTCCGCTGGGCGCGCGAGACGAGCTTGTACGGCTTCTTTTCGAGCGCGGGCACCGCCGCTACGGGCGTGGCCGGGACGCGATCCACCGGCGGCGTGCCCGCGGCGCGCGGCAGGCGCGGTTCGGCGGGGCGGGCGTCCTTGGTGGTCCGCGCCGGGTACGAGCCCAGCACCTTGAGGAAGCTGGTGTGCGCCGCCAGTGTCCGCATGGCGTGCTCGACGCGGGTTTCGGCCAGGTTGCCTTCGAAGTCCACGTAGAACAGATACTCCCACGGCGCGTTGGGGCGCGGCCGCGATTCGAGCTTGGTCATGTTCAGCTCGTGGTCGTGCAGCACGTTCAGGCAGCGGAGCAGCGCGCCCTCCTCGTCGCGCGTGGCGAAGATGATCGACGTCTTGCACGGGATGCGCGCATCGAACTTCATCGGCTCGCGGCCGACCACAACGAAACGCGTGAAGTTGTCCTTCTGGTTCGCGATGCTGCGCTTGAGCACGTGCAGGCCGTAGAGCTGCGCCGCCTCCTCGCTGGCGATGGCCGCGTCCGAAAGGTCCTGCTCGTCGCGCAGACGCCGGGCAGCCATCGCCGTGTCCGTGAACGCCTCGACGTGCACGTGCTTCAGCGAACGCAGGAATTCGCTGCATTGCTCCAGCGCCTGCGGGTGGGAGTAGATGCGGCGGACGCGCGTCAGCGGCACCGCTGCCAGCGCCAACAGGCAGTGATCGACGCGCTGCACCTCCTCGCCGACCAGCGACAGATTCATCCGCGCCAGAAGGTCGTACGCCGTGTTGATCGATCCCGCGGTCGTGTTCTCGATCGGGAGCATGGCGTAGTCGGCTTCAGAGTCGCGCACCGCGTCGAGCATCTCTTCGAAGGAGTCGTAGCCCTGGTAGCGCGGCTCGGCGTCGCGCAGCCCGAAGTGCTTCTGGGCCGCCAGGTGGCTGTAGGCGCCCTCCGTACCCTGGTAGGCGACAACCAGCGTGGCCCCGGATTGCGGCTCGGGATTTTGCTGGTCGATGAGTCGCTGCTGCTGCTGGCGCACGGATTGATCGAGGATTTCGCGGAACAGCCGGGTCACGAAATAGCCGTCAAGTCCGGCGGCCTTGCCACGTTCCAGCGCCCGCGCCAGCAGCGCCTCTTCCCGCTGCACGTCGCGCAGGAACTTGACGCCTTCCGCTTTGAGCGACGCCACGTCGCATACGAGCTTCTGGCGCTCCGCGAGGGCCGCAACCAGGCGGCCGTCGATGTCATCCAATCGTTTGCGCAAGTCCTCGAGCTGGTCGCCCATCGGTTGATCCCCTGAGCCGCTCTCGCGACGGCCGTCCGCGCGGCGGCCGGCCAAGACCATATCGGTTCGAATCAACGCCGACCGGATCGCCGGGCGGTCAAGTCCCGCGGCACCAGGTCCGGTAAGCCCCGGGTTGGCTGCGCGACGTGGTTCCCGAACCTGCGAACAAACGGACCATTCTAGCACCGGAACCGCCGAACGCCGCGAAGCGGGTTTGCAGGACTTACGATCCGGCCGCTGTGCCGGGCGCCTCGATTTCTCCGGACGCCGGCGCCGCTCCCCGGACATGCGGCGACTCGAGCGGGAGATCGACGAACTCGTAACCGCGTCCGCGGGCGAGCTCTACCATCGCGGATCGCAGCGCTGCCGGACCGCCCAGGTGCGGCGCGACAACAGCGTAGGTGCGCGGACCGAGCCGGTCCGTCGCGATGACGGCCAGTCCGACCGCGCGGCCGTCCTGAATCGCGACCAGGAGGTGACATGCGCCGTGCCTCGACTGCGCCAGCCAGTCGACGACGGTCGCCTCCGCGGCCACTGCCGACTCCGCCAGCGGCACGCGCGGGTCCGGCCCGGGATGATCCTGGAGCAATTCCACCAGCAGCGCGTAGTCGGCCGGCGTGGCAGAGCGGATGAGCGGGGCGGAGGGCGCGCCGCGCTCGGAGGCGCGGCCCGCGGAACGCTCCCGCCGCATAGTCCGCAGCGCGTCCGCCGTGCTCTCAACGTGGTGCAGCGTCGTGAAGCCGGCCCGTTCAAGCCACGGCGAAAACACGGCGGGAATCGTCGCGTAGACTCGTTCGCCGCCGGTCATGTCGAACCAGGTCAGCGTGGCGCGCAGCGTCCGCTCGGCGAGTCCCTGGCGGCGGTGCGTTGTGCGCGTCACGATCGGGCCGAGCACCGCGACCGGGCCGCTGCGTCGTACGCACGTTGCGCACAGGAAATGCCCGCCGTCGCGGATGACGCCGAAGGCGTCCTGGGCGCCAGGCATGGCCGCACAGAAGCGCGCCTGGAGGTCGGCGCGCTGCGCGTCGGAAACGTCCGCGAGCAGCGCTTCCATCGCGCACCAGCGGCCGGGCGCGGGCGGGAAGACGAGCAACGGCTTCATGGCGCATTCCTGTGCTGCCCGACGTGCGACGCCGGCGCCGGGGCAACCACAGTGTAGCGGCCTCACTCCAATCGCGCTCGCGCAAGTGCGACGACGGGCATCTCGCAAACGAGAACGGACCCCCCGCTGCACGCGGAGGGTCCGCTCATGCCAGGGTTCACCTCTCCGATCGGCTCAGAACCAGTTCAACGAATTCGGGTCGGCCGAGTACCAGTCGTCGCCGCTGGGTTCCGCGTGCGACGGTTCAACGCTGCCTCCGGTCATCTGCTGGCCGATGCTGAAGCCGGTCTTGAAGAGGTCCGCCGCCTGCTGGCAGTTCATGCCGCCGAGGCCGCAGGTTGTGCCGCCGAGCACCAGGGTCATCGTGTACCAACGCCGAGCCTTGCCGCTCAAGAGCTTGAACATGGTGAAAGATTCCTGATCGTGAGCCACTGTGTATCCGCGGTCCGTCCGCCGGACCGCCGCTTCACGGAGACATAGGCGCCGCGGCAGGCGTTTCTGAAAAGAATGTGCGGCGACAAGAAAAGCAGAAAAGCAAGACGGGCCGGGACGCGGCCGCCCGGCCCGGAACACACGCGATGGTTGACGATTGCGGCGGCGCGCCGTTCAGCGCCGCCTTGCGGCCAGCACCAGTCCGGCGAGCGTCAGCGTTGCCAGCGACATCGGTTCCGGCACGATGATCGTGCGGACCTGGCAGACATAGTCGAAGTACGTCGGGTTGTCGGGGTCGCCGAACTGGCCCTGGCCGGCCCAGTCCACGGAGATCGTGCCGAGCGCCGCGCGGCCGAACTGCACCAGGCCGTCGGAAGTGCTCACGACCTCCTGTGGGGACGTCAGGCCGAACGCGCTGAGATCGGCTTCAAAGTAGATCAGGTACGTGTCCGTGACGGAGAAGCGGAGGTTGCCGCCCTCTTCCCAGACCGTGCCGTGCGATTCGCTCGGGATGGTGGTGATCGTGATGTCGCCGGTGCTGATGTCGCCGGGCAGCACGATCGGATCGGCCTGCTGGTTGTAGGAGAGGAACGACGCGTCGCCGGAATTCGTGTCTACTTGCAGCGTGAAGTTCGTGGCGGAAATCTGCGCCGAGCGCAAGCCGTCGCCAAAATCCACGGCGAAGAAGCTGGATTCATCGGGGTTGTTCACCGCATCGTACGTGACCGGGGCCGCGTACGCCGCGCCGGCCCCGAACGCCGCGACCGCGCCGAGGGCGCGGACAATTCGATCGAATCTGGTCCGCATGCTGCACTCCCGTTGAAAGCACCTGCTCGACCCGTACGGGCGCAGCAAGCTACGTGCAAGCCGAGCGCTTTGCAAGTCGCGGGATTGCGATCAGCGGCGGCGCGGCGTCGACCGCGATGACTTCGCGCGCGCAACGACGAGGTCGTAGTCGTCCGTGTCGATGCAGCGCACGCGCAGCACGGCGCCCGGCGCAGATTCCTCGTCAACGAGGATGCAGGCCGCGTCGACCTCCGGGGCCTGGCCTGCGTGCCGGCCGATCGCGCCGCGCTCGTCGTTGTCGTCGATCACGATCTCGAAGCGTTTTCCGACCCGCCTGCGCGCCGCGGCGAACGCGATCTCCTGCTGCGCGAGCATGAGGCGCTCGTAGCGCTGGGCGATCGTGCGCTCGTCGAGCTGCTCCTTCATACGGCCGGAGGGTGTCTCGGCCTCGCGCGAATACTTGAACGCGCCAGCGGCGTCGAACTGCGCCGATTGCAGGAACTCCAGCAGCTCCTGGAACTCCGACTCGGTCTCGCCCGGAAAACCGACGATGAACGTGGTGCGGATCGTCACGTCCGGGATGCGGCGGCGCAGCTTGTCCAGCAGCGCCTCCGTGTCGGCGCGCGTCACGCGCCGGTACATGCGGCGCAGCACGCGGTCGCTGATGTGCTGGAGCGGGATGTCGATGTACTTCACCACGCGCTCGCACTCGGCGATGGCGTCGATGATCTCGTCGGTCATCACCGAAGGATAGACGTACATGAGGCGAAGCCAGTCCGCCCCGACGCACTCGCGGTCCAGCGTCCGCAGCAGTCCTGCCAGCCCCGGACGGTAGTCGATGTCCTGGCCGTAGCTGGTGGTGTCCTGCCCGATCAGGATCAGTTCGCGGGCGCCGTCGGCGATCAGCTCGCGGCACTCGGCGACGATCTGCTCCGGCGGCTTGCTGTGCATCGGTCCGCGGATGCTCGGGATGGTGCAGAAGGTGCACTTCTGGTCGCAGCCTTCGCTGATGCGGACGTAGGCGTAGTGTCGCGGCGTCAGACGCACCCGGGCCTGGTCGCTCCAGGGGCCGCCGTGATAGTCGCCAAGGTAGAGCGACACCCCCGAATCGCGGTCCATGCGCCACACGGCGCGCACCACGTCGTCACGGTTGTTCACGCCGACGAGCGCGTCAACCTCGGGGACCTGCCTTCGGATTTGCTCACCGTCGCGCTGCACCAGGCAGCCCGCGACGATCAGGCGCTTCAGCCCCCCGGCGCGCTTGCGTTCGGCCAGCTCGCGGATGATCTCGAGCGCCTCGGCGCGCGAGGATTCGAGAAAGCCGCACGTGTTTACGACGACCGTGTCCGCCTGCGACTCGTCGCTGCTCAGGACGGCGCCCGATTGCGCCAGCTCGCCGAGCATGCGCTCGGAGTCCACCAGGTTCTTCGCGCAACCCAGCGACACGAACGAGACGACCGGCTGCGCGTTGAGCTTGCGCGCCGCGCCGGGACGCTGGCCCAGCACTGGGAGCGAGAGCGCGGCGCGCTGTCCACCCGCCGGGACGCTGGAGCCGCTTCGTTCGACTGCTCGGGCGTGGTCGTCTTTCATCGCGGTTCTGGTTCGCCGGTCCGACTGCCCCCCGGCGGGAGTCTAGCCATGCGGCGAAGGTGCGGCAAACCGCCGGCGCGCGACCGTTACTCCTGCCACAGCCCGCCGGTACACTCAAGCCAATCCGCCACGCGGTCGGCGGCGGCCGGCACGTCGTCATTCGACAGGTCCAGTTCCAGGGACGGCAGGCGGGACGAGGCGACAAGTCCGCGCATTTGCTCCTGCTCCGCGAGGAACGGCCGCAGGTCGTCGTATTGACGAGGATTTCCGGACACCTTCAGGCGCGCCACCCGTGCGGCCGCAAACGTCTCCGGCCTGCGCGTGCAGAAGATGATCCGGAAGCCGAGCGCCGCCATGCGTTCTTCGAGCCAGCCGAAGTCCAGTGCAACGCCGTGCGTTCGCCGATGATACGCGATTGTCGAGATGTGGAAGCGATCGACAATCCACGAATAGTAGCGCTGCAGCTCGAAGAGCCGCACCCACGTGCGGTAGGTCTCCAGCGCCAGCTCGCGCTCCGACGGGAGGAAGTTGACCAGGCCGCGACCCCAGGGCACGTTCGTGAACGCGCACCACTCCGCTGAGATCACGGGCGAGTGATAGCGATACTTGCGCGGTCCGACGATGCGCGGGTGCTCGTTGAGCGCGAAGGCCAGCTCCGTCTTCCACGTCAGTCGGGTTCCCTCCAGCAGCAAGTGCGGGCAGAGCTTTCTTCCCACGTGATCGGCTCCCGAACGCGATGCACGTGCCGCAGTCGGCCTGGCGCCGGCGGTGTTGGGTCTCGTCGCGCGCCAGCTCGTGGCGAACACGCTTTTGTGTAAGACCGGACGCGGACTGCGCCAACACCCCGCGGCCGGATTGCAGGCCGCGTGGCCTGCCCATCATACGCCCAAGGAGACGACGCCATGTCTTGCACACGCTTCACAAGACCGCTAATCGCTGCCGCTTTCGCGCTGTCGGCGACCGCCTCGGTCGCGACCGCCGTCGAGCGCTTCCGCCAGCCCTGGACGCCGGACTATGCCTCGCAGGAATCACGCGTGGTGGCGTGCAACGACCCGACGCCGCTGAATCTTGCGGCCATGGATGATTTCAAATTCGAAGAGGACGGCGAAGTCATCAGCGTCACCTGGTGGGGCGTTGTGTCGCAGGCCGCCCAGCGCCAGAAGGACTACCTGATCCAGTTCTGGAGCGATGAGAACTGCCGGCCGAGCCAGCCGATCCAGTTCGAGTGCGTCACTCCCAATAGCAAGGTCGTCGGGCAGGACTGCCAGGGACGAAGCGTGGTCCGATTCCGTGCCCCGCTGGCGATGCCCTTCCCGGTCGTCGGCGGCACGCGCTACTGGTTCCAGGTCTCGGAGGCCGACGAGGAGAGCGTGCGCCCGCAAAACCCGAACAACCCGAACGCAGAGGACTTTCGGTGGTCGGAGCACTGGCCGATCCGCGGCTGCCCGGCGGCGCAGCGCGACGCGGCGGGGAACGTGTTTCAGCCGCTGACCGACGCCTGCTACGACCAGAACGTGGACTTGGCGTTCGGGCTGGTGAAACGCAACATCGTCGGAGCGGTCGTGCTACCTTTCATTCCTGATGTGGCGTGGCTCGAAATCCGCCACCCGTCCACGAATGCGCTGCTCGAGTCGCTGCCGATCGAGTTCGACCCGGGCGGATCGTTTGAGGCCGTGCCGGAGCTGCCGGACGGCACGTACCGTCTGGTCATCGAGTCGCTCGGGATGAAGCGCCTGGAAGGCACGGTGAACCTCCAGACCGGGCAGAGCGCCCAGGCGTTCTTCCCCGACTATGCGCTGGGGGACCTGGATGGCGACAACTTGATCGGTCTTTCAGACCTGTCGCTGGTGCTGGAGAGCTTCGGCCTGTAGCTCCTTGCCCGAACAGTACAACGAGCTGCTTGCCCGAACAGTACAACGAGCTCCTTGCCCGAACAGTGCAACGAGCGTGCGGCGGCCCCGGTCGTTCTGACGACAGGGGCCGTTGCGTTGTTCGCGTTGCACGGCGGAGACCGAGCCGGACGTGCGAGCGAGCGAGAGTCTGAGTGGGCTGGGCTTCGACGGTAATGTGTGGGAGAAAAAATCGGCCAAAACCCCGGCGGCTGCTGCGCAACTGATTTGAAGACAAGCAGTTACGCGCGTGGCTAAGGGGGACATGGGTTTTGGACGTTTCTGCAAGTGTAGTCGGGAGCGTTACTTACATTCTTGCCATTCCGCCGAAAACCCCCGTTTCGGCGTCGGAAATGGGCGAAAAGTCAGGACTGAAAACCACGTTTTTGACCGCGCCAGGGGCGGTTGTGTCCCCCCGTGTCCCGGGACATTGTCCCCCTTGCGCGAAAAGTCAGGACAGGCCGAAGTGGGTAGAAACGCCCCACCTTGGCGGTTGCCGCGGCGCGGGGGGAGGGTGATTCGGGAGCGGGCACGGTCCGGTCGCGGCAGCGCAGGAATTCGGAACAGGGATCGGTGAACGGGGATCGGGGAGCGGGGAGTCTGGAACGGCGTGCGGGGAGCGGAGAGCGGATGGGGCGATTGCCTGTGCGAAGGGGCGGGC
>JABRWC010000076.1:0-12669 GCA_039961675.1 Phycisphaerae bacterium
CGCCGGGGCCCAGGCCGAAGCCGTCCACGCTAAACTCCGTTAGATCCGGGCTGAAGTACTGGTTGTCGAACGGAGACGTGGTGAACACCGAGCTGGGATCGAAGAGCGCATCCCCCATGTTCACAAGCTGGAAATGAAAGTCCGTCCAGTCGTACCCGGTCGAGTTCGTGATGATCTCGTCGTTGATCACGATCTGGCCGACCGCGTCCGGAGAAGTCTGCCGGAACAGGATCGCGATGGCCGGGAAGCCGCCCGGACCAGGACCCTGCGTGAATTCGGCACTCTTCTGGATGTAGACGGCGTCGGGCGTGACCAGGTCGACGACTACATCGACGTACCCGACAAGGGAATCGTCGAAGACAGCCTCCCACCCTGAACTACCCAGCGGCACTGTGTGCGCACGAACTTCCGCTGCCCCAAACAGCCCAGCCACGGCCAAAGCCGCGGCTGTTACGCCAATGCAGCGCTTCATGGAGTTCCTCCTCCTCCTGTTCCCGGACCTGTAGGGTCACTTTTAGCACGCCGCCGCCGCGAAGTCAACCAATATCTTGCCGATTCCGTGTGACGCAAGTCCCGTGATTCACGGCGTTTCTGAAACAACTCGGTGCCGCGGCATCCACCGAACGAGCCGCGTCCACGGTCCCGTGTGCGACGCATCGCCCCCCACGCGCCGCCTAAACGCCCTTGCGCGGCTGATTTGCGCGCTCGCGACCCTGTGCGCCGTTCGCCCCGCGCCGGTTTGGGTTTGCAACCGGACCCCGCCTGCGGAGATAATGCGCCCTCGAGCAGCCGGTTCGGGCCGTTCGAAAAAACCGTTCAACGACGCATCCGGTCGAGTTTCGCCGGCGTTCAGGAGTCGGCGCCAGGAGGTGCCCTATGCCGTGTATTCACAGATCCGCCCTCGTGTTCTGCGTCGCGCTCGCATCGCCGGCGCTCGCGCAGACCGGATTCGTGAACTGGGAGAATCACCCGATCCACTCGCTTGAAATCACGCCCGACGGCGGCCGACTGCTTCTGACCAATACGCCGGACAATCGCCTCGAAGTCTTCGATCTTGCCGGTCCGTCGCCGGTTCACGAGGCGTCCATTCCCGTCGGGTTGGAGCCCGTCTCCGTCCGTGCCTGGAGCAATCGCCATGTCTGGGTCGTCAACCACACCTCGGATAGCGTGAGCGTCGTCGATCTCGACGCGCTGAACGTCGTGCGGACGCTTCAGACCGCCGACGAACCCTTCGACGTGGTGTTCGCCGGCGTGCCGCGGCGCGCGTTCGTCTCCTGCTCCCAGGCCAACCGCGTTCTCGTATTCAACCCGCTGAACCTTGCGGCGCCGCCTGCGGTCATCGCCATCGATGCCGAAGACCCCCGTGCCCTCGCCGTCAGCCCGGATGGGCTCGCGGTGTACGCGGCGATCTTCGAGTCCGGCAACGGCACGACCATTCTCGGCGGCGGAGGCGACGTTTCGACCGTGATCAACTTCCCGCCGAATGTCGTCAGCGATCCGACCGGTCCGGCCGGCGGCGTCAACCCGCCGCCGAATGACGGGAGCGACATCGCCCCGCCGCCGAACCCGGGCAACCCCCCGCCGCCGCGCGTCGGACTGATCGTCCGCCAGAACGATCTCGGTCAGTGGCTCGACGACAACGGAAACGACTGGACGTCGCTGGTCAGCGGCCCGGACGCGGCCCGCTCCGGGCGACCTGTGGGCTGGACGCTCCCGGACCGCGACGTGGCGATCATCGACGCGCAGACGCTGGCTGTGCGCTACGAAACGCGTCTGATGAACATCGTCATGGCGATCGGCGTCAACCCGGCGACGGGCGTCGTGGCCGCCGTCGGTACGGACGCCATCAACGAGGTGCGGTTCGAGCCGATCGTCAACGGCGTGTTCGTGCAGGTGATGCTGGGCGCGTTCGATCCGGCAGGCGTGGAACCGCGGCTGCTTCGCGACCTGAACCCGCACCTGGACTACCTGCTGCCGACAATCCCGCAGGCGGAGCGCGACAAGTCCATCGGCGACCCGCGCGGGATCGTCTGGACCGCCGACGGCCAGCGCGGATTCGTGTCCGGGATGGGGTCGAACAACGTGGTGGTGATTGATGCGGCGGGCAACCGCGCCGGTCTGCACGAGACGATCGAGGTCGGCCAGGGCCCGATCGGCCTGGCGCTCGATGAACCGCGCGGCCGGCTGTACGTGCACAACCGCTTCGAAGGCTCGATCTCGGTCGTCGACCTGGCGACGGAAACGGAGACGGAGCGTATTGCGCTCTTCGACCCCACGCCGATCGAGATCAAGGCCGGCCGCCCGCAGCTCTACGACACGCATGCGACGTCCGGGCTCGGACAGGCCGCATGTGCGTCCTGCCACGTGGACGCCCGCATGGACCGGCTGGCCTGGGATCTCGGCAACCCGCCGGGCGACGTGGCGCCAAACGTGCATCAGAACCGGGGCGCCGGAATCATCGGGCTGCGGCCCGGCACGACCAGTCCGGAGTTCGAGCCCTTTCACCCCATGAAGGGACCGATGACCACGCAGACGCTCCAGGACATCATTTCGCACGAACCGCTGCACTGGCGCGGCGACCGCGACGGGCTGGAGAACTTCAACCCGGCGTTCGAGAACCTGATGGGCGACGACGAGCAGCTCGACCCCGAGCAGATGCAGGACTTCGAGGACTTCCTGGCCACGATCCACTTCCCGCCGAACCCGTACCGCAAGTTCGACAACTCGCTGCCGACCAACCTGCCGCTGGACGGCCATCACAGCAGCGGCCGGTTCTCGCCGGCGGGAACGCCGCTGCCGAACGGCAACGCGCAGAACGGCCTGGCGCTGTACACGTCGTTGACGCGCCGGGTCGACCGCAACGCGTTCGCCTGCGTCACGTGCCACACGCTGCCGACCGGCATGGGAACCGACATGACCTGGACCGGCAGCTCGTTCGAGCCGATCGCCCCGGGACCAGCCGGCGAGCATCACCTCATGCTCGTGTCCGTGGACGGCTCGACGAACCGCGCGATCAAGGTCCCGCATCTGCGCAACGCGTACGAGAAGACCGGGTTCGACATGACGCAGACCGAAAACCGCGCCGGCTTCGGCTACCTGCACGACGGCAGCGTCGACTCTCTCGAACGCTTCATCAGCGAGCCGGCGTTCGATGTGCAGAGCGACCAGGAGGTCGCCGACCTGGTCGCGTTCATGCTGGCGTTCTCCGGTTCCGACCTGCCGCCGGGCAATCCCGCCAACATTCTCAATCCGCCCGGGCCGACCGGTCAGGACACACATGCCGCCGTCGGTAAGCAGACGACGCTGATCGACGCCGACAGCGCGCCGCTTGCCCAGCTTCTGTTCATCAGCGCGATGCTCGCACAGGCGGACGCCGGCCGCGTCGGACTGGTCGCGAAGGGCGTACAGGCGGGAAAACAACGCGGCTACGTGTATGTCGGCGGCGCGACGTTCCAGTCCGACCGGGCTGCGGAGTCGCTCTCCACGCCGGAGCTGCTCGCGTCGGCCGCGCCGGACGCGCGGCTCACGCTCACCGTCGTTCCCGCGGGAACGGAGGTGCGCATCGGGATCGACCGCGACGCGGACGGCTACTTCGACCGCGACGAGCTCGACGCGTGCAGCGATCCGGCGGACGCGTCGATCGTTCCCGGCGGGCCGGGCGCGGGACTCGTCGGCGACCTGAACGGCGACCACGTGGTGGACCTGGCCGACCTCTCGGCGCTGCTGACGAACTTCGGCCTGGATTCCGGCGCGACGCCGGCGGACGGCGATACCGACGGCGACGGCGACGTGGACCTGGCGGACCTGTCGGCGCTGCTGTCGAGCTTCGGATTGAGTTGCGGATAGAGCGCGTCGGGGGCTGCGCCAAGCTCGGCCTCGCGCGCGAGATGCTTCGGCGGCCTGCGGCGTGCCTCCGCATGACCGTCGGGTGCGCGCGACGACAGGCCGCGCCGTACAGCGCGAGCGTGACCGGACCGCGTGCGACCGCGCACGAGCTGCGCGGTATCCGAACCGAACCCTTGCGAACGCCAGGCGCGATTATCGGCGCTTGCCGCGCGCGGCAGATTCTCGCGCATCAACCGGCACGCGCCCCACGGACTCCATCAGCTACCGCCGAATAGGCGACGAAAACGGAGACAGGCGCGAACAGCGCTGGCGGACGGCCGCGATCGCCGCCGCTGCGCCCGTTCCCCCTATGCGGCCTCCGGCCCGTCTCCGCCGGACGCAGCCGACCGGCGGGCGGAGCCCCGCGAGGAGTGGCCACGGATGGCGTCCTTTCAGCGGATGATCTCCGACAGCGCACGCCAGCTTCGCGACATGTCGCTCTCGCAGCGGCTGGCGATCGCCTTCGGCGTGCTGCTCGTGGCCAGCTCGCTGGTCTGGCTGACGCAGTGGGCCGCGACGCCGGAGATGGTCCCGCTGCTGGACCAGGCGCTCAGCGCGGAGGATCTCTCGCTGGTGCGCGGCGGGCTGGAGACCATCGGACAACAGCACCGCGTGGAAGGCTCGCGCGTGCTGGTGCCGGCGAGCGCGAACCGCCAGTCGCTCCTGGCGCTGTTGCAGCAATCCGAGAAGCTCCCGACGGACACCAGCATCGGCTTCGCCGCGCTGGTCAGGGAGAGCAACCCCTGGATCTCCCAGGAGGAAAACAACCGCCGCTGGACGGTGGCGATGAAGACCGAGTTGGAGCGCGTGCTGCGCGGGATGGCGGGCGTGAAACAGGCGTCCGTTTTCCTCAACCTGAACACGCGCGAGCGCGGCTTCTCGCGGGAGACGGCGGCCGGATCGGCCAGCGTCACGCTGGCGATGAAGGGCGGCGAGCCGGTGCCGCGAGGCCTGGCGCTGGCCTCGGCCCGGCTGGTCGCGGGCGCCGTGCGCGGACTTCCGCTGCGCAACGTGGAAGTGCTCGATGGCAGCGGCCGCGTGGCGCTCGAATGGGAGGCCGAGGACGGCGAGAGCGCGTCGGGGCTGCGGCGGCTCCAGGCGCAGCAGGAACACGACATCGAGAACAAGATTCAGCGCCTGCTCGACTTCGACCCGAAGCTGCGCGTCAAGGTGCAGGTGGTGCTCGACCTGACCAGCCGGCGCACCGAGTCCAGCGAGCCGGCCGACGGCGTTCCGATCTCCGAGACAACGTCGGAGACCGTCACGTCGCGCAACCGCAACGCCGCGCAGCCGGGCGTGGAGCCGAACGTCGGCGTGAGCGCGGGCGGATCGGGCGGCGACGAAACCTCGCGCACCGAGACGCGCGAAGCCCAGTACCAGCCGGGAGTCACGACCAGCCGGCAGGCCACGCCGGCCGGCGGCGTGCAGAAGGTCTTCGCCGCCATCAACCTTTCGCACAGCTACCTCTTTGGCGTGCTCAAACGCCAGCAGCCGGACCTGCAAACCGCGACCGAAGAGCAGATTCAGCAGGTGTTTGAGAAGCAGAAGACCCGCATCCAGAACCAGGTCAGCAAGCTGGTCCAGCCGCCGGAAGCCGAGCAGGTCGCTGTGGACTGGTACTACGACGTGTCCGACGCCGCCCCGCAGATCGAGGAAGCGGGCGCCGTGGATTCGTCCCTCGATCTCGCCCGGCGCTACGGCCCCGCCTCGGCACTGGGGCTGCTGGCGCTGTTGGCGCTGGGGCTGTTGACGCGGATGTCACGCGCCGGCGATCGGGGCGAGTCGTTCGGACTGGAGATCGGGCTGCCGAAGGAGGCCATCGAGGCCGCACGCCGCGCCGCGCAGGACCTGCAATCGCAGGGCGCGGCGGCGCCGATGCGCGGCGGCGCAGCGCCTTCGGGCGCGGCCGCCGCAGCCGCGACCTCGCCGGCGATGAACGCGCCGACGGGCATGGCCGCCGAGGGTGTGCTCGAGGCCCAGGAACTGGACGAGGGAATGATGCAGGTGAACTCGATGGTCGAACAGGTGTCGAAGGCGGTCGGCGAGGACTCCGATTCGGTCGCCGCCCTGCTCGGATCGTGGATCGAGCGCGGGCAGTAGTCGGCGGGAGACCCGAACGTGTCGGCGTCGCTTACATCCAAATCCGGCGCGGAGAAGTCCGAACTGACGGGCGTGCGCAAGGCCGCCATCCTGTTGCTGGCGCTGCCGCAGGACGCCGCCGCCGCGCTGATGAAGAAACTCTCGCGCGATCACGTGGAGGACATCTCGCGCGAGATCGCCGCCATCGACCGCGTAAGTCCCGAGCTGCGCCAGCGGGTCATCATGGAGTTCTACAACCTGGTGCTCGCGCGGCAGTACGTGGACGTGGGCGGGCTTTCGCTGGCGCGCTCGCTCCTGGAGCGCACGCTCACGCCGGAGGAGTCCAAGAAGATCATCGATTCGATCGAACGGCAGGTGTACCAGCAGCCGTTCAGCTTCCTCCAGAAGACGGACAAGGAAAACCTGCTGATGTTCCTCCAGGGCGAGCACCCGCAAACAATCGCCCTGATCCTCTCGCACCTGCCCGCCAGCATGGCCGCCGAAATCCTGGTCGGCCTCGACAGCGACCGTCAGATCGAGGTCGTCAAGCGCGTCGCCCACATGGACCAGACCAGCCCGGACGTGATCAAAGAGGTCGAGCGCGGACTGGAGAAGCGGCTGGCCGGGCTGGTCAGCGAGCGCTTCGAGCGCATCGGCGGCGTGCGCGTCGTGGCGGAGATCCTCAACCTCTCGGGGCGCGCATCGGAGCGGGCGATCCTCGACGGCATTACGGAACAGGAGCCGGAGTTGGTGGACAACATCCGCCGGCTCATGTTCGTGTTCGAGGACATCGTGCGCGTGGACGACCGCGGCATCCAGGCCGTGCTCAAGGAAGTCGAGAACGAGGAGCTGGCCATGGCCCTCAAGACCGCCAGCGACGAACTCAAGCAGAAGATCCTCAAGAACATGTCCGAACGCGCCGCGCAGCTCGTGCAGGAGGAGATGGAGTACATGGGCCCGGTGCGCGTCAGCGACGTGGAGGCCGCGCAGCAGCGGATCGTTGACATCGTGCGGCGGCTCGAGGACGCGGGCGAGATCGTCATCTCGGGCAAGGGCGGCGAGAAGGACCTGGTCGTCTGAGATCCGCGTCGGCGGGAGGAGGGCGGCGATCATGCCGGGCGTCATCCGCAAGCCGCGTTTCAAGGCCTCGCCCGCCTTCTCGTTCCCGGACCTGGAGGCACAGGCGTCGGCGATCCTCCGCCGAGCGAACACCGAAGCGCAGCAGATCATCAGCGACGCGCGGCGGCGGGCGGGCAAGGAGCGCGAGGCGGTCCACGCGCAGGCGCGCGCCCAGGGCTTCGAGCAGGGCCGTCGCGAAGGCCAGGAGCAGGCCAGCCGCCAGGCCGCCGCGGCGGCGCTCCAGGAAGCCAGGCAGGAATTGCAGCGGCTGCTCGGCGCGCTGGGCGCCGGCCTGGCGGAGTACGAGCGCCGCAAGCACGACCTGCTGGCGGCGGCCGAGTCGGAGCTGATCCGGCTCGCGCTGGCGATCGCGCGGCGCGTCTGCAAACGCGCCGCCGCACGAGACCCCGAGGTCGCCGCCGCCAACATGCAGGCGCTGCTTCAGCTTGTACAACACGAGCACGACCTGATCGTCCGCGTAAGCCCGGCCGAGCTGGAGCGGCTGAAGGAGCTGGCGGACGGGTTCGTGCGGACCGCGGGCGAGTCCCGGCATGTCCGCATCGAGGCGGACGCGGCGCTTCAGCGCGGCGACTGCGTGCTGGTCACGCGGACGGGCACCGTCGATGCCGCACTCGACGTGCAGCTCGACCGGATCGCCGAGGCGCTGCTGAACGCGGAACCGGACGAGACCAGGGGGCGTGCGGATGGCGGCTGAATCCGTCACGCAGTCCGCTGAGCGTCGTTGCGCCGCGTCCGTCTTCGCGTCGCTGTGCGCCGAGCTGCCGGGACTCATCAGCGAGCGCATCCGCGGCCGCGTCGCGAGCGTGGAAGGCATGGTGGTCGCGGCCGAGGGGCTCCCGGCCCCGGTCGGCGCCGGTTGCTCGATCCACACCGGGCGCGACGGAGCCGTGGAAGCGCAGGTCGTCGGGCTGAAGGCCGATCGCGCCATACTGTCCGTATTCGGCGAGGCGACCGGAATCACGCCTGGAGATGTCGTGGAATGCGTCAGCGGCGTGGCCCGCGTTCCGGTCGGCGAGGCGCTGCTGGGCCGCGTGATCGACGCGCGCGGCCGCGCGCTGGACGGCCGCCCGGCGCCGGTCCTCAACGCCCGCTACGCGCTCTACTCCGATCCACCCGGGCCGCTCGAGCGGCGGCCGATCGACGAGCCGCTGGGGTTGGGCGTGCGCGCCATCGACGCCTTGCTGACGGCGGGCCGCGGCCAGCGGCTGGGCATTTTCGCCGGGACGGGTGTAGGCAAAAGCGTGCTGATGGGCATGATCTGCCGCCACACGCAAGCGGACGCGAACGTCGTGGCGCTGGTCGGCGAGCGCGGGCGCGAGGTGCGCGAGTTTGTAGAGAACCAGCTTGGGCCGCAGGCGCTCGCCCGCAGCGTGGTGCTGGCATGCACGTCCGACGAAGCTCCGGCGATGCGCGTCCGGGCGTGCTTCCACGCCACGGCGATCGCTGAGTTTCTCCGCGACCAGGGAATGAACGTGCTGCTGATGATGGATTCGCTGACGCGCGTGGCGATGGCGCAGCGGCAGCTCGGTCTGGCGGCCGGCGAGCCGCCCACCGCCAAAGGGTACCCCCCGAGCACGTTCGCACTGCTGCCGCGGATGCTGGAGCGCGCCGGCCGCACGCAGAACGGCAGCATCACCGGCATTTACACCGTGCTGGTCGAAGGGGACGACATCGGCGAGCCGCTGGCCGACGCGGTCCGCGGCATCCTCGACGGCCACATCTGGCTCTCGCGGGCGCTGGCGAACCGCGGCCAGTTCCCCGCGGTCGACGTGCTCAACAGCATCAGCCGCGTGGCGGTCGACGTGACGGACGCCGCCCAGCGGGAGGCGGCCCGCCTCGTCCGCAAGGTGCTGGCGGTGTGGAACGACATTGAGGACCTGGTCAGCATCGGCGCCTATGTGCCCGGCGCCAACCGCGATTACGACGTGGCGGTGAAGATGCGCGAGAGCATCGCCCGCTTCCTGACGCAGGACCGCGCGCAGGGTCAGACGTTCGAGCAGACCAGCGCCGAACTCGCGGCGCTGGCCGATGAAATTCGCAAGTGCGAAGCGGCGGCCGCGTCCGCGGCGGCTCGCTGAGCGCTTGCGGCGGCGCGCGTGCCGGCGCGCCGAAAGCGCTCGAGGGATCGACGTGGCGAAGGCGTTTCGATTCCGGCTCGACACGCTGTTGCGGGTGCGCGAAATCCGCGAGCGCGAGGCGAAGCGCAAGGTGGGCGCGAAGCGGGCCGAGATTGCGCGGGTCGAAACCGCGATCCGTCAGACCGGCGAAGAGATCGCGCGCTCCGCCGGCGGATTGAGCGCGGCGCAGCAGCGGCCGGCGCTGGACGTGGCGGCGCTGTCGCGCGAGCGGGCCTGGATCGCTTACTTGCGGCGCATTGTCCAGCAGCAGACGGCGTTGCGCGCTGCGCTGGAGCAGGAGCACCGGCAGTTGCTGGAAGAGATGCGCCAGGCGCACGTTCAGTTTCGCATCATCCAGAAGCTGCGCGAGCGCCGCTGGGCGGCGCATCAGCGCGAGCAGGCGCTGCGCGAAATCGGGGAGAGCGACGAACTGGCACGAAACCTGCTTGTCCGACGGTCGGCGAATGACGGCGAGCACCGCCCGTTTTCACGCGGCGTGCTGATCGTTCCTCGCGCCGGCGCGTAGGCGAGAACCCGCGACGATGTCCAAGCTCTACGACGTGCTGGCGGTTCTGAGCGTGTCCACCGTGCTGGCGCTGGTGGGCGTGGTGGGGGTCATGTACGGCCAGGGGCGGCTCGATTCCGAGAACGTAAACAAGATCGCCGAGATTCTCCGCGGCGAGGACGCCGCAGCCACCAGTCAGCCCACAGCCAGCCAGCCGGCCGAGGCCGCCAACGAACCGAAGGTGCCCGTCGCGGCAGGCCCGACGTCGCGCTCGACCGACGAGCTTCGCGAGCAGCGCAGCGCCGAGCGGCTGCGCCGCGCGGCGCTGGAGCGCGCCACGGAGGACCTGCTGGCGCAGAAACGCCTCATCGACCAGGCGCTACAGGAGCTCATCACGCGCGAGGAGGCGCTGGAGTCCGAGAAGAGCGCCTGGATCGAGCAGCAGAAGAAACTGCGCGAGGAAATCCAGGACGAAGGCTTCGAGCGCGAGCTTCAATTCGTGGCCAAGCTCGCGCCCAAGCAGGCCAAGGAGCACGTCCTGCGAATCTGGAAGAAATGCCCGGCGGACGCCGTCCGACTGTTCAACGCGCTGAAAGTCAGCACCGGACAGCAGATTCTCGCCCAGTTCAAGTCCGCCGAGGAACTGGACATCCTGCACGAACTGCTGGAGCAGATTCGCCGCCAGGAGGTCGAACGCGCCGCACCCCGGTCAGGGACGACCGACAACGGATGACTGTCGCGCGGAGGCGCGGCGGCATCCCGAGGTTTGTCGATGCAGATCGTGCCCTGGGCCCGGGCCGGTTGCGGCACAGGCCGCACACTCACTCGTCAATGGACCGCGGCAGGCGACCCGTCCGCAGAACCGTGGTCCCTCACCGAGCCCCAGCAGCTCCAGCGCGAACAGGCCCGGCGCGCGGTTGACGAACGCGAGCGCCGCGTCGAGGAACACGGCGCGGAGATCGTCGCGCGGCCGACGCCCGCCGACGTGATCCGAGAATCCGAGCGCAGCCTTGATCCCTCGAGCCGCGCGTTTCGCGGCGAAGCCGCGAGAGCCGACCTGCGCGACCGGCTGCGGAACGCGCCGACCGCATTTCGAGACGCGCTTGCGCAGTCCCGGCAAATCGCCTGCGAAAGCCCGCCACAGCCCAGCGGTGCGGCCGCCGCGACCGGCAGCGCGACGGACCGCGCTTCGTCGTCCACACGGGTTGACGCCGAGCATACGCTGAGCGGTTCGTCTGGCGCGCCGCCACGCCCCGGGACGTCCCCGCGGACAGTCGTTACGCTCGCTAGCGGCCAGAATCACCCGCCGGCGCCGGCGGGAAATCTCATGCAACCGGACGCGACATCGAGCGACGCCGGCGTCCCGATCGGCACGCCCGCCCTGACGCCGAGCTCGACCGCCGGGCCGGTATCTCCCGCCGCCGGGATCCCGAGTGCTCCTGGAACAGCGAACGCACCGGCGGCACCGGCCAATGACGCCGGCGCGAACGGAGCACGCGCTGCACCGTCGACAAACGTCGTCGCGCCCGACGTGCGCGCGTCGCCGCTTCGAACCGCAAGCGCTCGGCTGCTGCCGCCGGCAGGAGAAGGCGCAGAATCGGCTCAGGCTCGCGCAAACGTGGAGCGTGTGCTGCGCGTGATCCGCAGCCACGCCGCCGCCGGCCGGTCGTCCGCCACCATCCGCCTGGACCCGCCGGAACTCGGCACATTGCGGCTGCGCATGGAATTGGAGCAAGACGCCCTGAGGCTGCGGATCGAGACGCAATCGGTCGTGGCACACCGTTTGCTTTCCGACGAGTTGGACTCGTTGCGACGAGGTCTGGAGGCGGCCGGCCTGCACCTGGAGCGGGTGGAGATTCGGCCGCCGGCGCCGCCCGATGCGGAGCACTGGGCGCCATCGCACGAGCAGTCGGAGCCGCAGGGAGGCGGCCAACCGGGCGGCGCCGAAACGGACGGCTCGACCGGTTCGGGAACGGAGTCCGGCACGTCAGCGTCGGCGGCGGATTCGCCGCCGGGCGCGGAGGATGACCCCGCGGCGGAGCCGCGCGTCAACGTGCTCGCGTAATCGGCCGGACCGCCGAAGCGCGGGCGGCAACGAACAGGTGCGTCAATGCAAACGACAGCGGTGAGCGGAACGACGGGCGTGCCCAGCACGACGCAGCGCGGGCTGGGCAACATGAAGAGCGAGGATTTCTTCCGAATCCTCGTCACTGAGCTTCAGCAGCAGGACCCTTTCGAGCCGGCCAAGACCGCCGACATGATCAACCAGGTAGCGCAGATTCGCGAGATCGAGCTGTCGGGGCAGCTTAATAAGACGCTCGATCAGCTCGCGGGCCAGCAGCGTACGCTCGGCGCCAGCGAGCTGATCGGCAAGTACGTGATCGCGGCGCAGACCGACGCGGACGGCGGCGCGTCGCGGATCGAAGGCATCGTCACCGGCGTGCGGTTCGAGTCCGACGGCACGGCGATCCTGGAGCTGGACACGGGCGAGTCGGTGCCGGTCTCGGCGGTCGCCCAGGTGACCACGCTGGAGCAGATCCTCGCCGCCCAGTCGGCGCTGCTGGCGAACGGCTCGGCCGCAAGCGACGAGAGCAAGGAGGCCGCCGATGCGGCCGCCAAGTCCGCCGCCCGATCGCGGCCGTCGCTGCTCGGCTGGGACTGGCTGAAGCTGGACGCGGCGGTTCACGTGTAGTGCGGAGGGCCGACGCGACTGGGCTTTTGGGGGACCGGTTTTCCAACCGGTCTGCTTCGTCGGCCACGCGGGGCCGACGCGACTGGGCTTTTGGGGGACCGGTTTTCCAACCGGTCTGCCTCGTCGGCCACGCGGGGCCGACGCTACTGGGCTTTTGGGGGACCGGTTTTCCAACCGGTCTGCTTCGTCGGCCACGGAGGGCCGACGCGACTGGGCTTTTGGGGGACCGGTTTTCCAACCGGTCTGCCTCG
>JABRWC010000077.1:0-5765 GCA_039961675.1 Phycisphaerae bacterium
GGGCGGAGAGCGGCGGCATGGCGTATGCGCTGGTCAACGCCGTGACGCTCAGCGACGTTCACGCGGCGATGTCGATCGCGCGCTCGGTCCTGCCGCATCGCGAGGCGCTGTTGGCGGGCATCTCGGCGCTTGCCGACCTCGAGGCGTTGTACAGCCTGGCGTGCTTCGCGGCGGAGCAACCGGTGTGTTGTTACCCGGAGCCTGAAGCGCCGGCGCGGATCGAGATCGAGGGCGGAGTCCACCCGCTGATCGCCGCGGAGCGCGTGGTGGGCAATGCGGTTGCGCTGCATCCCGGGTGTCGCCTGTGGCTGATCACCGGCTCGAACATGGCCGGCAAGAGCACGTTCCTGCGGATGGTCGGGCTGTGCGTGCTGCTGGCGCAGGCGGGGTCGGCGGTAACGGCGCGGCGGATGCGCTGGTCGCCCGCGCGGCTCATCACGGACCTGCGGGCGCGCGACAACCTCTCCGAGAGCGAAAGCTATTTCCTGTCCGAGGTTCGGCACCTGCGGCGGCTCGTGCTGCCGCCCGAGGGTCGCGCGCCGATCCTCGGGCTGGTGGACGAGCCGTTCCGCGGGACGAACTCGCGCGACCAATCGGCGGCCAGCGTGGCGGTGCTCGAGCACCTGCTCGCGTCGCCACACCTGTTCCTGGTCGCCACGCACGACCGGCACCTGACGGGGTTGTGCGACGGGCGCGGCGGGCGGAACTTTCATTTTCGCGAGAACCTCAACGCGGACGGGCTGGTGTTCGACTACCGGCTCCACGAGGGGCCGGCGCGGACGCGCAACGCGCTGAGCATCCTGGAGCGCGAGGGATACCCGCCGGAGCTGGTGCGGCGCGCCCGGGAGTGGCCCGGCGACGAATCGGACGGCGTCTGATGAGCTTCTGACCCGCGCCGGCGCGCCGCGTCGCAAGCCTGTCGCCGCGCGAGTACACTTCCCGCCGCTCGAAGGCGCGGCAGCGCATACGGGCGGGACCGCTCGTTTGTGCGCCTCGCGTACGGACGTGCTTCACGCCGCGCCTCGAGCGCTCACAGGAATCACAGCGGAGTCCGCACTTGTCTTCCACTGGCGGCGCATCTCCGACGCACGCCCACGGCCGCGCGCACCCGACGGCCGCGGCCCAGCGCACGCTCGCGCGCGCGTGCCCGCTCTGCGGCGCGAGCGGCGGCGAGCTGATCCTGGCGCGCGAGCCTTGGCGGCTGATCCGCTGCGGCGGATGCGGTCTGGCGTACATGCCCGAGATTCCGACCGAGGAAGCGATCGACACCGACTTCGAGTGGGCGGACTCGTTCGCCCGCCAGCGTTACGAGCGCTGGATGCGCAACCCGCTCGCCCGGCTCTGGACGTTCTTCGTGCTGTTCGCCAAGCCCAGCCGCGAACGGCGCGCCCTGCGCCAGATTCGGCGGCACGTTCGCCGCGGACGAATGCTCGACGTGGGCTGCGGCGACGGCCGGCTGGGGATGCTGGCGCTGCGTTACGGGTACGACCCGATCGGCGTGGAGCTGTCGCCCAAGATGGCGGCCAAGGCGCGGCGGCGGCTGGGTCCGGAGCGGGTGCTGTGCGGGCGGCTCGAGGACTTTCCGCTCGCGCCTGAGAGCTTCGACGTGATCGTGACGGTGAGCTACCTGGAGCACGAACCGCAGCCGCTGCCGGCGCTGCGGAAGATGCGCGGCCTGCTGAAGCCGGGCGGCGTGTGCCTGCACAAGACGCCGAACTTCGACAGCCTGCTGCGGAAAGCGCTTGGCGCCCGCTGGTCGGGTTTCCGCTGGCCGGAGCACGTGCAGTACTTTTCGCCGGTGACGCTCTCCAGGCTCATGCAGGCTGCGGAATACGAACCGATCGAGACGCGCGCCAACCCGCTTTCGGACAACTTCTGGATCATTGCGCGGCGCCCGGTGTGACGAGATCGCCTCAGCCGCACGGCGCATCCAGCGTTTCTCGGATCACTTCCGACAGCCGGCTCATCGTGAAGGGTTTTTCGAGCACGCGGTAGGAGGCTTCGGCGGCGAGCATCTGGCTCAGCATGTCGGGCGCGTACCCGGTGAGGTAGAGCACTCTCGCCCCGGGATACTGCCTGCGAACATCTGCGGCCAGCTCCGGCCCGCTCATCTTCGGCATGACGACGTCGGTGACGAGCAGCTCGACCGGCCCGCCGCGCTCGCGCAGCACCGACAGCGCTTCGGCGCCGGAGCCGGCTTCCAGCACGGTGTAGCCCAGCGCGCGCAGTGCGCCGCAGGCCACCTCGCGGATGAGCGGCTCGTCCTCCACGAGCAGGATGGCTTCGGTGCCCTGGCGGCTGGATCTCAGGGCGGGCATCGCGGCGGGAACAGGCGGCTCGTCGCAGGCGGGGAGACAGATGCGGAACGTGCTCCCGGCGCCGGGCTGCGACTCGACCGTGATGGTGCCTCCGAACTGCCGGATGATCCCGTGACACGTCGCCAGCCCCAGGCCGGTGCCCTTGTGCTCCTCCTTTGTCGTGAAGAACGGCTCGAAGATTCGCGCGACGACGAAGGAATCCATGCCCACGCCCGCGTCGCGGACGGCCAGCTCGACCTGCGGGCCGCACGCCGGAACGTCGCCCTCCGGCTCGGTCGGCGGGATGTTCCGTGTTTCGATGGTGAGTACGCCGCCGGCGGGCATCGCGTCGCGGGCGTTGATCGCGAGGTTCACAACGACCTGCTCCAGCATCGCCGGGTCGGCACGGACCGAACGAAGCTGCGGGGACAGCTCGGTACGCAGCTCAATCCGCTCGCCAAGCAGCCGGCGGAGCATTCCGTCCAGGCCGGCGATCAGGTCATTCAACGTGAGCGCGCGCAGACGCGGGGAGCCTTTGCGGGCGAAGGTAAGCAGGCGCGCGACCAGGTCGGCGCCGCGCTGGGCGGCGGCCCGGATGGGCGCGAGCTGCGCGGGCAGCTCGCGCGGATCGGCGCCGCGCTCGCCGATCGCCTCCACCTGCCCCAGAATGACCGTGAGCATGTTGTTGAAGTCGTGGGCGACACCGCCGGCCAGCCGGCCGATGGCTTCCATTTTCTGCGCTTGTCGAAGCTGCTGCTCGAGCTGCCTGCGCTCCGTCACGTCGCGCAGCGTGGTCAGCACGGCGTCTTCCCCGTCGAAGCGGGTCGGCACCGAAGTCGCCTCCACGACCACGCGTTGCCCGTCGGCGCGCAGGATCGACAGCTCCATCAGCGGCGACTGCTGCCCGGACTCGCGCACGCGACGCACTCGCTCGCGCACGAACTCGTGGAACTCGGCGGCGATGAAGTCGTAAACGGGACGGCCGACGAGCTGGTCGGCGCGCTGCACTCCGTGCAGCCGCAGCGCCGCCGGGTTGGTGAACAGGAACCGGCCCTCGCGGTGCACGACGATCGCGTCGGGCGCGTGCTCGATGAGTTGAAGGTAGTTCTGCGTCGCCGCGCGAATCTCCTGCTCCGCCTGGCGGCGCTCGGTGATGTCGGCGAAGGTCACGACCACGGCGTCCGGGCGGTCGTGGCGCTCCAGGTGCAGCGGGCGCGTCGAGACCGAGAGCCACCGCAGCGCGCCGTCCGGCCGGTGAACGCCGATCACGACGTTGTCCTGAAGCTCGCCGGTCGCGATGGTGGTCATCGAGGGATGGACCTCGCCCGGCCAGGGCGTGCCGTCCTCGTGGATCGTGCGCCAGCGCGGGTCTTTCGACGCCCGCCCGAGGATCTGCTCGGCTGGAAGCCCGAGGATGCGCTCGGCCGCGGGGTTGCAGGACTGGATGACGCCGTCGGCGGTTTGAAGGACGACGCCCTCGGCCATCGCTTCGACCAGCGCATGGTAGCGCTGCTCGCTGATGCGCAGCGCGTCCTCGGCCTGGCGGCGCTGCGTGATGTCCTCGATCACGGAGATGAAGTAGCGACCCTGGCCGTCGGCGCCGCGGACGAGCGCCACGGAGAGGCTGACCCAGACCGTTTGGCCGTCCTTGCGAAGGTAGCGCTTCTCGAGCGTGTAGCGGTCGATCTCGCGGCGCAGCGCGCGGCGGTATTGAAACAGGTTCTGCGGCAGGTCGCCTGGGTGCGTGATTTCCTGGAACGTGCGGGACAGCAGCTCGCCGCGCGAGTAGCCCAGCATCTCGCACAGCTTCTGGTTGACGCGGATGAAGCGCCCGTCGATTCCGACCTGCGCGATCCCGACGGCGGCGCACTCGAACAGCGTCTCAAACGACGCGGCGTCCGAGCGGTCCGGCTCCGCGAACGGCGGCGCGGCCTCGGCTGACCGGCCCTGTTGCGACATGTCTCGCTTCTGTCGCGTATTCGCGACGCGCACGTTGTACGACGAAATGGCCCGGACGGTCGGCCCCTCGCACACGCACGCCGACGGTCGGGCGAGCCACGAACCACCTGGGCGTTAGGATCGGCGGCGGCGGGCCTCCCGTCAACGGCTAACCCAGGTGGAGGAACCCTCCTTCGTCACCCAGGTGCGGTGATAATCGGCGTCCTCGACGGCGGCCGCGGTCTTCGTAAGCCGGAACGCGTCATACGCGTCGCACATGACCGCCAACTCGTCCGTGCGTTGCGTGCCGACCGAGCGCTCATACGTGCCCGGATGCGGCCCGTGCGTGATGCCCTGGGGGTGCAGGCTTATGGACTCGCTCTCGACGCCCTTGCGCGAGCTGAATTCGCCCTCTACGTAGTAGAGAATCTCGTCCATGTCCACGCTCGCGTGCGCGTACGGGCAGGGGATCGCCTTCTGCTCGCCGCGCTCGAAGTAGTCCACTTTGCGCGGCACGAACGAGCAGACCACGAAGCCCTCGCCAGCGAAGGTCGTGTGCGTGGTCGGCGGGAGGTGCACGATGCCGGTCTTCGGCTGGTAGTCGTGGATGTTGAACGCGACGGGATAGATGGTCCCGTCCCACCCGACCACGTCGAGCGGGAAATGCTTGTACTTGTGGACCGTCAACTCGTCGCCCATCTTGGTGACGAGGCAGAAAGGCGTCTCGCAGCGCTCGCGGACGTCGCGGCCAAGCAACTCGGTCGGCTCGCGGAAGTCGCGGTGCGTGTAGGGCGCGGAGTCGCTGAGCTGCCCCCAACTGTTGCGGTAGTCGCCCGGAATCCCCAGCCACGGCCGACCCTCGAACACCAGAGCCGTGCCGCACTCGCCGTCGAAGTGCAGGCGATACGGGGTGCTCTTGGGGATCAGCACGTAATCGTGCTCTCGGAACTCGAGCACGCCGTAGACGCTTTCCAGCCGCCCGCGGCCGCGCTTCATGAACCACAGCTCGTCGCCGTCGCCGTTGCTGAAGAAGCGCACCGGCGGCTCGCACGGCTTGCAGAGGCTGATCTGGAGATTGCGGTTGACCATCAGCATCCGCCGGCCGGTGAGGAAGTCGCCCCCGGGCTTGAGGTCCTGCGTGCGAATGTGCCGGCGATAGAGCGGCTGTTTCTCGAGCAGCTCGAATGGGCAGAAGCCCGGGACGCGGAAGCTCTCGACCTCGAATTCGTCGGTCGGCGGCAGACGGTAATACAGGATTGAGAACGGACCGTGGAAGCCCTGCCGCGTCACCATTTGCTCCATGAGGAGCTTGCCGTCCTCATCGTGAAACGTGGTATGCGGCTTCGGCGGCACCTTTCCCAGCTTTACTCGGTGGACCATGGCCCGGGTCTCCGTGCTCTCGCAACGACATCGTCAGGCGTCGCCCGAACGCCCGCGGCATCCGCGATTCTATCCTCGTGCGGCCCAGGCTCCAACGTGCTCGCGGGCGTTCGGGCGACGCCTGACGATGTCGTTGCGAGAGCACGGAGA
>JABRWC010000078.1:0-48745 GCA_039961675.1 Phycisphaerae bacterium
GGACTGGGCGCCGGCCGGGGAGGCGTCCGCAGAACAGTCGCGGGCGACGCGGTGGGACGGCTACGACGTGGTGATCCTGGGGCCTCGGAGCCACGAGTCGCTGCATGCCGGCGATATCGCCGAGCTGGCGGCCCGCGTGACCAGGGATGGCGTGGGCCTGCTGCTTGCCGGCGGGCGGGCGATGTTCGAGGACGCGCGCTTCGGACGGTCGGAACTTGTGGATGTGAGTCCCGCGCGCCTGGGTAGCCGGGCGGCGCTGAGCGTGGAGCGGCCTCGGTTTTCGCCGACGATGACGGGCGCGGAGCACCCGGTTCTTGCTCGGCTCACGCGGGCGGCGGCGAGCGCGCCGGCGGACGACGCGGACTGGTCGGCGTTGCCGGAGCTGTGCGGCGCGGCGCGGCTGACGCCGGCATCGCCGCTGGCGCAGGTCCTGGCGGATGACGGCGCCGGGCACGCGTTGCTGATCGCGCAGGATGTCGGCGCAGGGAGATGCCTGGTGGCGGGGTGGGATTGCACGTGGCCCTGGGCGTTGCACTCGGACGCGGGCAATGAGCGGCACCAGCGGCTCTGGCGGCAGATGGTGAGCTGGCTGGCGAATCGGCGACCGCGCGCCTGGGTCATCACGGAACGCGCCGAGTACAACGCCGCCGCGCTCGAATCCCGCGCGCAGCGCGTCGTGATCCGTGCAGGCATCAGCGGGTTGGACGATGGCGCAGCCGCAACGCATGGGCGGACCCAGATTTCGGGCGTTCTCCGGCGGCTGGCGGACGGGGCGTCCGATGCGAGCGGTTCGCCGGCCAGCCAGGACGTGCGAACGACGCGCGGCATTGCGGCATCGCGTCAAGCGCGGGCGGAAGAAAGTTGGCCGGTGTTATTTGAGTTTCGTGATGGAGAGTGGCGCGCCGCGGTACCGGGACCGGCTGGCGGCGCATTGCGACTCGCACCAGGCGCGTACGAAGTGGAGGTTCATGCAGGTTCAGGCCGACCCCCGGCAGCCGACCTTGGCGTCGCGACTGAGTCGCTCCGCGCCGCGACGCGGTTTCGAGTGGTGGAACAGGACCTGGAGCGCCTGCCGCCGACGTCCGACCCGGAGCTGATGCGCGAAATCGCCGAACGGACGGCGGAGTTCGGCGGGCGCTTCACGGAAGTCGAAACGCTGCGCGAGGTTCTGCGCGAAGTCGCATCGGTGGATCGGCGGACACGCATTGAGCATACGCTGGAATACGACCCGGTCTCGCGGCAGCCGTGGGTCGTGCTGGCCATTCTCGCGGCGGCATTGATGGGGGAATGGATGCTCCGTCGCCGGGCGGGCGTGGCATGAGGCTCGTGTCCAGTCTCACAAATACGTCCTGAAAGTCGGTGAGCGCAAAGCCCTGCTTTGCGGGGCGAACCAGAGGTTTGCCGCCCCCGGAATCATGCCGCGAATTCCTGAGACAGAACGCCAGATGGTGTCGCTGGGCAGCGTCGGCGTCCCGCCGGCAACGTGCCCCGCACTTCCGTGCGGGGTTCTGCTGCACGCTCGCTGGCGCTCTCGGACCGCATTTTCACGGTTGCGGGTCGGCTGGAGCGGGGGCAGTTGGGGCGTCGCGGGTTGGCGGGGTGGACTGGAATTGATAGAGATGCGGCGTGCGCCCACCGAACGCGTCGGTCCCGCGTGCGAACGCCTTGTCCGCCGCTTCCGCCAGTGGCAACCTGATCACGATCTCCGGCTCGCGCCAGCGGCACTCGGCGATCGGCCGCTCCGCGAGCACGTTCCCCCGCGGCCCGAGCGCGATGAGCGAATCCGGCCGCGCGCCGACGACAAAGACGCGGTTTTCCGCTGCGCGGGCGCGGAGCAGTGTGGTGTCGCTCTCCCCGTACACCAGCAGGACGTTCGCGCCGCGCAGCGCGAGGACGCGCGCCGGCGCAAAGCGCGCGGCCGCAGCCGCGTCGAGAACTCCGATCGCCACGTCCCCGAAGCTCGCAGGCTCAACGCCCGCCGCGCGCACGGCGAGAAGATGTGCGCGGTCCCCGTCGAGAAAACTCGCCGACCATCCAACGTCCGTGGGTTGAAGCAGCAGGGCCGCCACGGCGGCGCTGGTTGAAGCGCCTTCATACAGCAGGGCGGCAGGGAGCGGCGCGCCGGCCGGCGCCACGGCGACCGGGAGCGCCGGAGCAGACGCGCTTGGAAGCGTCGGCGGCGCGGCGGAGAGCAGCACGGCGCGCTCCGCGTCGCGCATACGGCAGACGCCGGCGGGCGGCAGCTCGACGTCCGCGACAACCACCTCTGTCCGCGAAGACGCACAGGTGGCCAGCACCCGGCCCGTCGCGTCGCAGATCCGGCTCATGCCGACGAACGTCGTGCCGCCCTCTGCACCCCACTTGCTGGCCGAGGCGACCGGAATACCCAATTCGCGGGCGCGCGCCGGGATTAGAAACTCCGGCTGCGGGTTCCAGAGACGATCGGGTTGGCCGCCGTTGACCCAAGCCGTTGGCTGCACGATGAGCTGCGCGCCGCGCGCAGCGAGCGTGGCCGGAATCTCCGGCAATCGCGCGTCGGCGCAGATCATGATTCCGATACGCCCCAGCGCAGTTTCGAAAGCGTCAATTGACTCGCCCGGCTCAAACCAGTCGTTGTCGAAATCCCACAGGAAGCACTTGCTGTAGCGCCCGACGATCCGTCCTGAGTCGTCGATGAGCGCCGCCGCGTTACGCAAGCGCAGGCCATCGAAGTCAATGTAGCCGGTGCAAACGTGGATTCGCTGCTCGCGCGCGCACGCGGACATGTGCTCCAGGAATTGGGTGGCCGAGGCCATCCCCGCGTCGAGCGCGGCGACGTACTCCTGCCGGCTTCGAATCCAATACGCCGGGAAGGCGCACTCCGGCAGTACGACAAGTTTGGCGCCAAGCCCCGCGGCGCGTCGAGTCAGATCCAGCAGTTCAGCGAGCGTTTGGCGGTGCTGTTCGAGGCGGACGCCTGGGGATTGCACGACGGCGACGCGCAGCATCGGCAGCTCCTGGCAGCTCCTGGGCGGGATTTCGCGCGTCATTGTAACTTACGGGGCGAATCGGCGAAGGGTGGGGGGGCACGACGCGGAAGCGATCAAGAGCGCGTGGAACTCCGGCTGGACGGCCATGCGGGCGAAGTGCGACCCATGCTTCCGTACCGCGTGAGGGTGGAACTTGCAGGCGAAGCGCCCGCGCCCTACGCGCAGGCCTTGATGCCGGTGCGCGAATCGGCGCCGCTGATCCGAGCCGTGTGCGTGAGCAAGCGCGCGCTGATGGCCGAGAGCGCAGCAAGTGACCCGCGCGCGTTCCCCGCTCCCTTGTCCCCGCGCAGGCGGGGATCGCGGCTCGGATTGGCTGGTGTCCTGTCTCACAAATTCGTCCTAAAAGTTGGTGCGCGCAAAGCTCCGCTTTGCGCAGCGAACCAGAGGTGGGCCGGCCTGGAATTATGCCGCGAATTCCTGAGACAGAACACTAGTCCTCGCGCACGCGCGTCTTGTGCGACATCTGCTAATGAGCGTGTGCGCGGCGGGCGGCGCGCGCCGGACGCGCCTTGTTCTGCGCGTCAATCGCCAGCCAGCTTGCGAAGCACGTCGCGGCCGACAGCAGCGACACGAACGAGCTGGAAAGATGCAACCCGGTCAGCGTCGTGAGAACAATGCCCGCCGCTGCCAGGACCGCGGACAAGGCGAACGACATCCAAGCGGCCCAACGTCTCCGGCGCATGGACGACGCGGCGAGAAGGAACGCGAAGCCGGTCAGCACGACGGCGCTGTTGGTCGTGAGCAGTTGTCCGGCGGGAGCTTCGCCCGAGACGATGCGCTCGATGACGAGCGGCGCAAAGCCCCAGAGCACGAGGCCCACGCCGAGGCACGCGGAGGAGGTCTGGGCGTACAGCAGGCTATGTTCCGCGGTCCAGATTTGAGCCGTTCTTCGTTCCATAGTCGCCTGCCTTTGCTGCCGCCGAGCAGGTCGCGCGCACGGCCGCCGCCGCGCGCCCGCCTGGGCGCGAACCACCCCAACGTATTCTTCGATCCGCTGCGCTTCGGACTGTAACTGAATCGCCGCATTCGGCCGAGACCGGCGTGAGGTCGAGGGCGTCGCACTGGCCCTCGCGCTCGAGTCCGAGAATCCCTGGCACAACACGCAATCCGACGCAGGGAGGCGTAAACTCCCGCAATGGTCGGTGGTGGGCGCGAGTTCGTGTTCGGCGTGGATTTCAGCGGCGCAGCGCTTGCCGGCTGCAAGATCTGGCTCACGCGGCTGGACCGATCGAGCGAGGACCGGCCAGCGGTCGCGGACTGTCGCCCGGCGATGCGCTTGCCGGGAGGCGGCCCGGCGCGGGAGGAGGCCCTGCGCGCGCTGCGAAACTGGATTTCGGCACATCCGGCGGCGCCGTTCGGGCTGGATTTCCCCATGGGCCTGCCGGAAGTCCTGGTGCCGGAGCGCGACTGGGTCGGGTTTGCATCGGGCTTCGCGCAGCGGTACCCGACGGCACAGGCTTTCCGCGCCGATTGCCGCCGGGCCGCCGGCGGCCGGGACCTGAAGCGCCTCACGGACATCGAGACGCGCACGCCGTTCTCCCCGTACAACTTGCGTCTCTACCGGCAGACGTATCACGGGATTCGCGACGTACTCGCGCCGCTGATCGCCGCCGGTCAAGCGGTTGCGCTGCCCATGCAGGCGGCCCGCGACGGCGTCGCCTGGCTTCTGGAAACCTGCCCGGCTTCGCTTCTGAAGCGCGCCGGCCTGTATCGACCTTACAAGGGGACGGGGCGCGCGCACCGTGCGGCACGGCGCAGGATCCTGGCCGCCGTGCAAGACCTGGAAGGCGTGGCGCTGCCCTCGCGCGCGATTCAAGAGACGTTGGTCGACGAGCCCGAGGGCGACGCGCTGGACAGCCTGCTTGCCGCCGTGGCGGTATGGCGGACGATCCGTATTGGCGGGGTGGACGAGCCGGTTGGCGACCTGTACCGGCTGGAGGGCCGCGTGTACCTGTGATGCAGCGGGCCGCCGGGACGCACGGCTTCTATCGCCGGCGGGCACCCGATATGCTCCGTTGCGACGCGGGAGTAGCGATGGCGATCGAGCGGGTGTTCACGCAGCCTGTCGCGGACGACGAGAGCTACCTGGTGTCGCTGCGGCCGCAGCGCCTAGCGGACTGCATTGGCCAGGCGCAGATTCGCGATCAGCTCCAGATCGCACTGGCGGCGGCAAAGGGCCGCGGCGAGCCGCTGGATCACGTGCTGCTCGACGGCCCGCCGGGACTGGGCAAGACAACGCTGGCACACGTCATCAGCAACGAGATGGGCGCCACGCTACGCCAGACCAGCGGCCCGGCGGTCGCGCGGCAGGGCGACCTGATGATGCTGCTCACCCAGCTCGACGCCGGCGACGTGCTGTTCATCGACGAGATTCACCGCTTGGCCAAGGTGGTCGAGGAGTTTCTGTACCCCGCAATGGAGGACTTCCGCGTCGATTACACGACGGAGAGCGGCATCGGCGGGCGGACCGTGAACTTCTCCCTGCGGCGCTTCACGCTGATCGGCGCCACGACGCGCGCCGGCATGCTCTCTTCGGCGCTTCGCGGCCGGTTCGGGCACGTGTTTCACCTCGACTTCTACTCGGTCGAGGAGCTGACGCGCATCGTCGCCCGCAATGCCGAGCGACTCTCCATCGCCGCCGACCGAAGCGCTCTGGAGCGGCTCGCCGCTCGGGCGCGCGGGACGCCGCGAATCGTGAACCGGCTGCTGCGGCGGGTGCGCGATTTCGCGCAGGTGCGGGGTGACGGGACGATCACCGTGTCCGCGGTGGACGCGACGATGGAAATACTTCAAATCGACTCGCTTGGGCTGGACGTGCTGGACCGCGCGTACCTGAACGCGCTGCTGCGGCACTACGACGGCGGGCCGGCGGGGATTGAGGCGATCGCGGCCAGCATGGGGCATGAGCGCGACACGCTCGAAGACGTGGTCGAGCCGTACCTGCTGCAAATCGGATTCGTGATCCGCACGCCGCGGGGGCGGCTGGTCCGTCCGGCGGCGTACGCGCACCTCGGGCTGACGCCGCCCTCCTCACCGGGCGACCAGCCGTCGCTGTTCACATGAGCGCGTGCCTTCGCCTCAGCCAAGCGACTTGGTGAGGATCGCGGCGGCGCTGATCAGATCGGCGTCGGAGTTGAACCGCACGTAGAACACGCAGCGGTCCTCCAGCGCCGAAGCGGTCAGGCCGGCGATGTTGATGTTGTGGTTCGCCAGCGTGCGGGCGATCCCCGCGCCAAGGCCCGGGCGGTCCGGACCGGAAATGCGCAGCGATTGGATGCTCGACCGCCGCAGCCCCACTTCCTCCGCGGACTGCAACTGCTCGCGTGAGATCAACGGCGCGACGTACAGGACGCCGCGGCCGCTGCCGTCGCCGTAGGGCCGCACGATGATGAAGTCGAGGTTCGCACCGGCGCGTTCGAGCGCCTCGAGCTTGCCGGCCAGCGTACCGGGCCGGTCGTCCAGTTCGGCCGACCAGACCGCGACCTTGGTGAGTTCCAGCGCCATGTAAAGCTCCCGGACGTGCGTAGGTCTGTGTACCGGACGCGCAGGATTCTAGCCCCGATCAGTCACCGCAGAGGCACCGAGGCACAGAGGTCGAATCCTGATTTCTCCGATCGGGGAGGAGTTCGCGCCGTTGGCGCCGAACGTCGCACCGCCCGAGCGTGGCGAGCACCAGGCTCGGGAAAGACCCGGACTTCTGTTTTTCTCGGCGACTCTGTGCCGGAGTCATTCCACTCGATTCAATGACGCGGGCTGGAGCCGCCAGGGCGAGGCGCAGGCGTGGCGCCCTCATTCTCCCAGCATCTCGCGGACACGGCGCGCCAGCGTGTTGGGCGTGAACGGCTTGGGCAGAATCGCGGTCGGCGTCTGAAAGCCGGATTGCAGCAGCAGTTCGTCGTCGGTGTAGCCGGACATGTAGAGTACGCGCACGCCGGGCCGCAGGCGCTGGAGCGCGTCGATGAACTCGCGTGCGCGCATGCCGGGCAGCACAACGTCGCACAGCACCAGGTCGATCGTGTTCGATGGGTCCTGGGCAAGCCGCAGCGCATCGGGGCCCGAGTCCGCGACGAGGACCGAGTAGCCGCGGGTACGGAGCGCCTGCTCAGCGACCTGGCGCACCAGCGGCTCGTCCTCGACGACCAGCACCGTTTCGCCCCCGCGGACGTCGTTCGCGGCAGGCTGAGGGGCGTGGTGTTCGCGCGGCCGCTCGTACGCGCGCGGCAGATAGATCTGGAACGTGGCGCCGGCGTTCGGCTCGCTGCTCACGGCGATCGTCCCGCGCGCCTGGCGCACGATGCCGTACGCCGTCGCGAGCCCCAGCCCGGTACCGACACCGGCTTCCTTCGTGGTGTAGAACGGCTCGAAGACGTGGGCGAGCGTCTCGGCGGTCATGCCGATTCCAGTGTCAGCGACCGTGATGCGAAGGTAATCGCCGGGCGGCAGCTCGACGGGAAGATCGGCGGACCGCTCAAGCTGCGGGGCGTTGCCGGTCTGGATCGTGAGCCTTCCGCCGGCGGGCATCGCGTCGCGGGCGTTGACCGCCAGGTTCACGATGATCTGTTCAAGTTGTCCGGGATCGACCTCGACCGGCCAGGCGTCCGGCGCCAACTGCGTGGTGAGCGTGATGTGCTCGCCGATGAGCCGTCGCAGCATCATCTCCATCTCGACGACCAGCTCGTTCACGTTGATGACGCGCGGCTCGATGATCTGGCGGCGGGCGAACGCCAGCAGATGGCGCGTCAGCTCGCCGGCGCGCTGGGCGGCGCGCTGTATCTGCTGGAGGTTTTGCCGCAGCGAATGGTCCGCAGGCAGCGAAAGCTGCGTCATCTCGGCGTAGCCGATGATGGCGGTCAGCAGGTTGTTGAAGTCGTGTGCGATGCCGCCGGCCAGACGGCCGATCCCCTCCATCTTCTGCGAGTGGCTCAACTGCTGCTCGAGCTGTTTGCGCTCCGTGATGTCGACGTCGATGCAGACCCAGTGCGAACCGGCTTCGCGATCCGGGACGCGGAAGATCGAGGACAGCATCCACCGTACGTCGCCAGTTCGCGTGCGCGTTGGGAACTCGCGCAGGGTCGGCTCGGCCCTCGGCGCTTCCGCAGAGCTCAGGAGCTCTTCGAACTCCGCGGCCTCCTGGGGCGACAGGATCAGATCGCCCAACCGTCGCCCGACCGCCTCTGCCCGCGTGAACCCGTAGATTCTCTCCGACGCGGAATTCCAGAACACAACGCGGCCGCTGCGGTCGAAGCATTGGATCGCCACGTTCGGCGCGCCGTCGAGGATCGCCTCCAGCCGCGCGTGCGCCCGCTCGAGTTGCCGATTGACGCGCAGCAGAGCGTCGCTGCTGCGCCGCGCGGAGATCGCGATCCCTGCCAGGTGTGCGGCGGTTGAGATTACCTCCAGGTCGGTCGCGGTCGGGCCGCGCGGTTCGTGGTAATACAGCGCGAACGTGCCGAGGACGTCGCCGCCGCCGGAGAGAATCGGTTCCGACCAGCAGGCACGCAGCCCATGCGGCAGCGCCACGTCCCGGAATCGCTCCCACAGCGGATCGGTCGCGATGTCGGCGCAGATCACGCGCTGCCGGAGATAGGCGGCGGTGCCGCAGGAGCCGACGTTCGCGCCGATCTCGACGCCGTTGATCGCGCGCGAGTAGGCCTCCGGCAGGTCAGGCGCCGCGGCGGTCCAGAGCCGGTGGCCGTCCTCATCGAGCACGAGGATGGAGGCGATCATTCCCGGTGCACTCTTCTGCACGATGCGAATCAGCGCCGAGAGGGTCTCCGGGAGCGGCAGTCCAGTCGCGATCATCTCCAGGACGCGCGTCTGGCCCTCCTGTAACGATCTCGGTCCGCTCGCGCGTTGAACCTGAACCGTCCCGCGGATCTGGCAGGCGCGCCGAGCGGAATCACGCACCGCGACACCGACCAGTTTCAAGCGGCGCGATGTCCCCGGAGAGGCGCCGTTTGGAATCGAGAGTTCGATCCGCTCCTCCTCGCCGGCGATCCACGCGTCCCAGGCCGCGCCGATTCTGCCCTGGTCGTCGGCCGCGAGCCGCGAAAGCCAGTGCTTCATGGAGAATTGCCCGCTCTCCGGGCGGCCGAGGAAGAGACGCGCCGCGACGGCGTCCGCGGTGAAGATCGCGCGGTCCGGGTCGTATGTCCAGGCGCCCGCGGTCGCGTCCGCGGCGTCCGGGCGGAGTTCCCGCAGTTGCGCGCGCAGCGCTGCTTCGGCCTGTGCGTGCGCATGCAGGTCGGCTCGCAGGCGCGCGTTCTCTGCCCGCAACTCGTCGAGTTCGGAAGGTAGTCCGGTGGTCTCGTGCGTCACGATCGTCGCCCATTGCGTCCCATTGAGAAGCGCGTTGCATAGGGGGGTGCCGGTCCGCCGCACAACGGACACCGCATGGAACACTGTCGTTCAGGTCCGCGATGCGTCGGCCGGACGCCGTGACAACTCGCCGCCTGTCAATCTCTAGACCAAGGGAATATCGGCGGCGAGGCTCGTCGGCGTTCGTTATCTTCTGTGGGAGAAAGCCACGCGTCAATGATCCGGCTGCGCAAAACCGGGCAGCGGTCGGCCGCTGCGCGAATTGAAAGCGCTTGCAGTCCAGAAGCCCGTGCGCACGCGGCACCGGTTATAATGTCGGAATATCGGTCGGCGTTCGTCGAATCCCTGGGGGACGCCGAACTTGGCGCCGGCACGGAGACCCACACTGGAGCGGCTGGCCACGAATCTCGGTGAGCAGCCGCCGCGCGATCGTCCCGTCGGACTATGGGATACGCCGCTGGTCTGGGTTGCGCCGCGGCGACTCTTCGAGCGCGTCGAGGACGTTCCGACGTACGCGTGGGCGCTCGTCGTGCTGCTGCTCACCGTCACGGGGCTTGGCTACGCGTCGGTTCAGACCGGGTTGATCGACCGGGAGATCGACCGCGGCGTCGCGGAGCGGATCGCGCTGATCGACCAGACGCAGCGCGACGTCGTCGAGCGTTCGGCGCTGCGCGACCTGTACGAGCAGCAGCGCAAGCAGGGCGAATTTGAGAAGACTCTGGCCCGGATCAACGCTGTCGTGACCAGACCGCTGGCCATGCTGGCGGGGACGCTGGTGGTCGCCGCCGTGCTGTACGGCGTGGTCGCCTTGCAGGGGCGCAAGGCGGAATGGCACACCCTGATGAACATCTGCGTGTTCGCCGGGTACACCGAGCTGCTGCGGCAGGCGGCGACGCTCGCGCTGATGATGCGGTTCCGGACGCTGGAGATCGACACGTCGCTGGCGCCGCTTGCGGCCGCGGCCGTGGAGCGATGGGTGCTGTCCGCGCAAGCGGCGGCGGCCCTGGCGGGCGCGCTGACGGCGTTCGATCCGTTTCGCATCTGGTACTGGACTGTGGTGTCGATCGGCCTTCGCGCGACGTCGCAGATGACCGGGTGGCGCGTCATGGCGGTCTGCACGACGTGCTGGCTGGTCGGGGCGGCCGCGCGGTCGGGGTTGGCGTATGCTATGAATGGGGCGGAGCCCGCGTGACACTTGCGACGAGACGAGGCGCTGCATGAAGACGCTCGTGGGGCTCACGGTGCTCGCGGCGGTCGTCACGGGCGTGTACTTCCTGAACGCGGCGCTGCGCACCGAAGACGGCCGCAGCATCCTGAACGTGGCGCGCGAGCTGGAGATCGGCGTGGACGCCGCAACGCCGGCGCAGGGCAGCATTGTGCGGACGGTGCAGGCGCCAGGGGAGGTGGAAGCGTTCGACGAGGTGGACATCAGTTCAGAGGTCGTGGGCAAGATCGTCGAGATGCCGGTGGAGGAGGGGGACTACGTCGAGAAAGGCGCGCTGCTGTGCCGGCTCGACGACGCGGACTACAAGGCCCGGGTGGTGTCCGCCGAGGCGAACGTGGCGAAGTTGCACGCCATGATCAAGCAGGCGGAGGCGGACCTGGCGCGCGCGGAGCTGGACTGGGAGCAGGTGCAGCGGCTGCGCGAGACCAGCGCCACGTCGTCGTCTGAGGTCGCACGGTATCGGAGCGCGCTGGTCGGGGCACAGGCGGCGCTCGATATGCGCAAGCAGGAGCTGCGGCAGTCGGAGGCGGCGCTGCAATCCGCGCGCGAGGACCTGGCGCGGACGGTGATCACCGCGCCGCTGGCCGGCGTGGTGGCGCAGCTCTTTGCCGAGCAGGGCGAGGTGGTCGTCACGGGAACGATGAACAACCTCGGCACGCGCATCATGGTCATCAGCGACCTGTCGAAACTCCAGGTGCGCTGCCGCGTGGACGAGGCCGACGCGGCGACCGTGCAGCCGGAGCAGCCGGCGCGGGTCTACCTGCAATCGGACACGCGCCGCAGCATTCCGGGCCGGGTGCTGCGGGTGGGCACCAAGGGCACGAAGCCCGTCGGGCGCGACGTGGTCACGTTCGAGACGCTCATCCTGGTCGAGGCCCACGACCCGCGCGTGCGTCCCGGCATGAGCGCCAACGTCGAGATCGAAGTAGCGCGGAAGGACCAGGCGCTCACCGTGCCCATCGAGGCGGTCGTCTACCGCAAGCGGCGCGACGTGCCCGAGGAGCTGGTGCGCGAATACGACCGTCGCAAGCAGGCCGGCGGCGCCGTCGCCAGCCAGTACCTCGCCGAGTACATCAAGCTTGTGTTCTGCGTCGAGGACGGCAAGGCCGCGCCGCGCCTGATCGAGACCGGCATCAACGACGCCACGCGCGTGGAAATCGTTTCCGGCCTTGGCCCCGATGACACGATCGTCACCGGTCCGTACCGCAGCCTCGACCAACTCAAGCGCGGCTCGCCGCTCAAGATCGAGAAGAAGCCCGCGTCGCCCGCGGCGCCGGCGGAGGTCGCCGACTCGGCGTCCGGAAAGGACCAGGCCGCCGCCGCGTCGCAGCCCGCCACGGCCGGCGGCCAGCCGAGCGGAGCCTGAGCGATGATCGCCGCCCTGGACGGCGCGCCGGTCCCGGTGATCGAGCTGGAAGGCCTGGAGAAGCTGTACCGGGTCGGGCTCGAACTGGTACACGCCCTGCGCGGGGTCTCGCTCCGCATCCACGAGAACGAGTACGTGGCGATCATGGGGCCCTCCGGCTCCGGCAAGAGCACGCTGATGAACATCCTCGGCTGCCTCGACGTGCCGACGGCCGGAACGTATCGGCTGCGCGGCGAGGACGTGTCCAAGGTATCGCAGTCGCGGCTGGCGGCGATCCGCGGGCGGCAGATCGGCTTCGTGTTCCAGTCGTTCGAGCTGCTGCCGCGCACAACGGCGCTCAAGAACGTGGAGCTGCCGCTGGTGTACTCGCGCGCCGCGCACCGCCGGCAGCGCGCCATCGAGGCCCTGCGGCGCGTCAGCCTGCTGGACCGCGCGCATCACCGCCCGAACCAGCTCTCGGGCGGGCAGAAACAGCGCGTCGCGATCGCCCGGGCGCTGGCGCAGCAGCCGGACATCATTCTGGCCGACGAGCCGACCGGCAACCTCGACAGCCGGACCGGCGAGGAGATCATGTCGATCTTCGACGGGCTGCACGCGGACGGGCAGACCATCATCGTCGTGACGCACGAGGACGACATCGCGCGGCGCTGCAAGCGGATCATCCGCCTGCGCGACGGGCAGGTGGTGGAGGACACGGGCGCCGATTCCCGCGCTGCGGCGTACACGGGGGCGGCCGCGCTGGCGGAGGGCCCGCCGTGAGACCAGCGCGCGGCCGGCTGCTGGCGCTGCTGTACTTTGTTCCCGGCCAGGCAGCGCTGGTCGCCAACAACATTTCGACCGCGTTCGTGCAGATCTGGGCGAACAAGGCGCGCTCGCTGCTGACGGTGCTGGGCATCATCATCGCCGTGACGTCGATCATCACGGTGGTGACGCTGGTGGAGGGCTTCGGCAGCTATGTGACGAACTTCCTGCGCGGGCTGGGGACGAACATGATGGTCGTCTACCCGCAGTGGATTTACGGTCCGCGCGGGGAGCGCCTGCGGCGGGCGGAGATCCGCATCGAGGACATCCAGGCGGTGGACGCGAACGCCACCGCGATCCGCCGTACGTCGCCGGCCATGTTCGGCATGGCGACGATCGAATACAGCCGGCAGCAGCTCGCGGGCATCGAGCTGCGCGGGACGAACGAGTTCTTCCAGCCGATCCGTAACTTCTACGTGGACGCCGGCCGTTTCTTCGGGGCGGTGGACGTGGAGAGCGGGGCGCAGGTGTGCGTGCTGGGGCGCGAGGTGCTGCGGAAGCTGGAGTGCGACGAGTCCGTAGTGGGGGACTTCGTGCACATCGAGGGCCAGCGCTTCGAGGTCATCGGGCTGCTGGAGTCCAAAGGCAGCTTCATGGGGGAGAACCAGGACGAGTTGATCGTCGTGCCGTGGACGACCGCGGTGAAGCTGTATCCCGAGCGGCGGAACTACCTGGCGTTCTACGTCGAGGCGATGGACGAATCGCAGATTCCCCAGGCCGAGAGCCAGCTCGTCCGCGTGCTGCGCCAGCGGCACGGCCTCAAGTCCGGCGACGAGAATGACTTCGGCGTCTTCAAGCAGGACCAGATTCTCCAGGAATTCAACCGCATCCGCGTCATTGCGACCAGCGTGCTGGCCGGCATCGTGAGCATCTCGCTGCTGGTCGGCGGCATCGGAATCATGAACGTGATGCTGGTCTCCGTCACCGAGCGCACGCGAGAGATCGGCCTGCGCAAGAGCGTCGGCGCGCGGCGGCGCGACATCCTGCTCCAGTTCCTGACCGAGGCGGTTGTGCTCAGCACCGTCGGCGGGCTGATCGGCATCGCCCTCGGCTTCGGCCTGACGAACCTCGCCGCGCTGCATCCGAACATGGTCACGGTCAGCGTGCCGTTCTGGTCCGTGGCGCTGGCGCTCGGCTTTTCCGCGGGGGTCGGGATTTTCTTCGGCATCATCCCGGCGTTCAAAGCGGCGATCATTCACCCGATCGACGCGCTGCGGCATGAGTAGGCGTGCGACGGCGTTGGCGAGCGCGCCCGGCGCACGCGAGACGGAGGAGAGCGTTCGTGATCCGCAGAGTATTCGCAGCCGACGGTGAAGGGCGATTTCAGACCCGACGGGGACCGCAGTTGTGGATTGCTGCTGTCGGGCTTGCGACGGGAATGGTCGCGTTCAGCGCTGCGAGCGGCGTCGCGTCTCAAACGATGAAGGACCAGGGGGGTTCGTCCGGCCCGAGCGCAGCATCCAGCACGTCCACGCAGAGTCAGCCCGCGACGCGGCCGGTCACAGCGGCCCGCTCTCGCGCCGACCTGGAGGCGGAGTTCGCGGCGCTTCTCACGAATGCGGTCCTGGAGGGCACGTGGCAGGCGACGCGTGTGGGGGAGTCGCCGAATGAAGCTCCGCTCGGCCCGGCGATGAAGGACCGCTATTCGATCCTCGCCGCGCACAAGGCCGAGGCGGATTGGTGGCTCATCCGGGCGCGGATTCAGTACGCGGATCACGACGTGGTGCTGCCGGTGCGCGTCCGCGTGCTCTGGGCGGGAGACACCCCGGTCATCACGGTCGACGAGACCAGTTTTCCCGGGCTTGGGACCTATTCCGCGCGCGTGCTGTTCCACGGGCCGTTCTACAGCGGCGTCTGGAAGGGTGGCGGGCACGGCGGGGTGATGAGCGGCCGCGTGATTCGAGACGGCGCGGGGGGCGAGAATCGTGACCCTGAGCACGCCGGCGACGACGAGTCTCCGTGAGGTCGGCAAGCCGATGTCGCGATGATTCTGGGACGTGAGCTGCCAGCACGGCCCATGTCTGATACATGCCTGACGTGCGTGCGAGGAAAAAAGCGCGGGTCGTTCCGTGTCATTCGCTCGCGTTTCGTTCTCTGGTTGGTGCGTGCCGAGTTGACCTACCTGCTGCGGCGCCGAATTCGAAGCTTTCGTTCATTGCGACCGCTTGGGCCTCGCCTATAATTCCGCGAGTCGAGCCACATGCGGGAACATCCCAATCCGTCCGGCGGGGATCTGCGCTTGTCCGTGCATGGACACATCGAGGTCAAAATGAAACTCCCGTTTTCTCACTTCGCGTTGCTGCTTGCGGCCTTTGTCATGGTGCCCTCGGGCGTATCGTTCGCGGACGCGGCGGTTAGTCCCGGCGTTCCTTCGCCGGTTCAAGTCCAGACGGAGCCTGCCGCGCCGCTGCCGTTCGGAACGCAATTGTCGCTGCATCCGGGAGCGTACACCCTGCTGGCCGCACGCCAGAGCGTGGAGCTGCGCGCGTTCCCGCTGTCGCAGACGGAGCGAGTCGATCTCAGCCTGGATCGGTTCGAGGTCTTCGCCGAGAACGCGCAACTGGTCGAGATGACGGCAGACGGCCCGGTCGCGCTGTCGCGGCCGGAACTCGCGCTCTTTCACGGGGTGGTGGCCGGCGAACCGGGTTCTTCCGTGTTCCTGAGCTTCGCGCCCGAGCGTGTGGACGGCGTGATCACGCGCGCGGGGCGGTCGTTCGTCGTGTCGAGCGGTCCGGCCGGACAGACGCTGCCGCCGGTCGTGTACGACCTGGCCGAAGTGCCGGAGGAGTTCATCGCTTCCGGTTTCGAGTGTGCGATCGACCAGATTCCGCAGCCGCTGGTGCGGCTTGCGGACGCGCAGCGCAAGGGCGCGGCGAACCGCGGCGACGCCCCCTGCCGCCGGGCGGACGTCGCCGTGGAAACGGACGTGGAGTACCGCCAGCTTCTGGGCGGGAGCGCGCCGGCCACGGCGTACATCGGGACGCTGTTGGGCGCTGTTTCGGAGATATACGAGCGCGACGTGAACACCCGGCTGCAAGTCGTCTACTCGCGCATCTGGAGCGGCGCGCCGGGGACCGACCCCTGGAACCAGGGCGACACGGTCAACCAGCTCTACCAGTTCCAGGACTACTGGAACGCGAACATGACGAACATCAGCCGGCACGTGGCGCACTTTCTGTCCGGCCGCGGGCTGGGCGGCGGCGTGGCGTATCTGCCGGGGCTGTGCCAGGACGAGTACGACTACGGGTTGTCCGCGAACCTCAACGGGTTCTTCCCGTACCCGATCCAGAACAACAGTGCGCAGAACTGGGACCTGATGGTCACGGCGCACGAGTTGGGACACAACTTCGGCGCGCCGCACACGCACGACTTGTCGCCGCCGGTCGACGGCTGCGCGTGGGGCGATTGCAGCGTCGCGCCGAACGGCACCATCATGAGCTATTGCCACCTGTGCTCGGGCGGGCTGGCAAACGTGCGCATGGAATTCCACCAGCGCAACATCGACGAGAACATGCTGCCATACCTGGCCAACGACGCGCCGTGCAACACGGAGCTGACGCCGCTGTCGATCATCGACCAGCCGGACAGCGCCGCCGTCTGCGCGGGGGAAGACGTGTTCATGACGGTGACCGTCAGCGGATCCGGTCCGATCAGCTACCAGTGGCGCAAGAACACGGTGAACATTCCGGGCGCGAACACGAACGTCTACTACGTATTCGACGTGGGCCCGTCGAACGTCGGGAACTACGACGTGGTCTGCGCCGGGCCCTGCGGTTCGGTTACGAGCGACGCCGCGGTGATTTCGCTGGCGTCCTCGTACGCGGGCGACCTGGACGGCGACTGCGACGTGGACCTGGCGGACCTCTCCGGGTTGCTCAGTTCGTACGGGCTGTGCGAGGGCGCGCCGGCGTACAACCCGGCGGCGGACCTGGACGGTGACGGGTGCGTCGGCCTGGCCGATTTGTCCGAGTTGTTGCAGGACTTTGGCGCGGGGGCGTAGCGCGGTCAACGGGCCGAGGGAGTGCAGCGGTCCGGGCGGGAACGACCGCTCGCCAACGCGCGCAGCCGGCCGGGTTCGATGGCGCCGTAGCGTCGGATCTCCGTGTCCGACGCATCGCAGCAGGAATCGCACCGTCGGACACGGAGGGCCGACGCTACGCTGTGAGCGCGCCGGCTTTCCGATCCGCGGACGCGCGCTACCGGCCGGTCTCGGCCCGTGCGGCGCGTCGCGCGTGCTGCTTGCGGTCGTTCTCCTTGAGGTAGCGCTTGCGGATGCGGACCGCATCCGGCGTCACCTCAACCAGCTCGTCGTCCTCGATGAACTCCAGGGCCAGCTCGAGCGTCATCTCGCGCGGCGGTTTGAGCACCACGGTCTTGTCCGCACCTGCGGCGCGAATGTTCGTCAACTTCTTCGTGCGGACGACATTGACGACGATGTCGTTGTCGCGGTTGTGCTCGCCGACGACCTGCCCCTCATAGACCGGGTCGGTCGGCTTGACGAACATGACGCCGCGGTCCGCGAGCCCTTCCAGCGCGTACGCTGTCACCTGGCCGGTTTCGCTGGCGACCAGGACGCCGTTGGCTCGGCCCGGGATTGCTCCGCGCAGGAACTCGTACTCGTAGAAGTTGTGGTGCATGATGAGGTTGCCGTTGGTGGCGGTGAGCAGCCGGTTTCGCATGCCCATCAGGCCGCGGGCGGGGATGGTGAACTCCAGATGCGTCTGCTCGCCGCGCTGCTCCATCTTCGTGCAGATGCCGCGCTTGCCGCCCATATTCTCCATCACGGCACCGACGTATTGCGGCGGGACTTCGATGACGCACAGCTCGATCGGTTCGGTCTTGTGGCCGTCCAGCTCGCGGAAGATGACCTTCGGCTTGCCCACGGCGACCTCGTAGCCTTCCCGCCGCATGTTCTCGAGCAGCACGCCCAGGTGCAGCAGCCCGCGGCCGGAGACGTGGAACTCTTCCGGCGTCGGGCCCGGCTCGACGCGCAGGGCGACGTTGTGCTGTAGCTCCTTCTCCAGCCGATCGCGCAGATGTCGGCTCGTCAGGTACTTTCCGGCGCGGCCCACAAACGGCGAGTCGTTCACGCGGAACGTCATGTGCAGCGTCGGCTCGTCCACGCGGATCAGCGGCAGTGGAACGGGGTTGTCCGGGTCGGCGATCGTGTTGCCGATGTCGATGCGGTCCAATCCGACGACCGCGCAGATGTCGCCCGCGAGCACCTCGTCGGCCTTCTTGCGGCCGAGGCCGTCGAACACGAAGACCTCGCCGAGCGTCTCGGTGGCGTGCGTGCCGTCGCGGTGGATCACCGTGACCTGCTGGGCGGAGCGCAGCCGCCCCGCGACGACGCGCCCGATGCCGATGCGCCCGACGTAGTCGTTGTAATCGAGCGTGGTGATGAGCATCTGGAGCGGCGCGTCGGGATCGACGTCCGGCGGCGGGACGTGGCGGAGGATGGCGTCGAACAGCGCGAAAATGTCGCCGGTTCGCTGCTTGGGATCGAGCGCGGCGTATCCCTGCGTGGCCGAAGTATAGATGGTCGGGAAGTCGAGCTGGCTTTCGTCGGCGCCCAGCTCGATGAACAGGTCGATGACCTCGTCGAGCACGTCCAGCGGCCGCGCGTCGGGGCGGTCGATCTTGTTGATGACGACCAACGGCCGCAGGGCCAGCTCGAACGCCTTGCTGAGCACGAAGCGCGTCTGCGGCATGGGGCCTTCGAACGCGTCCACCAGCAGCAGGCAGCCGTCGGCCATGGTCAGCACGCGCTCGACCTCGCCGCCGAAGTCGGCGTGTCCCGGCGTGTCGATCAGGTTGATCTTGGTGTCGCGATAGCGGATGGCGATGTTCTTGGCCAGGATCGTGATGCCGCGCTCGCGCTCCAGGTCGTTGGAGTCGAGGATGCGTTCGCCCTTGAGCTGGCCCTCGCGGAACTGGCCGCACTGGCGGAGCATCTGGTCCACGAGCGTGGTCTTGCCGTGGTCGACGTGGGCGATGATGGCGATGTTGCGGATGACGGGGATTTTCATCGGAGCGTTCTCGGCCCTCTTGCTCCCGCGCTCAGTCTCGCTCGATTGCGGGCGGCGGTCCGGTGCCGCGCGGGCGCGGTGCACGGCCGACGAGCAACCAGCCGTCGTCCTCCCACGGCGCGCAAGTCCGACATTATACGGGCAATCGGCGGCGGGAAGCGCCGTCGCAGCGGTCGCGCACATGTGCCGTAGAATTGAGTGGGCTGGGCTGAGTCTTCGAAGCCCAGCTACGTCAACGGCGCGGCGGGCTTTGAAGCGCCCGTCCGTCCAACGCACTGCGCACTGTCCCTCCACGTTTGCCGCTCCTATCATCAGCAAGGCCGGACGCGCGGCCGGCCGGACCGGGGACTGCCGTGCGCGGAACGAAACCAGATGAATGACCTGACGCCCAGACAGATCGTGCAGGCCCTCGACCGCTACATCATCGGGCAGGACGAGGCCAAGCGCGCCGTCGCCGTCGCCATTCGTAACCGCTGGCGCCGGCTGAACTTGCCGGCCTCGCTGCGCGACGACGTGGTGCCCAAGAACATCCTCATGGTCGGCCCGACCGGCGTCGGCAAGACGGAGATCGCGCGGCGGATCGCGCAGCTCATCAGCGCGCCGTTCGTGAAGGTCGAGGCGACGAAGTTCACCGAGGTCGGCTACCACGGCCGCGACGTGGACAGCATCGTCCGCGACCTCGTCGAGCGGGCTGTTGCGCTGGAGCGGCAGATGGCCGCGGAGCAGGTCCGCGAACGCGCGCGACAGATCGCCGAGGACCGCGTGCTCGACCGGCTCCTGCCCGACGAGCATTCCGGCATCCACGACCCCGAGCACGCCGAGCGCCGGCAGCGCACGCGCGAGAAGCTGCGCTCGCAGCTCAAGGCCGGCGGCCTGAGCGAGCACTCGATCGAGGTCGCGATCGAAGAAAGGGCGCTCTCGTCGCACGTGCTCTCGACGATGGGCCTGGACCAGATGGGACCGGAGTTCGAGCAGTTCATGGAGCGCGTCATGCCGCCGCGCAGCCGGCGGCAGCGCCTGCCGGTGCCGGAGGCGATCGAGGTGCTGACACAGCAGGAGATCGAGCGGCTGATCGACGCGGAGGCGCTGCACGCCGCCGCCGTGCGGCGCTGCGAGGAGAGCGGCGTCGTGTTCCTGGACGAGATCGACAAGATCTGCGGCGCGCCGGTCGGCGAAGTCAGCGGGCCGGAGGTCTCGCGCAGCGGCGTGCAGCGCGACCTGCTGCCGCTGGTCGAGGGGACGACGATCAGCACGCGCTACGGGCTGGTCCGCACGGACCACATCCTGTTCATCGCCGCGGGCGCGTTCACGCACGCGCGGCCGACCGACCTGATGCCGGAACTCCAGGGGCGGTTCGCGATCCGCGTGGAGCTGAACGACCTGAGCGCCGACGAGTACTACCGCATCCTGACCGAGCCGCAGAACGCACTCATCAAGCAGCAGGTGGCGCTGCTGGCGACGGAAGGCGTGCGGCTTACGTTCACGGACGAGGCGATCCGCGAGATGGCCGAGATGGCGTTCCGCGCCAACCAGCTCATGGAGAACATCGGGGCGCGGCGGCTCTACACGATCGTGGAGAAAGTCGTCGAGGACATCGCGTTCCACGCCTCCGACGCGCTGAACAAGGACGTCACCATCGACACCGACTACGTGCGCATCCGCCTGGCGGGGATCATGGAGGACAAGGAGCGCAGCCAGTTCGAGCTGTGAGCCGGATGGTCAGCCCGGTTCGCTGGGCGGGCAGACGCGCTCGATCGCGGCTTCCGGCAGCCAGCCGACGGCGCCGTTGGCCAAGCGCACTTCGACCCAGCCGCCGCGCGTCTCGAGCACGCGCAGCTCCACGCCGGCGCCGAGCGTCTCGCGCAGCACGGTCTCGTATCCCTCTCCGCGCCCCGTTCGCAGCGACTGCCCGCCTTCGACGATCACCGCGGCCGGAGCGCGCTGCTCGTCGAAGATCTGCCAGGCCGCCGAAGCCGAGTTGGCCGCGCCGAGCCCGATCACGATCACGCCGCTCCAGAGGAGGCCCGGCGAGCTGCTGCGCCGGAGCGCCCGCAGTGCCAGCAGCCCCCAGCCGGCGATCGCGCCGCATGCGGAGAGCCAGAAACGCTGCCGCAGCGAGGTGCGGTTATTCCAGAACATGAGCCGGTGCACGAGCTGCGATCCGCCGCCGGCGGCAATGTACGGCTCGACCTGCCGGCGGACGTACTCGAGGTTGGCGTTCAGCCGCGCGTCGGTGGGGTCGATGCGGGCCGCGCGCAGGTAATGGACGATGGCGCGGCCGGTGTCGCCGGCGCGGAAGTAGGCGTTTCCGAGGTTGTATTCGAGCGGCGCCGTGCGGACGCCGGCGCGGAGCAGCGCTTCGAATCCGCCGATCGACTTGCGGAACAGCTCGCGCGAGACGCGGGCGTCGCGCGCGGCCGCGGCGACGGCCTGGTCGTAAGCGTTGAGCGCGTCGCGCAACACCAGGCGCTGCTGATCCGGCGAGAGCGAATCGTACTCTGCGGCTCGCGCGGCGCACGGCAGGCACAACAGGGCGGCGAGGGCGAGCGTGCGGAAGGGGCGACGTCCAGCGCGCGTCATAGGCCCTCACGCTCCAGTTGTCGCACGCATTCGCGTGCACGCTCGACGAGCGTGCCGTCGGCTTGCGGCGAGCCGGCGTATGCGGCCTGCTCGCACTCGGCGACCAGTTCTGCCCAGGCCGCCAGCAACTCGCGGCCAACGCCGCGTGTCTCGAGAATCTCCAGCGCACCGCGGCCGGCGCAGCGCGCGGCGGGTTCGCCGGTACGGTCCGCGACGCAACGGGCGAGGGCGACGGCGATCGCCGCCGGGCGCTGGGCCGGCGGCAGGGCGGCCGCGTCTCTGAGCCGCGCGGTCGCCACGTGGTACGCCCGCTGGCGGCGGCGCCTGGCGTGGCTGTCGCCGCCGCGGAGTGCGACGAAGGCCCAGCAGCCGGCGTACAGGACGGCGGGAGCGGCAGTGGCCGTAAGCAGGGCGGGAATGGTTACCTCGGTGTGCGCAGCCAACAATTCGCGTTCGCTGGTGACCAGCCCCCGAAGCACGTCACGGACGCGAAGGTCGGCCGACTCGGGCTCGCCGGATTGTGGGGTGCTTGCGGCGAGCTCGCCGCTTTCGAGCCGTTCGACCGCGGCGACCGAGATCGGGATCGGCTCGCTGCGCGCGACGCGGTATTGCTCGGCCACCGGATCAAAATAGGGATACTCGATCGGAGGAATCACGGAGACGCTCGGCGCATTGGGTCGGATGGTCTGGGTGAAGCGCTTGCAATCTCCTTGAACGCTCCCGGCGAGCGCCTCGCTTGGGACGCGGAAGCTCGCGAGAAGGTCGCGTTGTGCATCGAGCAGCGGCGGCGGGAGAGACTCGATCGGGGCGTCGCCGGCCAGCTCGATCGTAAGCGTGATGGGGTCGCCGACGCCGACGGCCGTCGGCGCGGCGCGCACGCGCAGCTCGATCGTGCCGACGGCGCCGTTGAAACCGGGCGGCCGGCCATCGGCCGGCAGCGGCTGCGCTTCGGGCGCCGCAATCGCGGGCCGCACGCGCAGTCGGCGGACTTCGCGCGGTTCGAGGTCGCCGAAGATTCCGCGGCTGAAGGACGTCGGGTAGTCCATGGCGATGAGCAGGTCGCCGAAGTCCGGCGGGCCCGGGCGGTCGGCGACGGTGGCCAGCGCGGTTTCGTACACGATGTAGCGGCCGCGCGTGCCGTCGGGGAACTCGCGTTCGCGTTCGTTGTACTGCCGCACGGCAGGAAACGGTCCGAACCCTTGCCGCCGGCCGTCGAGCAGGGTGTACATCTCGTTGGCGTTCAGCTCGCGGCGGCCGGCGACGGCGGGCTTGACCCAGAGCAGCAGTGTGTACGTGACGTTCTGCCCGACGTAAAGCCGCGTGCGGTTGCAGGTGATCTCGGCCAGCAGCAGTTCCTGCGCTTCGGCCTTGCGCACGTTCAGGCGCGCGGGCTGCGTTTCGCGCTCACGCCCGTCGACGTTGATCGAAAACGGCGGAATGATGAGCACGCCGGTTTCGGTGGGGGTGATTTCGAACGTGTAACGGAGCGAACGCGTCATCGTGCGGCGACCGTTGACAATGGTGAGCGAGTCGTTTCGCGTGGGGCCGCCGAGGGCGCGGACGGTGTAGCGATCGCCGCGAGGCACGCGCGGCTCCCCGACCTGCTCGTAGTTTTCAACCACAAGCTCGGCGATCACCGGCTCGTTGACCGCGGTCTCCTTCGCGCCGAGCTCGAGCCGCACGGTGGCCTCGGACGCGATCGTCTCGGGCGCAAGCAGGATCAGGGGCGCGAGAAGCAGGGCTCGCGTCTGCGGGCGGCGGCCGAGAATCCGGCAAGGCAATGTCGGTGCCAAGTCCTGCATGCTACACTGTGTCGGTGGACGGCGTCGCAGCCCGAGTCCCGTCGCAATCGCGACTCGTGCTACCGAACATGATAGCGGCAGTGGAACCGGACGTAGGCATGGCCGGCCAGTCAAACGTCACGCTGCCGACGCTGGTCTCGCTGATTCTGTGCGACCAGATCATCGACGATCGGCTGACCGGCAAGAAGAGCGCGATCGGGCTGTTCAACACGATCTGGCTGACGTCCGCGCCGGCGCGGATTCAGGCGATCGCCGTGATGGCTTCGCTGACCGAGATCACGGGCCGAATTCCGCTGGAACTCCGCCTGGTGCGCGACGCGGACAACGCGACGCTCATGGGTTCACGCGGGGTGCTCGAAGCGCCCAGCCCGCTCGCGGTCGTCGATCTCGTATTCGTCATGCAGGGGATTCCGCTTGCGACCGCGGGGCAATACGCCTTCGAACTGTACGCGCGCGGCGAGATGTTGGGGCGGCGGCGGTTCCACGCGCTTGTCGGGCGGGCGCCGCCCGCCTCGGGTCCGCCAATTCCTCCCGTGGTGTCCCCCGACCAACCGGATGAGCCGGCCTGATCCGTGCGCCCGTCTTGGTGGTTCGGAAAAGGCAGCCTGCGGCCGGATTTTGGACTTGCCGTATCGGATCGCTCTCGTCAGAATGCCCGCCACAGGAGGGGTGGGCCTCACTTCGTAGCAGCCCACCGCGGCACCGAGTTGCCATCGCTCTCGATCACGCCGACATGCTTCGGGGGCGACTTCACAGGAGGAGAAGGCATGCGCGTGTTCATGGGTCTTTCCTTGGCGGCGCTCGCCCTGCCGGCCGGCGCCGCGCTCGGCGACATCATCATGCCGACGGCGCAGGACCGGTTCGTCGCGGCCGATGCGCTCGCGGAATCCCCGGAGGAGAACGACTCCCAATCCGCGTTCGACTTCGCGCCGGATTTCAACCCGTGGGTGAAAACCGTAAGCGCGGACGCGGCGACCGGCGCGGGCGGCAGCGCCGGCACCGGCGATCAGAATTCGCAGATGCTGGCCGACCGCATCTTCGCGACCGGCGCGTCCGGCGCAAGCGCCGAGTTCATTCCGAGCGGACAGGCGTCGTCCAGCGGCGGCAGCTTCTTCGACGTGACGTTCACGATCACCGAGGAGCACAGCTTCCTGCTCGACGGCCTGCTGTTCGCCGATCCGGTGACGCCGGACCCGCTCGCCGGCGCGTCGGTGGAGCTGCTCGAGGTCGGCGTGGGGACGATCTACTTCGCGTCCGTCACAGCCAACGGGTCGCTCGCGGTATTGCACACGGGCGTGTTCCAACCCGGCGACTACGAGCTGATCGTCTCCTCGTACGCGTCTGCACAAGACGGCGCGCAGGCGAGCTCGTCCTATGACATTCGCCTGATCGTGCCGGAGCCGGGCGGCGCGGCGCTGCTCGCTCTCGGCGCGCTGGGCCTGGCGCGGAGGCGATAAAGCGTTCGCGAGTCATCGCTCACGACGAGCGCGCGGCGCAAGGTCAGCGTAGCATGCGCCGCGGCGGCGTGGGTGGATCGCTGCGCGGCCCGCCGCGACCGATGCGCGTGTCGGCCGGCTTGGAGCGCGCGCCGTCGCGAATCCTAATCGTGCAGACCGCGATCCGTATCAAGACCGTAACGCCGCAGCGACTGGTCGCGGTGCCCGTTCGGACCACGGCCTTCGAGATCGGGGCTGCGCTCGCGGATGCACTGGCACGGGTCTGGTCGCACCTGGCTCGGCAGGAGAGCGTGACCGTCGGCCCGGCGATCGCGCGTTACCTTCGCACCGACGCCGACGACATCCTGCTCGAAGCCGGGTTCGCGACGGCCGAATCCCCGCCCGTTGAAAGTCCGTTCGTTATTCGGGAACTTCCCGGCGGACCCGCGGCGACAATGATTGTGCACGGCTCGTACGCGCAGTTGCCGGCGGCCTTCGAAGAGCTCGAAGCCTGGATGGGCGCGAACGGCCACACCGCCGCCGAGCCGCCCTGGGAAATCTACTGGGTGGATTCGTCGCACGCCGCAAGCGAGGCCGAGCTGCGAACGGAGCTGGTCTGGCCGATTCGCGACCGCGGCGCAGCCGGAAGCGCGGCAGATCGGCGCGCGCCTCGGCAAGGCGCCTGATACGGGTTCGACGGCGCGGCCGTTGCGAAGTACATTTGCAAGTGGTCGACAGCCCGGGCGCGGCGGACACACGTTCAAGTCGTCCGCCGCCGACCCGCACAGGGAAACGAAGCGGAGACTTCGAGCATGATTCAGGCAGCCGTGCGGCGCGCGTTTGCGCAAGTGATCCTCGCCGTCCTTGTTGGCGCCGTCACGGGCTGCGAGAAGACCCCGACCGGCGGCAGTGCGCCGGCCGGAAAGTCCGGCTCGTCCGGTCCCAGCATTCCGTCCGCGCTTCCCAAGGCGGCCACGCGGCCGGCGGCCCCGCCGGACGTGCTCATCGACCTGGAACCCGGGGAGTTGGACGGGCGCACGTTTCGCCACAAGAAGCTGGGGCTGGAAATGACGTTTCCGGAGGGCTGGACGGTGACGCTTGGCGTCCGCGACCCCAAGATCCCGCGGGCGCTGCCGCTGGTCCTGGCGTCGGAGCGCCCGCCGGGAACGCCCGGGCTGTTCAACCGGAGCGTGACGCTGAATGTGGTGACGCTCAAGGAGCTTCCGGCGGCGCCGTCGGCGCCGTCATACATCGAGGGGCTGCGCAACAGCCTGCCCCTGACCGGAATGCAGTACTCGTTCGACAAGGTCGAGCCGGAGCACAAGCTCGGCGAGTACGTGTTTGCGGCCGTGCCGGCGCGACTGACGATCAACCGGAACGTGGTCATGCAGCGCTATCTCGCGCGCCGCGTCGGCGACTACATGGTCGAAATCTGCGCATCGTTCGAGAACCGCGCCGCGTACGACGAGTTGAAGAAGCAAGTGCTGGACACGCTCAAGCTCGGCGCGCCGTAGCCGAACCTTTCCATCCAGGAAATGCTGGACCAGCCAGTGGCCGGTCTGCCGCGCCCGGACCCGGCGCGGGACCTGGCATCGCCGCAGGGGCGCGCGAGCGGCGCAGCCGCGGCCGGCGACGCGCCGCAGCGGCCGTTCACAAGACGAATCGCCCAGGCGCAGGGGGGAGTGCGGCCGTCGCGCCCGCCGATCGGCCCGCAACGCAGTGCGGCAGTCGGGGAGGGCGTGCGCTTGCGCTCGCCGTTCTGAGTGCCGCACCGATCGAGCCGGGCGGCGGTGGTTTTCAGTCGTTTCTGTCACATTGTCACCGTGCGTGCCAGTCAAGTCGGCGTCACTTCTTTTAGTCGTTTCATAAATAAGTAAGCATTTAGTCCTATGTAGCGCACTGATATACTGGTTTGCGATGCGCACCGGCCACCCTCGGCCGACGCCCATCGAATCGGTGTCTGTGAACCCTCGCGCCGGGTGTCGTCCGGGGTTCGGTCCCGCTGCCGGCAGGCGGGCTTTTTGAAAGGGGTACACGTATGTCACGGGCGGCGATTCGGATTTCACTCTGCGTGGTGTGCGTGGGCGCCTTCGCGAAGGGCACCTGGGCCCAGTGCGAGGCGATCGATTTCGAAAACCTCGCCGTCGGGACGGCCGTGACGACCCAGTACGAGGGAGTGACGTTCTCCGTCGTGGGGCAGAGCTGTGGAGGCTCGCCGACGCTGTACATGCGCATCGCGAACAGCGTCGACGGCCACGCGTGCAGCAGCAGGATTCTGATGATCGACCAGGGATGCCCGGACTTCAGCTCGGACTACCTGCGCATGGTGTTCGACTATCCGCACAGGAGCGTGAGCTTCACGCTCGGGCCGTGGTACGGGACTTACCAGGTGCGGGCGTATAACGCCGCGTCGGGCGGATCGCTGATCCAGTTGCAGACGATCACGCTGCCGGGCGACGGGTTTGTCGACGTGCACCGCCTGGTCACGATCAACTCCGCGTTCGTGAACATCCGCCGCGTGGAGGTCCAGGAGACGAATGGACTGTTCGAGGCGATCGACAATCTCGCGTTCCCGGACGAGACCCCGCCGCTGGTCCAGATCACGTCGCCGGCCGGCAATGACTGCGCCTGCGACATCGTTGAAATCGAAGGCATTGCGTGCGAAGACGACGGCATTTACGAAGGCGACGTGCTGGAGTACCGCAGGATCTACCCGGACGTGGTCACGGACTGGACGTTTGCCGATTCGGCCACCACGCCAGTGTGCACGGAGGGGACGTTATACTACTGGGACACTACCGCGCCCGCAGTCGTTGAGGGGCTCTACGTTCTGAGAATCACCGCGACGGATGCCTGCGGCCTGAGCGCAAGCGCCGAAACCACCGTCTACGTCGACAAGGACTTCGATTCTCTCGTCCTGCGGGCCCCGGCCGGCGGCACAATCCTGGGAGGCGAAGTGTGCCTCGAAGGGACCGCGCACGACGAGTTCTGCTTCGATCATTTCACGGCGGAGTATCGTCCGGCCGCGGGCGGCGAGTGGCAGCCTGTCGATCCCAACCACGCCGAGTACGACACGCAGCAGGTCAATGACCCGTTCGCCCGATGGACGGCTGTCAGCGGCCTCGCAGACGGCAGTTACCAACTCATGGTCCGGGGCTACACCGATTGCGGGCGGACGTACACCCGCGTCGTGACGGTCACGTATGACGACACGCCGCCGCTGGCCGAGATCACTTCACCGGCGGCGTGCGGTCGAGTGAGCGGCGATGTGTCCGTCCTCGGCACCGCCAGCGACACCAATCTGCTGCACTGGTATCTGGAGTGGTTCGACCCGGCGCTGCCGGGATGGCGCCAGATAGCCGAGAGCGCCGCCTCGGTGACCGACGGGCTGCTCGGCACCTGGCATACGGCCGGCCTGGCTCCGTGCTACTACGCCGTGAGGCTGCGCGTGTACGACCAGGCGGTCGTGGACAACTGCGGCGCGGCGGACCACCACGAGGCCACGTACTATCTAGCCGTCGCCGTGGGCGATGCGTGTCCCGGCGACCTCGATGGCGACGGGAAAGTGGGGCTGTCCGATCTCTCGATCCTGCTCACGTACTACGGACTCAGTTGCGACTGAGCGCATGCGAACACGAGAAGCCGGGCCATTGGGTAAGTCCGGGGTCGGCGGGCGCTCCCGCCGGGCGCTCTGCGGCTGCGTGCTCACTGGCGACGAGCGAAAGACGAATTGAATCGGCCGCCATCGCTGCGTACCGCCGCAGTGCGCGTTGCGGCCGGTCGAGCGGCGCTACTGTGCCCACGGCGGTGTGCGCTTCTCGATGAACGCCTGCATGCCCTCCTGGGCGTCGGAGCAACTGAAGCACAGGCCGAACTGATGCATCTCGTCGTCGTTGAGGATGGCGCGCTTGATGCGGATGATCGCGTGCGGCGCGCCGGCCCTGAGCCGTTCGAACCAGCACGCCAGCGCTGCGTCGAGGGCCTCCGCCGTCGGCACGACCTCGTCCACCAGCCCGATCTGCTGGGCCTGTTCCGCGGTCACCGGCTCGCCGGAATAGAGCATCCGCAGCGCCCAGCTCAGCGGCACGATGCGCGGCAGCCGCTTGGTGCCGCCCCAGCCGGGGATCAGCCCGAGGCGGCATTCGGGCAGCCCGATCTTCGCGCCGGCGACCGCCAGTCGGAAACTGCACGCCAGCGCCAACTCGCAGCCGCCACCCATCGCGTGGCCGTTCAGCGCGGCGAACGTGACCTGCGGCAGGGTCTCAACCGCGTCGAAGACGTGCCGGCCGTGCTTGCTCAGCGTGCAGCCCTGGTCCTCGTTCATGCCGACCATTTCCTTGATGTCGGCGCCGGCGACGAAGACCTTGCCCTCGCCGCGGAAAACCACGAAGCGGATCGAAGCGTCCTCGCGTATCCGCGAAACGACCGTGCCCAGCTCGCCGAGCACCGCGGAGGAGAACACGGCGGGGCCTTTGTCGGCGATGAAGCGAACCGTGGCGACGTTTCCGTCGCGGGCGAGCTCGACGCGGGTGGCGGGGGCGGCGGTGTCAGTGACCATAGGCGTAGAACCCCTTTCCGGTCTTCTTCCCCAGCAGGCCGGCGCGGACCATCGTTCGCAGCAGCGGATTCGGCCGGTAGCGGTCTTCCCCCAGGTCGCGGTGCAGGACTTCGAGGATGTTCAGGCAGACGTCCAGGCCGACCAGGTCCGCCAGCGCCAGCGGGCCCATCGGGTGGTTGCAGCCGAGCTTCATGACGTTGTCGATTGTCTCGGCGTCGGCCACGCCCTCGGCCAGGGCGCCGACGGCTTCGTTGATCATCGGCATCAGCACGCGGTTGCTGACGAAGCCGGGATGGTCCTTGACGCGCATGGGCGTCTTGCCGAGCTGCCGCGCCAGGTCCATCGTGAACTGGACCACCGGCTCGGCAGTCTGCAACCCGACCACGACCTCGACCAGGCTCATCAGCGGCACCGGGTTGAAGAAGTGCATGCCGATGAACTGCGCCGGACGCCGGCTTGCGGCGGCCAGCTCGCTGATCGAGATGCTGCTGGTATTGCTGGCGAAAACCACGTCGGGCGGCAGGACGCCGTTCAGCTCGCGCCACAGCTCGCGCTTGACGGCCGGGTCCTCGAACACGGCCTCGACGACCAGGTCCGCGGCCTTTGTGTCGGCGACGGATGCAGGCTTGAGGCGCGAGCGAGTGGCACTCGCGGTCACGGCGTCGAGCTTGCCCTTGCTGACGAACTTCTCCAACGACGATTCGATCTGGATCAGGGCATGGTCCACGGCGCCGGGCTTGGCGTCGTGCATCAGGACCACGCGTCCGGACTGGGCGAAGGTCTGTGCGATGCCCGAGCCCATCGTCCCCGCGCCAAACACGGCGACAGTTTTCACGTCTTTGCGGATGTTCATCCGTCCGTGCTCCCGCCAACCTGGATGTGTCGTTGAACTAGGCCGCGCGTGCCGCTCAACGGTCGAGCTGGTCGCGCGACCAGCGATCCTGCCCGCGGGCCTGCGGCTTGTGCTGCGCCGCGAAGCGGCCGACGGCCTCCGATCGCGGGGTCGATTGTACACGCCCCCGCCGCCCGTCGCCACGAAGCGTGAGGACTCGCCCCCGGCATAACACGGCCTTAATCTCCCGCCGCTACGATCCGCGGCACGGCATCGCGATCCAGGAGGGACATCGTGCCTACACATTTTCACCGCTGCTTGCTGTTCGTTGCACTGACACTCGGCGGGCGGGCGGTCGCCGCGCCGGAAGAATTGCCTTTGACGCCGAGCAAGCCGGAGCGGCCCAAGCTCGTGCTGTTCATCGTGGTGGATCAGCTTCGCGGCGACATGCCGATGCGGTTTTACGATCGCTTCGGACCGGACGGCCTTCGCCGCCTGCTCGATGAGGGCGCCTGGTACGCGAACGCGCACTATCGCCACGCGGCGACTTTCACCGGGACCGGGCATGCCGCGTTGTTCACGGGCGCCGCGGTGAGCGAGCACGGCATCTGCGGCAACCGCTGGCTGGACCGGCTGACGGGCGAGAAGGTGTACTGCGTCGAGGATTCGCGCTGCACGTTGCTCGGCGAGCCGACCAAGAAGCGCGATGGCACCAGCCCGGCGAACCTGTTGTGCAGCACGATCGGCGACGAACTGGTCCTGGCCACCGCCGGCCGGTCGCGGGTCTTCGCTGTCGGCGGCAAAGACCGCAGCGCGATACTCCCCGCCGGCCGGCTGGGCAAGGCGTTCTGGTTCTCCACGCGCAGCGGCCGGTTCGTCACCAGCACGTACTACGCGACGGAGGAGCCGGGCTGGCTGCGCGGCTTCAACGACGCGCGGCCCGCGGAGGCGTATCGAAACGCGAAGTGGGAGCTTGTCGAGGACCGATCACGGTACCTGTTCGCGTCCGCCGATGACCAGGCGTGCGAATACTCCGCCGGCACGCTCGGCCGCACGTTTCCGCACACGATCAGCGCGGCCGACGATCCGGGTTTCTACGATACGCTCGCGAACACGCCGATGTTCGACGAGCTGACGGTCACGTTCGTCGAGGCGCTGCTGGAGGCGTTGCGGCCGGGCTGCGGGGATGCGACAGACCTGCTCTCGGTGAGCCTCTCCGCGACGGACTTCATCGGCCATTCGTTCGGGCCGGACAGTTTGGAGGCCGAGGACAACCTGATCCGGCTGGACCGGACGATCGCGCGGCTGCTGGCCGCGGTCGACAAGCGGGTCGGGCTGGACCGAACGCTGGTCGTGCTGTCGTCCGATCACGGCGTCGATTCCAGCCCCGAGTACCGACACGCGCGCTACTGCGCGTCGCAGCCCGCCGCGCCGCGGGAGCTTCAGCGCCTCCCGGGCGGCGCAGTGCAGTTTCGGTATGACGCCGAACGGGAAGCCGGCGCGCTCGGCACGGGCCGGCATTACCCGCAGGCGTTCCTGGGAGCGATCAACACGGCGCTTCGCGGGGAGTTCCACGTCGACGCGGACCTGGCGATCGGTTTCGCCAACCCGAGCGTTTACCTCGATGAGCCGACGATCCTCGCGAAGGGGCTGGCCCTGGAAGTCGTGGAGCACGCCGCGGCCGAGGCGCTGTTGCGCCTGCCCGGGTTCGCCGCCGTGTTCACGCGCAGCGACCTGCTGGCGGGGCGGGCGCCGGACACGCCGATTGCGAAGATGATGCAGCGCAGCTTCCACCCGCAGCGCTCGGGGCATCTTCTGTTGGTACAGTCGCCGGCGTGGGCGCTGTACCACGATCCGACTGAGAACACGGCCATGCACGGATCGCCGTATGCGTATGACACGCACGTGCCGGTGGTGTTTCGCGGGCCGGGCGTCGCGGCCGGGCGGATCAACCGGCGTGTCGCGCCGGAAGACATCGCGTGCACGCTGGCGCTGTACCTGGGCGTATGCAGCCCGTCCGGCTCGACGGGCGAGCCGCTGCTGGAGGCGTTGGGAGGGCGCTGAATTCGTGTGGTGGGTCAAAACCCGCGGCGCTCGATCGGCTCATCGCGGTTGAACTTGAGCATCCAGACTTCGTTGCCGGCCGCGTTGAACCGTACGCGCGACATGTACGCGTGCATGAGCATCAGGCCGCGGCCGTTGGGACGCTCGAGGTTCTCCTCGGCGGTGGGGTCGGGCACGTCGGCGGGCGCAAAGCCCGGACCCTCGTCGCGCACCATAATGACGGCCCGCTCGTCGTCGATGAAATAGCGCAACACGAGTTGCTTGCGCCGGTCGTTGCGGTTGCCGTGCTTGATCGCGTTGGTCAGCGCTTCCTCCATCGCCAGCTTGATTGCGAACGTGCACTCCGGACTGTAGTCGAAGCGGGCGAGGTGAAGCAGAATCCGGTCTTCCGAGTTCTTGGCGGCGCGCAGGTCGTTCGGAATGACCATTTCGGTCAAGTCCGACTCGCAGATTCCGAACTCTGCGGGAATGTTCATCGCCGCGCCTCGCGGTTCGACGAACGGCTGGGTACGACGGTCACGACGGTTTGAACCCGGTAAGCGCCTGGTCGGCGGTGTCGTGGATTTCGAAGACGCGGTTGAGCCGGGTGATCTTGAAAACCTCGAAGATCTGGCGGTTGATGTCGGAGAGCTTCAGCTCGCCGCTGCGCTCCTTCACCTTCTTGTTGAGCGTGATGAGCATGCCCAGCGCGGCACTGGACAGGTGGTCGACGTTGTGGAAGTTCAGGAGCAATCGGATGCCCGGCTCCGCGTCCACCAAACGATCCAGCTCCTCGCCGATCTCCTGGATCGAAAGTTCCTCGAGAATCTTGCGGTCGGCGAACTCGACGACCGAGACTCCCTCCGAACGCTTGATCCGCAGGTGCGTAGACGGCTGTTCCATACCGGGTCTCTCCTGCCTGCTCGGGGCCGTTTCGGCCGCGGCCAAGCGCGCGGATCGGTCAAATGAGGTTCCTGCCATGGCGCCTTGCTCCGGCAGCCCGTTGAAATTGCGCGGCGCGCGTATCCACTCGCGGAAATGGCCGGCGAGATTCCCGGCCCCACGAAAACCGGGTGGTCCGGACTACGCCGAATCCGCCCGGGTGGCCATTGCTACCTGCTGCCTGGCATTCTCGAATCCGTGCGCAAGTCTGTCAAGTCAGCCCTCGTCGCAGACCTTCGCGCGGGTCCCCGCGCGGGGGTACACTACGGGCCGGGCCCCGATCGGCCGCCGTTCCTGTGCATGCAGGAGTATAGACCATGCCTTCCGCCCGAGTGCTCGACGTCGGAAACTGCGATCCCGATCATGGGCTGATCCGCGGACTCATCGAAGGGCACTTCGACGCCGCCGTCGACCGCCGGATGTTCGTCCACGAAGCCATCGACGCGATGCACAAGACGCGCTACGACCTCGTGCTGGTGAACCGGCAGATCTTCGCCGACCAGAGCGACGGGCTCGAACTCGTCCGCCGCGCCCGCTCCGAACCGGAACTCGACGGCGTCCCGATCATGATGGTCAGCAACTACGACGACGCGCAGCAGCGCGCCGTCGCGGCCGGCGCTGTGCACGGTTTCGGAAAGGCTCGGCTCGGCTCGGCGACCACGCTCGCGATTCTCGAACGGTACCTTCGCCGGCAGCCGGGAGGGCCCAGCACCGAAACGGCGGTGCGCAGGGTGAACAGTTGACAGCCACGTCCGTACAGCGTTTTTATCGCTACCACGCCCTGATTTACGACAGCACGCGCTGGGCGATCCTGCACGGCCGACGTCGCGCGGCCCGCGAGCTGGGCCTGCACCCGGACAGCCGCGTACTCGAGATCGGCTGCGGAACCGGGTTGAACTTCCGCTTCGCGCAAGAGTGGCTGGACCCGCGGCGCGGCGGGATCGTGGGGGTGGACTTCTCGGACGACATGCTGCGACGCGCCGAACGGCGGGTCGCGGCGCAGGGGTGGTCGAACGTGGAGCTGATACACGCGGATGCCACGCGTCTGGACCTGGGTCGCACGTTCGACGCGGTGTTCTTCGCGTACAGCCTGACGATGATCCCGGACTGGCCGGCGGCGATCGAGCGGGCGGTTCGCCACCTGCGCGTCGGCGGCCGGCTCGTGGTGCTGGACTTCGGGCGGTTTCAGGGCTGGGGCCCGCTCGGCCCGCTAATGCGCGCCTGGCTGCGGGCGAACCACGTCGAGACGCTGCGGCCGTATGTGGAGGAGCTGCGCCGCGCGTTCCCCGACCTTCGCGTGCTGGACTGGCTCGGCGGCTACTGCTTCACCGCGGTCGGCCAGAGGAAGTCGTAACGATGCGCCACCAGGTGCTGGAATTGCCGGCCGGGCACAAGCGGCCGCTTACGGAGCGGCTGGTCTTTCACGGCATCGTGTTCAACATGTCGTGGGAAGACCCCGAGATGGACCGGCGCGCGTTCCGACTCGCGCCCGACCGCGACACGGTGATCTCGATCAGCTCCGCCGGGTGCAACCCGCTGAACTTCCTGCGCCAGAGTCCGCGGCGGCTGATCTGCGTCGACGGCAACCCGGCACAGAACGCGGTGCTCGAGATCAAGCTGGCGGCGATCGAGACGCTGGACTACCCGACTTTCTACGACATCTTCTCCGCCCGCGCGCCGTCGGTGGTGTGCCGCGTGTACCGCACACGCCTGCGGCCGAACATCTCGCCGCCCTCGCAGCGCTTCTGGGACGCCAACTTGTGGAAGCTGGCCCGAAACCTGTACGACTACGGGCGCATGGGGCTGTTCTGCCGGTTGCTGCGGCATGTGCTTACGCTCGTGGGCATCCCCCGACGTCGGCGGGAGGAGTTCTTCGAGTTGCGCTCGCTGGAAGAACAGCGCCGCTGGTACGAACGCTACGTGGTGCCGCGCGTCTGGGGTCCGGTCAGCAAGGCCCTGACGAACTTCCGGCCGTTCATGTACCTCGCCGGCGTCCACCCGCGGCAGTTCACGCTGGTCGATCGCCGGCACGACATGTACGAGTACGTCAAGGAGCGCGTCGAGTACGCGCTTACGCAGGTGCCGATCTACGACAATTACTTCCTCAGCGCCGCGGTCACTGGGAAGATGCGAGGGACGCGCGTGCCGCCTTACCTGCTCGAGGAAAACTTCGAGACGCTCCGGCGGAACCTGGACCGGGTGCTGGTCGTGAACGGCTGGCTCGGGCCGTTCCTCGACACGCAGCCCGCCGGGTCGATCAACCGTTTCAACCTGCTGGACATCTTCGATTGGATGCCCCCGGCGGTGCAGGAGGCGACGTGGCGCAGCGTACTGCGCGCCGCGGCGCCGGATTCAGTGATGATTTATCGCTCGGGCAGCTACAGCCTGGAGCCTCCCCCGGCGATCCGCGAGCGGCTCGTGCATCATCCGCGGCTGTCGCGGGAGCTCTTGGCGATCGACCGTTCGGCGACGTACGGCAGCTTCTACGTGTTCACGCTCGCCGGCGGAACGTCGTGGCTCAGTTCCGCGACCCGCGATGAGGCGGAAGTGGGGCGCCTGTCGGTGGCGGCATTGTCCGAAACGGCGACGGCGGCGTCGTAAGGCGGCGGCGCGGTCGGCCGGCACCGGCGCGGATGGCACGCTCCTGGCTCGGATAGGCGGCTGAATTCAAGAGGCACTCGTTGCAGCATGGAGGAACGCCGATGATGCCTTTGCGAGGCGCGCGGATCGTATTTGTCGCAACGCCGCTGATTCTCGCGGCAGGTCGGGCTTTCGCCCAGACGATCGACCATCCGCGGCTGGTAGTGGAGCCGGTGGTCGACGGACTGTCGCTGCCAACGGCGATGGAATTCATCGCGCCGGATGATTTCCTGGTCGGCGAGAAGAACAGCGGCTGCGTCAAGCGCGCCACGAACCGCGTCGTCACGGGCGTCGTTCTGGACCTGCCGGTCGCCAACGAGGCCACGCGCGGGCTGCTTGGCATGGCCCTGCACCCGGACTTCGCCCACAACGGTTACGTGTACGTGTTCTATTCGCGCGCCGAGAGCGACGGAGGCACGTGGCTGGAGAACCGCGTCTCTCGCTTCACCTGGACGGGCGACGGTCTCGACCCCGTTTCCGAGCTGGTGATCGCGCGGTTCGCGTCCGACGCCGCGCAGAACACGGCGCCCGCTTGCGAGGGCGGCGCGATCCGTTTCGGACCGGACGGCAAACTGTACGGCTGCATCGGCGACCTCGGCCGCGGGGGCTTTGAGAACCCGCGCGTCGAGCAGAATTCCGATTGGCAAGTGTCGGCGAACTCCGGCGGCATCTTCCGGCTAAACGACGATGGCAGCGTGCCGGGCGACAACCCATTCGCGTCGCACGCGGACGAGGCTTTGCACCGTTTCTTCAGCTACGGCGTCCGCAACACGTACGGGCTGGACTTCGATCCCTTCACTGCGGCGCTATGGGCGACGGAGAACGGGCCGGACGTGTTCGACGAGGTCAACCGCGTGCGGGCCGGCATGAACAGCGGCTGGCTGAAAATCATGGGGCCGGACGAGCGCGACGCGCTGTTCGAAAAGAACGAGTACACGGCGTTCGACGCGGGCGACCTGGTGCAACTCGCCGGCTCGCACTACGCCGATCCGAAGCTGAGCTTCTTTCAGCCGGTGGGACTGACGGCGCTGCTGTTCATCGACAGCCCGCGGTTCCCATGCGACCTCCAGGGGCGCATGCTGATCGGCGATGCGAACACCGGGCAGCTCTATCTGCTCACGCTCGACGCTGCGCGCGACGGGTTCGTGCTGCCGCCGGGACTTGAGGATCTCGTCGCGGACTCGCCCCAGGAGCGGCAATCGCTGGTCTTCGGCGGCGGATGGGGCGTCACGACCGATCTGCAATTCGGTCCCGACGGTGACCTGTACCAGGTGTCGCTCTCGCGCGGCGGCGTGTACCGGATTCGGCCCACCGGCCCGCGCGCCGATCTGTCGGGCGACGGCGTCGTGGGGCTGGCCGATCTCCAGCAACTCCTGGCGGCGTTCCACTACAGCGCGGCGGGCGACCTCGACTGCGACGGCGACACGGACCTGGCGGACCTCTCTGCTTTGCTCAGCGAGTTTCCCTAGTGTCCTGTGTCTGGAATTCGCGGCATAATTCCGTGGACGGCGCACCACTGGTTCGCCACGCAAAGCAGAGCTTTGCGCTCACCAACTCTTAGGACGAATTTGTGAGACAGGACACTAGCGATCTGTCTCAGAAATTCGCAGCACGATTCCGGGGACGGTAACTCTGCGGTTCGCCACGCAAAGCAGAGCTTTGCGCTCATCGACTATCAGGACGTGTTTGTGAGACAGGGCTTTGGGATTGGCGCGCCAGGCGCAACGGCGTTGAATCGCGACGCTGAAGCGGGTGACGATCGCGTTCGATCCGGGCCGCGCGTGTCAGCAAGCGGGGACGTTGGCAGTACCGCGGTGAGCGATGCACGCTTGCGAACTCTCACGCCGTTACCCCGCTTTCTCACGATCGCGGCTCGGATGGGCACGATCGCCGCTCGGGCTAACGCGTGCTCGTGAATGGCCATTCACACCTGTTGGCGAACGCAGGCCGTCAGCTCGTCCGCAGCCGCTTCGCGATCGCGACCGCGCGCTGGTAGTCGTCGGCGCTGAAGAAGACCAGGATCACTCGCTCGACCGGCGTGCCGCGAGTCAGAGCTTCATGTACAGTGCGGAGCGCTACTTCCGTCGCTGCCTCGAAGGGGTATCCGTAGATTCCCGTACTGATCGCCGGAAAGGCGATGCTGCGCGCCCCGTTCTCCGCCGCGACTTCCAGCGACCGGCGATAGCACGATGCCAGCAGTTGCGGCTCGCCGTGCCGTCCATCGCGGTACACCGGTCCGACGGTGTGAACGATGAACTTCGCCGGCAGCCGAAACCCCGGCGTGATCTTTGCGTCGCCCGTCGCGCAACCGCCGAGCATCCGGCACGCGGCCCGCAAATCGTCGCGGCCGGCCGCGCGATGGATCGCGCCGTCCACGCCGCCGCCGCCGGCGAGCGCCGAATTGGCCGCGTTGACGAGCGCGTCGACGGTAAGGCGGGTAATGTCGCCTTGCGTGATTTCAATTCGGCTCCAGGCGCCGAGCACAGCTCTCACCATCCTTCCCTTCGCCGCGGCCGCGGTGCGACGAGTCGGCGCATGGGTCGGCCGCTGGTCCGGCTCAGCCCCGAACGATCAGCAGCACGCCCGCGACCACCATTGTCAGCTCGATGACGACGACGAATGCGCGTTCGCTCAAGGCGTCCAACGCGCGCTTGCCCAGCCACGAACCGGCAATCATGCACGGCGCGAGGCCGAGGCCCGAGACCAGTACACCCGGCGACAGCAGCGATGCGGAGCCGTACGCGACGAGCTTGAACACGTGCGTGACCACCGTGGCGGCCGCCTCCGTCCCGATGTACGCGGCCTTCGTCAATCCGTACGCCAGAAAGAACGGCGCCGTCACAGGCCCCGTACTGCCGAACAGCGCCGAAAGCAGCGAGGCCCCAGCGCCTACGCCGGCGAAGCCGCGAGCGGACGGCTTCGGGTATCGTCCGCCCCCCAGCCGCCGATACGCAACGACGCCGATCAGGAAAACCCCGACGCCGCGCGTCAGCCACGCCAACGGCGCGGTGGAAAATGCCGCGCCTCCCAGGAGCGCCAGCGGAACGGCCCCGACCGAATACCAGGCAACGATGCGGCGATCCACCTCGGCGCGGTTCAGCCACACCCGTGAGCCGTTTCCCACGAGCTGGGCCAGCGTCAGGATCGGAACCGCGTCCCGAACGCCGAACACCCATACCAGAACGGGCAGCAGCAGCACGGCACCACCGAAGCCCGCGACCGCGGCGACGGCGGATGCGATCAGGGCGCTTGCGCCGAGGATCGTCACGTGCAGGAGGTCGAATCCTTCCAACGGCCCACCGTTTCGGTAAGCGTGTCCGAAACTCGCTCCACGCCTGCCATCAGGCGAGCGTGCGCACGCCCGGCAGTGATCGGGCGCGGCGTCGCGGGGTATCAATGACCCGCGAATCCGCGCCGGGCCGACTTCCGGAAGCGATACAATGGTACCGGCGACAGACGCCGCCCTGTGGAGATGCGGCCATGATCTCGCTCGTGATGTCGTTGCTCGCGGCCATGCTTGCTCCCGACCAGATTCGGGCGTTGACCGACGCCCTCTACGCTCCGTCGGATGTGGCGGTTCGCGAACTGCCGGCGGATGCGGCCGAATTTGCCGCGCCTATGGAAGCGGAGCCGTACGTCGTCGCGCTGCCGTCGGACGATTACGCCGCGTACGAGCCAGGAATCTACGAACCCGCGTATGACTCCACGGCGCTCTACGATTGGTACGTGTACAGCGGTGGAGCCGCTACGGCGTATTCGACGTACAGCTACTACGGCGGCACGTACCCGCTGGGAACCTGCGGCCCGTCGGGCATCGTCTTCGTCCAGCCGCCGCGCTATGCGTCATGCTGCGACTCCTACCGCGCGTACGGCTATCACGCCTCTGGCTGCGGACATCGGTACTCATATTCCCGACCGCCGTGCGATGACCGGGATCATCGGCGGATCGCGCTGCGCGGTCCGAGCTACGCCGGTGATCCGCGCGGGTTTGATCGCCGGCCGGTCGGCCGCGCCGACGGCGACCGCCGCTACTACCCATCGCCGCAGGAGCGCGGGCCGGACTTCGGCCGGCCGTACCCGACGTACGGCGGGCGGGTCAGCGGCGCGCCGCGGCAGAGTTGGAACACGATTCGCTTTGGGGGAGGTTCAAACCCCATCCGAGGCGACTCGAATCCCGGAAGGTCGCATTTGTCCGGGCTGCGCTCGAACGGGATTGGGAGCATGATTCGCTGGGCGGCGCCTGCGACCCAGCGAGACGTGCGAGGAACGCTTCGGTCTCAGCCGGGTGCTCCGCGTAACTCAAGTGCCGCCCTCCAGCCGCAGCCCGTCCAGCAGCGCAGTGGGAACGGCGGCGTGCGGCCGCAGTCCGCCTCGCCGCGGAACGCAAGTCAGAGCGTGCGTCCGCAGCCGACGCGCGTCCCGCGCGCCGAGCCGCGGGCGATGAACACAATCTCACGCTCGCAGTCGGCTGCGGGCGGACGCGGTTCGTCGCCGTCGGCTGGATCGAGCCGCGCATCGGGCGGCTCCGGACGCGCGGCGAGCGGCTCGGGGCGCTCATCGGGCGGGTCTCGCCGGCCGTAATCGCGACGCGTGGGCGCGCGACGCGCAGGTGTGCCCCGTGCATTCGCGACGCGTCCACCCGCGGATGGCGCCATTGGACGGCGCGACCCGGATTCGCTAGACTCCGGCGGAATTCCAAGGGCGGATTTCGGGTCCGCGAGGGCGCCTGGCGCGCTTGAGCCGGCTCCCAGTCCGCATCGGAATTTCAACGCCGGAGAGGTGCCGGAGTGGCCGATCGGGCCGGTTTCGAAAACCGGTGTACCCTTTTGGGTACCGGGAGTTCGAATCTCCCCCTCTCCGCTTGAGAATCAACGGGCCTCGGCCGCGCCTTAGTCGACAGGGGGCGTCGAGGCCCGCGACATTCTCTTCCCTGCCGCGCCGCATGCGGCTGGCGCGGCCGGATCCGACGCGCGCTTGGCGACTGTCAACGGCTCCGAGCGCTGCCGACAGTCCCGCCCTGGCCGCAATCCCCGCTTTCTGATGGTCGCGGTTCGGGTCCGAATACGCTGCGTTTTTCAAGAGGCGCTGCACTGGGGCGGTCTTCATCGGTTCATAGCGCGGGCCGAGCGTGGGAGACGATTCGCGCAGTCCCCCACCGCGCGCTGAAACGGCTTTAGAATTTGCCCAATGCAGCGGACGTTCGGTGCATGGCGCAATCGCGCCGCCGCGCCGACGCCGACTCATCGCAGCAGGAGCGTTCCGTGAAGCCCGACCCCGTCGAAGCGGCGCAGTCTGCGCACGCCGCCCAGGTCGCCGGCGCGTCGTCCACGACTCGTGCCAACGCCGAGGCTGCGCACGAACCATACGTGCCGGCGAGCGCGTCGATTCCAGAGATGACCTGGTCGGCGGTGCTGGTCGGCGCGACGCTCGGCATCATCTTCGGCGCCTCGTCGCTTTACCTGGTGCTGAAAGTCGGCATGACCGTTTCGGCTTCGATCCCGATCGCTGTGCTCTCGATCACGTTGTTCCGGCTGTTCGGGCCGCTCTTCGGCCGAAACGCGACGATCCTCGAGAACAACATCGTGCAGACCTGCGGCTCCGCGGGCGAGTCGATCGCGTTCGGCGTGGGTGTGACCATTCCGGCGCTGCTGATCCTGGGCCACGAGATGGAGCTGCTGCGCACCATGCTCGTGGCCACGTTGGGCGGTTTGCTCGGGGTGCTGATGATGATCCCGCTGCGCCGGGCGTTCATCGTGCGCCAGCACGGCAAGCTCGCGTACCCCGAGGGCACGGCTTGCGCGGACGTGCTGATCGTCGGCGAGCGCGGAGGCACGTCGGCGGTACTGGTCTTTCTGGGGTTTTTTATCGGGTTCATCTACTGGTTCCTCGCCAACGGGCTGAAACTGTTCATGGAGGTCCCCGCGCGAGCGATCGGCTTTTTCAAAGGCGCCGTGCTGTCGGCCGAGATCGCGCCGCACCTGCTCGGCGTGGGCTACATCATCGGCACGCGCATCTCGTGCATCATGGTCGGCGGCGGCGTGCTGGCGGCGTGGGTGCTGACGCCCGCGATCGTGTTCTTTGGCGAGGGGTTGAGCTCGCCGCTGTTCCCGGCCGAGAAGCTCATCCGCGAAATGAGCCCGGACGAAATCCGCAGCAGCTACGTGCTGTACGTCGGCGCGGGCGCCGTCGCCGCCGGCGGGATCATCAGCATGTTCCAGGCGCTGCCGCTGATCATCGGCTCGGTGCGCTCCGGGCTGCGCGACCTGGCTGGCAGAAATTCGAGAGCTTCGGGCGGCGCCGGCGGCGAGCGCCTGCCCCGCACCGAGCGCGACCTGCCGATGAAGGTGGTGCTGATCGGAAGCCTGGGGCTGGTGCTGGCGATCTGGGCCGCGCCCATGCTGCACATGAATCTGGTCGGCGCCGCCTGCATCGTCATGTTCGGGTTCCTGTTCGTGACCGTCTCGTCGCGCCTGACGGGCGAGATCGGCTCGTCGTCGAACCCCATCTCCGGCATGACCGTCGCCACGCTGCTGATGACCTGCTTGATCTTCCTGTCGCTGGGCTGGACCAGCGACGCCCACAAACTCACCGCGCTGTCCGTGGCCGCGATCGTCTGCGTCGCCGCGTCCAACGGCGGCACGACCTCGCAGGACCTCAAGACCGGCTATCTGGTGGGGGCCACGCCCAGCCGACAGCAACTCTCGCTGCTGGTCGGGGCGCTCACGTCGGCGCTGGTCATCGGCGGGACGCTGCTGGTCCTGAACGACGGCGGCACAGTGTATTCGCGCAAGGACCTGCCGAGCGCGAAGGTCCCGCTGCGCGGCGACGAGCCACGCGAGCGCGCCCGCGGCCCGCTGGCCACCGAGGACGCGCGCGAGTACGCCGCCGTGCACGTCCGCGCCGGGCAGATCGCCGGCGTCCCCGCGGGAAAGTACCTCGTGGATGAGAGCGGTGCGATCCGCTATCTGGTCGACCCGGGGATCAACGGCCGCCTGTCGCGCCAGGACGACGGCACGCCGGTGCAGAAGTACGACGCGCCGAAGGCGACGCTGATGGCGTTCATCATCGACGGCATTCTCTCGCAACAGATGCCGTGGTCGCTCGTGCTGCTCGGCGTCGCGATCGCGCTGGTGTTGGAGCTGGCCGGCATTCCGTCGCTGCCGTTTGCGGTGGGGGTGTACCTGCCGCTCTCGGCGTCCACGCCGATCTTCGCGGGCGGGATCGTGCGCTGGGTGGTCGACCGCTGGCTGCGGGGCGGTCGGCCCGAGAGCGAGATGAGTCCGGGCATCCTGCTGGCGTCGGGGCTGATCGCGGGCGGCACGATCGCGGGCATCGTCGCGGCGATTCTCTCCTTGTTCTATCCGGGGATGACGCGTATCGGCGCGGCGCTCTTCGGGGCGGCGTCGGAATCGTCCGCGGTCGCGATGGTCCCGTTCGGCCTGTTGGTGCTGGTCCTGTTGCTCGTCGGCGGCGAGTTGCTGGCCGGGAGGCGAGCGCCGGTGAATGCAGCGGCGGGACCGCGGGCGGGCGAGGGCTGAGGCCGGACGTCCCGGCGTCACTTCTCCCCACGATAGATCACCACGCCGCCGAGGTTTAGCGGCACGGCGCGCACGCGGGCGAAGCCGGCGGCGCACAAGCGGTCGAGCATTGCTTCACGCCGCTCGAAGGTGCGGATGGACTGCGGCAGGTACTTGTATGCCCCGCTGCGGTCGCGGCTGATCCACGCCGCCAGGATCGGCAGGATCCGCTCGCAGTAGAAGCGATAAACCGCCCGGATCGGCGCATTCTCCGGCAGCGCGAATTCGAGGATCACCGTCCGGCCGCCAGGCCGCAACACGCGGCGGAACTCGCCCAGGCCCGCGGCGAGGTTCTGGAAGTTTCGCACGCCGAACGCGCAGCTCACCACGTCCACCGTGGCGTCCGCGAGTGGCAGGCGCAGGGCATCGCCGCGCACCAGCGCCATCGGCGCGGCGAGCTTGGCGTAGACGCCGGCGCGCAGCATGTTCGCGGCGAAATCCAGCCCGACGATGAAGCGCGGCTTGGGCGAGCCGTCCGCGAACGCCCGGATCATGCTCCCCGTGCCGCAGCAGACGTCGAGCACGATGTCGCCTGCGCGTACCTCGGCGGCGGCCACGGCCCGGCGCCGCCAACGCGCATCCTGCCCGAGGCTGACGACGGAGTTCACGCGCTCGTAGGTGGTGGCGATGGCGTCGAACATGGTCTCGACGCGCGCCGCCTTGTCCGCCTGCGCGTGCGGATCGCGCAGCGCGGCGGCGTCCCATGTTCGTGCGGAGTTCGCGGCGTCGGTTCGTGCGTCATTCATCGGGCCGATTGTACGCGCGCGTCGCCCAATACGCCCCGCGGAGCGCACGCCGAATCACCCGCGGCAGCGGAGACGGATGTCGCCGTTGCTGGTCCGCGCCTCCACGTGGCCGCCGCCGGCGTTCATGACGGCCTCCAGGTGTGAGCGCTCGATCCGCCGCAGCTTCATCGGCACGTCGCCGAATTGCGTGTCGAGGCGCCCATTGCCGGCGTGGAGCAGCAGGTCGGCGTCGAGGCTGGCCGGCAGACACGCGTCGATCGAGCCGTTGCTCGTCCGCACGACCACTCGCCCGGCGGCCGGCGGCACGGCGTCCAGTGTGACGCTGCCGTTGCTGGTCTCGATCTGCACGCCGCCCCGCGCCGCCGTCAGCTCCACGTTTCCGTTGGAGGTCTCGATCCGCGCGTCGCCGCCGATGTCGCGGGCGATGCAGTTTCCATTCGAGGTCACGGCCTCAAGCCTGCCTGCGACGGCGCCGGCGTCCACGCGGCCGTTGCTGGTGTACAGCCGGGCGTCGCCGGCGCAGTTGCGCAGCTCGATCGAGCCGTTGCTGGATCGGGCCTCGAGCGGCCCGCACATGCCGTCGATGCGGATTGATCCGTTCGTTGCATGAACTTCCGCCGCGCAAGCCCGGGGCACGCGGATCGCAAGCGAGGCCCCGATCGAGCGAGCGGGCAGCGTTGGCGGTCGCAGTTCGACCACGAGCGTTCGGGGCGCCCCGGACGCGGGCTCGGCGACGACCTCGAAGTCGTCGAGGGCGGACTCGGCGTCCGCCGGTGTGGCGCCGGTAGCGGTGCGCGACCCGGTGATGCGCGCCAGGCCCGGCGGCCCGACCGCGAGATCCACGCGCCCGTTGGCCGTGCGGACGATGATGCTGTCGTAATCTGCCCAGGCCACATCGAGGCTCACGTCTCGCGCGGCCCGAAAGGCGCCCTGGCAGCCGGTGGCCGCGAAGCCCGCGAGTAATAGCAGCGTGACGCTCAACCAGTGGTGCATGTGGTGCTCCCGCTTGCCGCCGTGGCGGCGCGGTCAGACGGCGTCCGGTAACAGGTCTCGGCCGGGGTAGTACTTTTCGAGCGCCTTGCGGCACGCGGCGCGGTAGTACTGGGCCATAACCTCCCAGTCGAACTGCCCCGCGTGATCCTCGACGCGGTTGCGCAGCGCGATCCGCTCGCGCAGGCTCATGCGTGTGAGCTGGTGCATCCAGCCCGCGACCTGATAGACGGTGGTCTCGAAGCTCACACGCCGACGGCGGGCCACGAAAATCCCGTTCGCGTCGTGGTCCGGCAGGTGGTCCATGAGGTATGCGCCGTAGCCGCTCAGGTCGCTGGTGATCGCGGGCAGGCCGCGCACCACGCACTCCATGGGCGTGTAACCCCAGGGTTCGTAGTAGGAGGGGAACACGCCGAGGTTGCAGCCGCGGACGAACTCGTCGTATTCCAGCCCCAGGATCGGACTGGCCGAGGTGATGAACTCGGGATGGAACACGACCTTCACCGGGTCGTCCGGCGCGTTCAGCAGCTTCCGCGAGCGCAGGTGCGTGAGCACCGGATCGTTGAGGTCGTCCTCCAAGTCGTGCGTGACGATTCCCGGCTGGGCGCCGTTCATCCACGAGTGCAGCATGCGCTTCAGCCGCACGCGCGCGTACTCGTCGAACAGGTCGTCCGTCGTCGGCAGGCGGCCGGTCGCGACCGAGCGGAAGAGGGTCCGGCCCATGTCCTCTTTGATCTGCTGGCAGACGGATCGCAGTTCGTTCAGCATCGCCTGGCGGTTCAGCGTCTCGACGTTGATGCCGCGGTAGGGGGCGCGGGTGATGATGAACGCCACGACCGTGACGCCTTCGGAATGCGCTTTGAGCCGGCGGTTCAGCTCGTGCAGCGCCTCGATGACGACGTCCATGCCCTTGTTGCGGTACTCGTAGCGCCCCGCGGTGAAAACGTAGAGCGTGCGGTCCAGGTCAAACGTGTAGCTGGGAAAGAAGTGCCCCATCACGAACTGGTGGATGCGCTCCTTGTTCTTCTGGTGCAGGTTCTGGAACTCGTGCGGGGCGGCGAAGCGCTCCACGTTCAAGCCGTTCGGCAGCAGCACGTCGGGCGCGCGTCCCAGGAAGTACTCCGCCTCCTGCCCGGTAATCTCCGAGACCGTCGTGAACACCGTCGCGTCGCGCGCAGCGAGCCGTTCGATCTCGAACTTCGGCACGATCCCGTGCTCGGCCGCGACCAGCGCCGGATCGACCGTGTCCAGCATCGAGTAGAGGTCGAGATTGGCGGCGGCCAGACTGCGGCCGATCAGCGTGGCGTGCGTGATGAAGATGGTCGGAACGTCCACCTTGCGGAAGCGCAGCAGCGGGATCGCGACCGCGGCCTGCCACTCGTGGAACAGCGCCAGCATCGGCTTGCCGGCCAGCACGCCGTGCGTAAGCTGGAGCAAGTCGGCCACGGCGTAGCCGAACAGCACGCTGGCGTCGATTTCGCGGTCGTCGGACGGCGTGCCGACGCCGCAGTCTTTCCAGAGGTAGTACTTCATTTCGGCCAGGTGGTCCTGCACACTGGCCAGGTCGATCAACAGCACGCGCGGCCGGCCAGTGACCAGCCAGCGCCCGCAATGGACCGCCACGCCGCGCTCGCGGAGCAGCCGCGCGACGTCGATCAGAATCCCCTCGGGTCGGCCAGGCTCGAACTCGATCTTGGCCGAGGATTCGCGGTAGGGTCCGATCAGGCAGTAGGCGTCGCCCCAGCGCCGCGTGGCGACCGGGGCCTTGCTGCGCAGAACGGTGTAAATGCCGCCAGCCTGCGAGCAGACCTCCCACGACACTTCCAGCAGCAGCGGCAGGTCGCGCGCGGCGGTCGCAGCGGACGAGCCGCGTGCGCGGGTGGCGACTTGTTCGCCAGGATCGGACAATCGCGTGGCTGGGTTCATGACCTCGATGCGATCCGCTCGGCGGCGCTCGAATCCCCCCGGCCGACCGCAGACGCGTTCGCGCGATCGCGGAGCCGTGCGAGCCGCAGGGGCGGCCGCCGCGGCGGTAGTGTAGCGGACCGCGCTTGGGGATTCGACAGCCGCCGATCGCCGGTGGCGCGGGAGCGACGCTGCGGCCCGCCAGCCGGCCGGACCGCCGGATTCGCGGGTTGAACCCCGGTCGGCTAGCATACCGCACCGATTCGAGATCACGCGGGTGTTCGACGTCTCGCCGGTCGTGCGGCCGCGGGAGTGCGTCATGCCCGCCGATCCGCGCCCGCTTGGTGCGGGCGATGTCGAAGCGGCATCCGGCCCACGAACGTTGGGCTACCGGTCGTCGAGGAAAGGAAAGGTCTCATGCCCCGCCTTCGGTCCATGTTCATAGTCTGTTTCAGTTGCGCTTGCCTCAGTGGAAGTGCGTTTGCCGAAACGCTCGAGGAGGCGGAAAAGAACATCCTCGCCAAGTGGCAGAAGCACAGCAGCCTGAAATCCAACGTCAAGATGCAGATGAAGATGGAGATGCCGAACGGCGGCAAGGTGACGACGGACGGAGTCGGCACGTTCGAGTGGATGCGCTCCGGCGACCTCGCGCTGCATCGCATGGAGCTCAAGAGCAAGATGGTGACGAACGTCCGGGATCAGCAGATGGCGATGGAGCAGGAGATCGTCTCGGTCAGCGACGGCGTCACAAGCACCACGCTCACCAGCGGCATGGGCCGCCGGGCCGCCATGAAGGACCGCGTCGACGTCTCGCAGCCGACCAGCACCGACACGCTCTTCGGCGCGACGCGCGAGCACTTCGACTACGCGCTGCTGCCGGACCAGGAGGTCGACGGCGCCGCCGCGTACGTGATCGAGGCCACGCCGAAGAAGCCGTTGCCGCGCCTGCCGGCGAAGAAAGTCATTTACTACCTGTCGAAGGGATCAGGCGCGATCGTGGGCCTGGCCTGGCTCGACGACAAGGGCGAGCAGATCAACCGCTTCGAGTTCACCGACATCAAGCTGGACGAGAAGATTGATCCGGCGCGGTTCCAATTGCAAATCCCGGAGGGTGTGCAGGTGATGGACCGCACTGCGGCCGCGTCGCGCCCCGCCGGCGGCGGACGGAAGCCGGCGGCCAGCGCCCCGGCGTCCAATCCGTAGGTTCGAGCGTCGGACCTCTGCATCCGACGAGCGTGGTAGCGTCGGACCTCCGCGTACGACGAGGTAGACCATTCCCCCAACGCTCGTCGTGCTGGGGCCCGCCGCAGGCGCCCGAAGCTTCTCCGGCGTGAAGTGCCGCGCGATGTCCATTCGAGACGCGTCGTGTCGCTTTCGCGCCGCTCAGCGTACCGGATCGCGGAGAACTCCAGCAGCGGCGGCGACGGTCTCCGCGTTGCCGTGCACGCTTCCGGATTTGCGTTGGTTCGCGGTCGAGCCTCATTGGTCCGGTTGCGCGTCAGCCGGCAGCGTGCCACGCGGGCCAGGCGTCGATACGCCCGGCGACAGCGAACGCCAGAGCGCCGCGAAAGTGCCAGCGCCGAGACCATCATAGAATGTGATCAACCTATCGAGCGTCGCACGGCGCGCCAGCGGGGGCGCGTCGGGCTGGTCGAGCAGGGCGCACGCGGCCTCGACCAGCACAGCCTCCGCCCGCGCCGTCTCTCCCAGCCGCGCGAGCCGCAGACCCATGAGTCCGTCCACGCTCATCACGCGCCAGCTCTCGGGGCCGTACGCAGTCGCCTGCCGCTCGCGCAGTTCGCAAAGCACAGGCTCCGCGGCGTCCAGGTCCTCGGCGCAGCCGCGAGCCACCCACGCCGTGCTCAGCGTCTGGAGCGCCGCGGTCTCCTGCGGGCTGCCCTGCCCCGCGCGCCCGCGGACCCGATC
>JABRWC010000079.1:0-5680 GCA_039961675.1 Phycisphaerae bacterium
CGTACTGCGCGCGAAGCGACTGGAACCGCTCGGCCGCGGCGGACCAGGTCGAGACGTCGGCTGCACCGTCGCTGAGGCGCTGCAAGCCGTCGCGCAGAAAGCCGATCTTGCGTTCGGCGTCCCCGGCTCCGCGGGCCACGGGCTGTGCTGACATTGCAGCGTCCTCCGGCAAACGGGCGACGTCCCCGCGCCGCGCTGAAAATGATACACATCCTAACACCCGCCGTACTTCGTGCATTAGAAAACCCATCGTGCGAGCGGGCTGGGCGGCCGCGGACCGGTTTCGTTCGCGAACTGGCGCGCTAGGGAGAACGCGTTGCGGCGCACTCCCATTGACCGTTGCTCGAGCGTCGGGCCCCGATCGCGGCGGAGCAGGACGGTCTCCCACCGCTTCGGTTCGTCGTTGCGGTCGAGCGCAATGCAGAGCAAGATACGGGTCGGCGGCCCGGGCCGCGCGCTGTGCAGACGCCTGTTTCCGCGGGAATGAGCCTATGGTCCGTGAAGCGTTCGCATCGTCCTTGTTCTCTCCCCGGCGGCCCGGGTCGCGCCGCGTGGTCGTCACCGGCCAGGTCGGCGTCGATAAGAAGCCGTTCCTCGACAAGGTCGCCGCGCGGGCGCACGCGCGCGGCCACCATATCGAGGTCTATCACGTCGGCGACCGCATGTACGCCGAGGCCCCGGACGTGCGCAAGGGAAAGATCCTCGACCTGCCGCTGGCGCGGCTGAACTCGCTGCGGCGGGCGGTGTTCAAGGACATCCTGGCGGACGTGGGCCGGCACGACACGGTGATCGTGAACACGCACGCCGCTTTTCGCTGGAAGCACGGGCTGTTCCCGGCGTTCGACCACGACCAGATGTTGGCGTTGGACGCCGACTTGTACGTGACGCTGGTGGACAACGTGGACGCCGTGCGCGAGCGCTTGCAGCGCGAGCACGACGTGCCGCACACGCTCAAGGACATCATGGTCTGGCGCGAGGAGGAGATTCTCGCGACGGAGATCATGGCCGAGACCACGCGCGGACATGGGACGTTCTACATCTTCGCGCGCGGGATCGAGGAGAACACGGTCGAGTCGCTGTACCGGCTGATCGTCAAGCCGGAGACCAAGCGCGTCTACCCGTCGTTTCCGATGACGCACGTGATGGACCTGCCGGCAACACTGGCGGAGATCGACCACTTCCGGGCGCAGATGAGCGAGCATTTCATCACCTTCGATCCCGGCGATCTGGACGAAAAGCGGCTGCTGTTCGAGGCCGGCGCCGCGACGCAGCGCGGCGAGACGCGGATCACGGTCGAGGTGAACGGCCGGCGGCTCGAATTCGAAGTGGCCGAGGTGACGAGCGTGGCGCGCGACATCGACGCGCAGATCTACGCCCGCGACTTCAAGCTCATCGACCAGTCCGACATGATCGTCAGCTTCATCCCCGAGCTGCCCAGCGGCAAGCCGGGGCTGTCCTCCGGCGTCGAGCGCGAGCTCCAGCACGCCTACGAGACGACGAAGGAAGTGTACGTGGTCTGGAAGCCGACCGCCGAGCCCAGCCCGTTCATCACCGAGACCGCCACGCGCGTGTTTCGCACCACGGACGAAGCGCTGAAGCACTTTCAGTCAGAGGGGTACATTCGCGAGCTTCAGCCGCAGCTCTTCCAGCCCGGCGCCGCGCCGAAGGAGCGCGGGCGGTTCGGGTAGCGTTGATCGTGGGCTGGATCGGCGCGGTTTTGATCAGAGCCGCGCGCGTAAGCAAGCGGGGAGCGTCGAAAAGAACACGCGCTTGCCGTGCTCGTCTGAGCGCCGACCGCCGTTCCTCGCTCCCTCACGGTCGCGGCTCGGATTGGTCCCCGCTCCCTCACAATCGCGGCCCGGATTGCGCGTGAGCGATCAGCTCACCAGCATCCAGTTGCAATATCGCTGAATGTACGAGACCTGAAGCGCCAGCAGAGCCGCGACCACGATCGCCAGCAACGCCGGCCGCCAGCCCCGCCATGCCGCCAGCGCCGCGAAGCACGGCAACGCGATGAGTTGGTAGCGTGCGATGCCCAGCAGCCGTCCGCCGCCGGCCGGGTCCGGCAGCCACGCCATCAGGCACGCCAGGATCGGCAGGAGGAACGTCCACCGCGGCAGCAGGCCGGGTCGAAACAGGCCGTACACGGCGACGGAAACCAGCAACAGGTTGAAGAAGTAGTTCCACGTCCACGGGTCGGTGAGCTTCTCGAACTGCCCCCGCGCGGCGTACTTGATCGGCCGGAACGACGGCTCGATCAGCGACCAGAACGTGAGCGTCTTGAGCAGCGCGTGCCGCTCGGGCGCCGGCGTCCACGTCTCCTGCGCCGCGAAGTATGCGTCAAACCGGTCGTACGTGTGCCACAGGTAGAGCTGGTACGCCGCCAAACCGCTCACCGACACGCACGCGATCGCCGCGCAGCGGGTGACGCGGCGCGTCCACGCCTGCCCGCGTCCCGTCAGCCAGGCGAACAGGACGACAACCGCCGCCAGGCACACGCCCGTCGGACGGGTGAACGTTGCGACCGCGCTCGCGGCCGCGGCGACGCCGTGCCGACCGAGGGTCAATGCCCAAAGCGCGGCCATGACTGCCAGCAGGAAGAAACTGTCGGCGTATCCCGTGGAGAAAAAGAACGCCGGCGGATAGGCGCAGTACAGCACAACGGCAATCAGCGCGCTGCGACCGTCGATGAGTCGTCGCACCCATTGGTGGAAGAGCGCAACCGCGAGCAGGCCGTAGAACTGCGCCGCCACGACGAACGCCCAGTCGAAGTCTATCACGAGCGTGAACGGCCAGGCCGCCAGCGAAAACCCCGGCAGGAACGCGATGCCGTCGTCGATCTGCGAGGGATAGCCATACAGCAGATGCGCTCGATAGTGGCCGGAATCCCAGCGCATGAGCGGGCAGTGCGACCACCAGTCCGGCAGGTTCGGGCGCGTGTGGTCCAGCGACGCGTTCAGCGCCACGGCCAGCACGAACGCGCGCGTGCCCAGGTACACGCCGATCGCATACGGCAGCCCGAATCGCTCCAGGTGCGGCCGCGTTCGGCGCGCGGTCGCGGTTTCAGGCTCGCACCTGGGCGGGCTCACGCCGAAGGCTCGACTCGCGCGGCCGCTCCCGGGTGAGGTTGCAGGCAGATGAGCATGCCCACGGTGCGGTTGCGCGTAAGGTCCCGGTGTTGAAGCAGCTCGAACTCGGCGCCAGCGGGCAGCACGCGCGCCAGGCTGGCGACTTCCGCTTCGTACGTGTGCAGCAGAATTTCGCCGCCCGGCGCGAGCTTCGACGGCGCCTGCTGCAAGAGCCGCTCGGTGAGCTGCTGGTGGAAGCGCAGCACGGGCCGCGGCATCGCCAGCCCGGAGTTCCGCCGCACCCACGGCACGCGGCGCAGCACGTGCTTGGCGCAGCTCGTGAACCAGTTGTCCGGGCCGAAGCCGTACGGCAGGTTGAACGCGATGAGGTCGAACGGACCGGTCGCGGACGACAGCAGGTCGGATTGGAGACACTCGAACCGTACGCCGTTGCGCTCGGCGTTCGCCTGTGCCGTGCGCACCGCCGCGGCCGAGATGTCGGCCGCCGTCACGCGGTGCCCGAGCCGCGCCAGACAGACGGCGATGATGCCGGTGCCCGTGCCGAGGTCCAGCGCATGCTGGCCGGGGCGAAGTCGCGACGCGACGAGCTGCGCGAAGACGCGGCTGTCGTCCTGCGCCTCGGAGACCCACGGCGGGCAGTGGAGTTCCACGCTCGTACAGAGGTCGCGCACGTGGGCGGGGATCTCCGGCGTGCTGGTTCGAAGCGGCCGAAGCTGATGATTCTGCGACCATTCGCCGAAGGTCATCGTCGCCCATCGCTCCTGTCGGATGAACGCCGTCAGCTTCGACGACCGCAACGCGCGCAGCTCGGTCCGGCGCTGGCGCGCGAGCGTGTAGCGCCGCAGCGCGGCGGTCGGGTAGCGCGTGTCGCGCGGGTCCGGACCCAGGGCCGGGTGCAGCAGCACCTCGACGCTGCCGAACGGCAGGGCGCACAGTCCCTGCAACAGGGCCGCGAGGTTCATGTGCGCCGTGTAGTTCACGCCGACGAAATAGTCCGTCGTGTGCACAGCATAGCGGCGCGCGGCCAGCTCGTTCAGCCGCGCGTAGCGGTTTAGGAGCAGGTGCTTGAGGATGTTCGCGGTGAGCAGCGGCTGCACGCGCTTGCGCATCCCCCCAGCGCCGTACGGCAGCTCGCGCGTCAGCCGTACGCAGGGGACCGCGTACTCGCGCGCCAGTCGGCAGGTCACGCGGAAGATCGCCGGGATCATGTGTACGTGCTGGTGCGAATTGAGATGGTCGATTGCGATCCCGTCGGCAAGCACTTTCTCGATCTGCGCCCGCAGCTCGCATTCGATCTGGCGCAGGCCGGATGGCGTTTGTGATGCGCCGATCAGCCAGCCGAACCCGCGCCGCAAGGCGCCGTGTCCATCCACGAGGTCCGGCACGAGCGCCGCGTCGCTGACCGGTTCGGCTTCGTTCAGGCACAGGTGTACGCCGACGCCCAGACCCGGGCACGAGGGCAGCACCTCGCGCACGGCGTGCTCGTAGGCGTAGCCGTTGGCCCGCAGGCACGTGCTGGTCAGCAGGCCGTCGCGGCGCGCAGCGCGGATGCCTTCGTTGAACGCGAACAATAGCCCGAGGTCGTCGGCCTCGAAAACCACGCAGCGCGCCACGGCGGCTTCGCTGCGGCGCGCGGCTGGGACGAGCCCGGGGGGCAAGCCGAACGCGGCGCGCTCGTGGCTCACCGACGGCGCGGCGCTGGAGAATCGGTCATCGGGCGTCGTGTCCAATGCCGCTCCACATCGGATGCGCTCGGTGGCTGCCTCGTGCGACTGCGCCCCAGACATGCTGGACATTGTCGCCGGGCATGCGAGCGCGGTGCAAGCGGCGTGCGGAGCCAGGCGTGGCCGGGATCTCGTCGAGCGGCGTACGAGACGAGGAGGGGCCGTGCACGCGCGGCGGCGGTAGCGACGGTCCGGTGCCGAGGCCGCACGATGATCCGAGCCGCGCGCGCAGGCGAGCGGAGAATGTCGAGACGTTCACGCACTCGACGCGCTCGCGCGAGCGCCAAGTGAAATTCCCCGCTCCCTCACGGTCGCGGTTTGGATCAGAGCCGCGCGGCGCGAAACAGGGCGCCGCGGCGCGGAGCTGAGCTAGTCTGCGAGCGCCGCACGATAACACGAAACCGTCTCTGCCGCGCAGCGCGCCCAGGAGAAGCCCGCTGCACGCTCGACGCCGCGGCGCGACAGCTCGCCGCGCCAGGCGTCGTCCCCGACGAGCCGGCGCATCGTCGCCGCCCAGACCGCAGCGTCGCGCGGGTCGAGCCGCACGCCGGCGTCGCCGACGACTTCGGGCAAAGACGCGACGTCCGACACGACGACCGGCGCCCCGCAGGCCATCGCTTCCAGCGGCGGCAGCCCGAAGCCCTCGTACAAGGTCGGCCACAGCAGACCCGTGCAGCCGGAATAAAGCGCGGCCAGTTGCTCGTCGTGCGTGTAGCCGAGCAGCCGGACGTGATCGGCCAGGCGCCGCTCCGCGAGCGCTTCTCGGATTCGGTCTGCCTTCCAGCCCCACGCGCCGGCGATGAGCAGGGGATTGGCCGCACGCTCCGCGGGCGCCAGAGAGGAGAACGCGTCCAGCAGGCCGAGCAC
>JABRWC010000080.1:0-7676 GCA_039961675.1 Phycisphaerae bacterium
GTCACAACTTCCCCGAGGAGGAGCTTCGGGCGCGCGTCGAGACCATCCAGGCCCGCACCCATGAGATGCGCAGCCGGACCATGGACGCTCTCATGGAGCTGATCGCGGACATCCGCGCGGCGAAGGAACGCGGCGCGACCGACGAGCAGCTCGCCGCGGCACGCGACTTCCAGCGCAAGGCGACGTTCCTGCTGGACTTCGTCGAGGCGGAGAATTCCACGGGGTTCCACGCCGACCAGGAAGCGGCCCGCGTGCTCGCCCTCTCGCTGGACTACGTGCGCAAGGGGCAACTCGCGGCACGCGACCTGAGGGCGGCGCCGCAGCAGGCCGCAGCCAGTCCGTGACGCGTCGCCGCGAAACGCCCGCCGGTCACACTGATTATTGTTCCGTTTCGTCCCGTCGCGTCGGAACTCCGAGTCCGGCGGCGAAGACCGGTCTGGAGACCGGTCCTACAGGAAAGCCGCAGCGTCGGAACTCCGTGTCCGACGCTACGAGCGCGTGAACGCCCCGCTCCTCAGGGGATCGGCGCCAGCCGGACGTTGCGGAAGTGAATCTCCGCGCCTTCGGATTGCAGCCCGATCTTGCCCGGCGTCTCCAGGACGTCCGTGGCTTCGTTCAGCAGCTCGCCGTTCACCTTGAGCGCGATCCGCCCGTGGTCCACGATGATCTCGTACTCGTTCCACTCACCCACCGGGCGCTCGGCCATGTGGAGCTTCTTCGTATTGCGGCCGTTGGTGCGGGCCGGGTCCGTCTTCATCGGAAATTCATCAATGTTCCAGAAATCGCCCGCGTTCTCGCTCTGGAGCTGCGCCTCGACGCAGCGCGGCCAGATTTTGTCCTCCCCGATGATCCGCAGCAGAACGCCGCTGTTTCCAGCCCGTTTCGTCACCGGGTCGAAACGCCATTCGAGTTTGAGCACGTAGTTCGTGTAGTCGTTCGTGGTGCGGATGTATCCCGCCGGCGTTCCCTTGCAGATCAGCACGCCGTTTTCCACGCGCCAGACGTCTTCCATTCCGCCGCCTTCCGGCAGGCAGGCCGTCCAGCCGGCGAGGTCCTTGCCGTTCAACAGCTTCACTTCTCCCGGCATTGGTGCTTCCAGGTCGCGCACGCGGACATTGCGGAACCAGACGTCGCCGCCGTGGTGCTGAAGGGCGATGTGGCCGCGTGCGGCGGCGCCGAACTCGGGATACGCGCTGAACTTGCTCGCGGCAACGCGCTGCTTCCAGTCCTCCGAGCCAAGCTGGCACTCGACCACCTTCACGCCGTTCAGCCAGTGCTGGAGCACGCCGTCGCGCAGGCGGATGCGTGCGGCGTTGAACTCGCCGACGGGGCGCAGCGGCTTCGAGGCCGGCGCGGGATAGAGGTCATACAGGGCGCCCGCGGCGCCCGGCTTGTCCGGCGCGTAGTTGTGCCCCGCGTCGTCGAGAATCTGGTACTCCGGCCCGCTCTGCCAAGTCGCCTCGTACGTCTCCGTGACGCGGTACATGACGCCGCTGTTGCCCTTGGCCGCGACGCGCCACTCCCATTCCAGCTCGAAGTCGCCGAACGTGTCCGTCGTGATGATGTCCGTCTTCGGCCCGGCCGCGACCGTCTTCAGGCAGCCGGCGTCGATCGTCCAGCCCTTGTCGGGGAACGCCTTACCGCGGTACGTACGCCAAGCGGCCGTGCTGTTCCCGTCGAAGAGCAGCCGCCATCCGGCGGCGCGTTCGGCGGCGGAAAGCGCCGGCGGAGCCGCGCCGGTTTGCGCGAGCGCGGCGGGCCCCGGCGTCGTCATCGAAAGCGTGAGAACTGCGGCCGAGCCGAGAACCGCGTGAAGCCGCGAGAGTCGAGCGTTCATCCAAGTGCCTCCCGGTGAGTGTGCGTCAATCGTAACGCGCTCGCCCACAACCGCCCACGCCCCCCAGAACCGCGAGCGCAAGCAAGCGCGGACGCCCGGATTTGCGAGCGCAAGCGAGCGTTGATTCGGCGTTACGCAGCGCCGCGGCACACGCCGCACGCGCCTGCCGGCATCGCAAGACGCGCGCCTCGGCCCCGTTACTCCGCTTGTCGCCCACTTGTGGCGTCGTACAATTGCGTACAGACACGTCAACGGTCCAACGTGGCCCGGGTGCATCCTTGGAGAATCCAGATGTCCGCGCATGTTCACCGCGCGACGCATCGCCGTCACGCAGGTCGCGCAGCCAGTCTCATGCTCCCGCTGCTGGCGGTCATCGGCTGCACCGTGCCCGACGCCGGCGCGCCGGCGGACGAGGACAACGAGCCAGGCCAGCCGGAGGTCGACCTGGCGCGCGAGATCGAGGAAGCCGACATCGTGAAGGAGATCGACGGCTTTTTCTACCTCGTAAATCCGTACAAGGGCCTGCGGATCATCGACGCGCGCAGCCTGTCGGCACCGATTCTTGCGGGCGGACTGCCGCTGTCCGGCCGCGGCGTCGAGCTTTTCGTCCGCGACGGCCGCGCGTACATTTTCACGGCCGCCGATTTCCTCTGGTGCGCGGGCGAGCCGGTCGGCTTCGCCCAGGCGGAGTTCGGGGGCGTGATCCGGCCTGAGTTCGAAGGCAGCCGGCTGTGGGTGGTGGACGTGAGCGACCCGCAGGCGCCCGCGATCCTGTCGCAGCTCGACTTCGACGGGTTCGTCAGCGCCAGCCGCCGCGTCGGCGACGTGCTGTACGCGGCGGGCAACCGGCAGTTGGGCAGCGGCCGCTCGCAGGTTGATGATACGCCGGCGTCGCAGCCGACGAGCCAATCCACGACCCAACCCGCGCTCGATCCGAACCGCCCGGGCGTGTTCGTCACGTCGATCAACATCGGCGACCCGGCGAACGCCGTGGCGGTCGAGACCGAAGTCTTCAGCGGCACCTCGCTCGACATCCATGTCAGCCAGACCGCGATGTACGTGCTCGGGCCCGACCCGGACGTGCCGGAGACGACGCTCGTGTCGTACGTGGACATCAGCGACCCGGACGGCCGGATCGCGCCGCGCGACCAGTTCCGCGTGCCGGGCCTGGTCTACAACCGCTACTTCGCGGACGAGTTCGAAGGGACGTTCCGCATCGTCACGGAAGAGTTCATCAGCGGCGCGCTGTCGCGGGCGGTGCGCCTGTACACCTACGACGTGCGGAACCCGGACGAGATCGTCCGCATCGCCGAGCTGCCGATCGTCAGCGGCGAGAGTCTCCGCGCGGTCCGGTTCGACGGCGCGCGTGGATACGCCGTCACGTTCCTCCAGGTCGATCCGTTGTTCGTCATGGACCTGTCCGACCCCGCCGACCCGCAGCTCGCGGGCAACCTCGAAGTGCCCGGATACAGCACGCACCTCGTGCCGCTGGGCGAGCGTCTGGTGGGCGTCGGATTCGACGACACCAACGGCGTGCGCCCGGCGGTCGCTCTGTACGACGTGTCCGACCCTGCCAGCCCGTCCGAGCTGTCGCGCATCATCGTCGGCGAGGCGGGCAGCTTCGACACGGTTTCCGAAGCCACGGTCGACGAGAAGGCGCTGAAGGTAATCGAGGACGCGGGACTGATCCTGCTGCCGTTCAGCCGCTTCGACTCGGACCGCGGCGAGTACGTGGACGCGCTTCAGTTGATCGAGCTTGGCGCGACGTCGCTCCGCGAGCGCGGGCGGATCGAGCACCCGGGCCTCGTGCGGCGCGCGGGCCTGCGCGAGGGCGCTCTGTGGGTGCTGTCCGATCTGGCGTTCCAGACCGTCGGGGGACAGGACCCGGATTCGCCGGTGTCGCTGGGAATCGTCACGATCACGAGCGAGCAGGAGCTGCTCGACGCGGGCCTCAGCGGCTGCGCGGATTCGGCGCGCTATCGCGGCACGGAGTTGGGCTTCTTCTCCGGCGGGTTCACGGACTTCTTCTTCCCGTTCGGCATCTGTTTCCCGTGGACGCTGTTTCTCCCGGCGTTTCTCGTCGTCGGCTTGCGGATCGCGACCCGAGCCCGCGCGTAAGCAGCGTGTCCCGACCGAGCGTCGCGCGCAAGCAGGCGTCCCAGCCGAGCCCCGCGCGTAGGCAAGGGGCCCGAGATCCAACGCGCCCCGCACTCCTGTGCGGGGTTCGGATTGAAGCTCGCTCGTTGGCGCGGCTGGAGCGCCGGCGGGACGCCAACGCTCCCCTCGCGGGCGCGGGTCGGCGGACGCCGTCGCGGACAAAGACCGCACGTACGCCACGGTGCGAACGCGCCGGTCCCGCGCGCTGCGTGTCTCAGCCCGCCCGCCGGCTGCTACACTATTCGCGTGACTCGCCCATGACGCGCCGGATTTTTCTGTGGGGGCGTTGCGTGTCCCGGAAGCTGAAGATCGCTGCACCAATCCCGTCGCCCGCTGCGCGGAACGCACGGCCGCGCGGCGCGGCGAAGCGTCCCGGCGGGTTCGCGCCGGGATTGACGCGCATAGCGTCCGTGGCGGTCTTGCTCGCGGTCGGCTGCTCGCGTGACGCGAACCCGGCCGATCCCGTCACGCGCGCCCTGCGACCGTACGTCACGCCGCCCGGGGCGCCGCAACATCGCGTGCTGGTTGTCGGCTGGGACGGCGCAACCTTCAACATGATCGACCCTCTGCTCGACGAGGGGCGTCTGCCGAACCTTCAGAAGCTGATCAACGACGGCGCGCAATACGAGCTGGAATCGACGGTGATCCCGGTCTCGTCGGAAGCCTGGGTCTCCGCAGTAACCGGCGTGGGCCCCGGCAAGTCCGGCGTATTCGGGTTCTTCGGCCGGGCGCCCGGTTCGTACGACCTGCAACTCGTCAGCTCGCGCTCGCGGCAGTTCCCGGCAATCTGGAATATCCTCGGCCACTACGGCCGGCGTACGCACGTCGTCAGCGTGCCGATCACCTATCCGCCGGAGAATGTGCTCGGCGTGAACTTCGGCTGCATGCTGGCGCCGTTCGACGCGGACTACGCCTACCCGCCGGGGCTGGCGGACACTCTTCGCGGCCTGGGCTTTCAGCCGGACCTCGACGCCTGGCGCGAGGCGCGGCCGATCACGACCGAACGGATCGAGCAGGACCACGCGGTCCGCACGGACATCCTGTGCAGCCTGGCGCAGCACTCCGCCTGGGACCTGTTGATTACGAACTACAAGAGCCTCGACGTGCTTTCGCACCGGTTGTACAGCGGCCAGACCTTCGGCCCCATCGCCGACCACTACGTCCGACTCGACGACGCGCTTGGGCGGCTACGCGCCGCGGCCGGCCCGCAGACCGACGTGATCGTCCTGTCCGACCACGGCTTCGGACTGTACACGCACCAGCTCAGCGTGCACGCGCTGCTGGCCGAGATCGGCGTGCTGAAACTAAAAGCCGACGGCGGGCCGCTCGCGGCGGACGGCTCGCGGCCGATGTCCGAGACGTTCGCGGCGCTCCAGGCCGAGGACCTGCGCCGCATCGACATGTCGCAGACCACCGCGTACTGCGACAGCACCGAGGGGCATTTCGCCGCGCTGCGCCTGAACCTGCGCGGACGCGAGCCGCAAGGCATCGTGTCGCCCGAAGAGCGCGGCGCAGCGGCCGCCGAGCTGATCGACCGCCTGCTGGCGGCGCGCCTCCCTGGAAGCGACCAGCCGGTATTTGTGCGCGCCTGGCGCATGGAGGAGCTGTACCCCGGACCCGCCGCCGCCGACTTGCCGGAAATCCTGCTGGAGGCCGACCGCCGGTTTCTGTGCCGGCCCTACTACGTCCGACCGACCGCGGCGAAGCTGCCCGTGCCCTTCCCCGAGCACGAGCGGACGGGCGTGCTGCTGGCGGCCGGGCCGTCGATCCGTCGCGGCGGGCGACGTGAACAGGCGTCCATCCTCGACGTGACGCCGACGCTGCTGCAACTGCTCGGCGTACCGGTGTGGCGCGAAATGGATGGAAAGGTCATCGGGTCGCTGTTCCGTGAGCCGCCGGCGATCGCCTGGGTGGACGGAGCGACGCTTGGCGTTCGGAGCGCGTGGGTCGGCGGCGACATCGAGCCGGGGACGAGCAGCGAAGACGTGATGCGCCGGCTTCAGGCTCTCGGCTACGTGCAGACCCGCACGGACGACGACGAGGGCAACGCACAGTCACGGCCGTCCGGCGGAAATCCGTAGGCCCCGACCGCGCGGAGAGCACGGGCGTCCCGCCCGCACCTTCATCGCAGCGCCGGGGCTTCGTGCCATACTTCCTGAGCCGCGAGCGGGAGCAAGCGCCTCCGCCCGGCGACGCACAAGCCGCGAATCAACAACTACCTATGTACCCAGCCACGCCCCTAAGAGCGCGTTGAGTTCGGCGCCGAAGAAAAACGCCGCCACGGCCAAGCCGCCAAAAAGCGCCGTCGTAATGAGCAGTACGCCGTACCCGGCCGCGACAAACCACCCGTCGCGCTCCAGGATTCCCGCGGCCAGCAGCAGCGCCGCCCACGCTGGCGGGGTGTTCGTGCCGGGGATGGGGATCGGCAGCATCAGCAGGAACCCGGCCGCGACCAGGGCGATGCCGTTCAACCGGCTGACCACCGAACCTTCGACCAGGTAGGTGGCCCGCGGGTGGACCAGCCGCTCGACGCGCCGAAACAGCTTCGCGCCGCTTTGCAGCACCTGCTTCATCCGGCTGGCCGAGATTTCGCGACGGAGCAACGCACGCGGCAGCCAGGGAATCCGCCCGGCCGTGATGCCGATCCCGACCAGAATGATAAGCAGCCCGAAAGGCGTGCTGGTGCCGGGGATCGAGATCGGCAGCAGGAAGGGAACGCTGGCCAGGATGCACATCGCCAGCATCCCCTGCTGGCCGATCAGCTCCAGCAGCGCCCCGATCGAAATCGTCTCGGCCGTGAAGCTCGTGGCGATCTCGGCGAACGCATCCGAGACTTTCTTCCTGGGGGCTTGAATTCGCGTCTGCATGCAGCGCGTTCTTTATCGGCAAGCTCCATTCAGAACCGCGAGCATCCGCGAGCGCCGCGGCATCGCTTACGGTGCCTTCGCCCCCCCGCCAAAGTCGACCTTCGGCGCGGTACGGGCCTCCTGGGGCGCCTCGAAGTACTTCGCCTCCTTGACGCCCGCCCACGAGCAGAAGACGCGCCCGAGCATGCCGCGCACATACGTGTTCAGCGTGCCGACGGCCTCGTTGTACCGCATGCGCTCGACGGCCAGGCGTCGTTCGGTCCCTTCCAGCGCGTCCATCAGCCGCACAAACCCCTCTTGCGCCTTGAGTTGCGGGTAGTTCTCCTGGAGCGTCAGCAGCGGACGCAGGGCGACTTCGAACCGGTTCGCGGCGTCGATGCGGTCGGACTGCGACCCGCCGCGCGCGGCCTCGAGGTAGCGGGCTCGCGCCTCCGCCACCGCGGTGAAAATCTGCTGCTCGTGCGCCGCGTAGCCCTTCACCGTCTCCACGAGGTTCGGGACCAGGTCGTAGCGGCTTTGCAGGATGTTCTCGACCTGCGCCCAGTTCTGGCGGACCAGCTCGTCCAGCCGCACGGCCCGGTTGTAGCCGCTGTACGCGCAGCCGCCGATGACGAACGCGACGACCGCCAGCGTGACCAGGATTCCAACCAGCACTCCCGCGACGCTCGATCTTGCTTTCATGACCAGAGGGCCTCCACACGTGTTGCAGAACCGGGCCGACGGTTCGGCCACCCACGCGCCGCACTTGGAACACTGCCTACCAGCCGCCACCGCGCCCTCCTCCGCCGAATCGGCCGCCGCCCCCGCCGCCGAAG
>JABRWC010000081.1:0-8841 GCA_039961675.1 Phycisphaerae bacterium
GGGCCATTGCGATGAAGTAGACCGGCCTGGAGGCCGGTCCCCCATGGTCCGGAGCCGTGTCCCCAACGTCATTCCCGCGAAGGCGGGAATCCAGGCGGCGCGGCCGGCAAGCTGCCGGCGAGTTCCCCCGCTCAGCGGGTTAGAATCTGGTGTCGGCGGCGCGCCTCGAATCCAGAAGGCGGCACGAACCGCCGGGGAGCAATCGAATATGGGCGGACAGAATCCATACATCCGCGAAGCGGAAACTCAGCTCCCGACCCGCAAGTACAATCTGCGGATCGTCGACGAGCACGGCGTCGAGCATGTCATCGAAGTCGACCCGGCCAAGATTCCCTACGGCGATCACGGGCAGCCCGGCAGCATCCTCGACATCTGCATGGCCCACGGCATCGAGCTGGACCACGCCTGCGGCGGCGTGTGCGCATGCAGCACCTGCCACGTGATCGTCAAGGAAGGCGCGGACTCGTGCAACGAATCGACCGAGGACGAAGAGGATCAGCTCGAAGAGGCCTACGGCCTCACCGCGCAGTCGCGCCTGGGTTGCCAGTGCGTCCCGAACGGCACCAAGGACGTGAAGATCGTCATCCCGAGCTGGAACCGCAACCTGGCGCGCGAGCCGCACTGACGCAACCGTTCATGCCGGGTGCAGCCGCCCCGCTTCCAGGCGCAACACCCGATCGGCACGCTCGGCCACCCCCGGATCGTGCGTGACCATCACGATCGTCTGCCTCTCTGCATGCAGCCGCTTCAGGATTTCCAGGATATTCTCGCCGGCCTCGGCGTCGAGGTTTCCCGTCGGCTCATCGGCCAGCAGCACTTGCGGTTGATTGATGAGCGCCCGCGCGATCGCGACGCGCTGCCGCTCCCCGCCTGAAAGTTCGTTCGGCTTGTGGCGCAGGCGCTGCGCCAGGCCCACACGATCGAGCAGCTCGGCCGCTTCCCGCCGAACGGCCGCGCGCCGCCCGGCCCAGCTCAGCACTGGACAGATGATCATCCGCGGCAGGATGACGTTCTCGAGCACGTTCAGCTCGGGAAGCAGGTGGTAGAACTGGAACACGAAGCCGAACGCCCGCGCGCGGAGCCGGTTCCGCCGCCGCTCCGCCGCCGAGAATACGTCCGTCAGGCCGCTCCGCAGCCGACGGCGCTCCGGCGGCGCGAACACGGGCTCATTCTCGAACAGAACCTCGCCGCGCTGCGGCACGTCCAGCGCCCCGAGCACGTGCAGCAGCGTGCTCTTGCCGCTGCCGCTCTTGCCCATGATGGCGACAAACTCGCCGCGCTGGACGGACAGGCTGCAATCGGCCAGCACCACCAGCGGCGCCCGGCCCATTGCAAACGACTTGTGCAGTCCGTTCGCCCGCAGGATCACGTCGCCAAGCGGCAGCGCAGGCCGCGCCTCAGCGGCAGCCGTGCGGGCGATTCCGGGATGCGGCGCCGCTTTACTCATAGCGGATCGCCTCCACCGGCTGCATTCCCCCCGCCCGCCACGCGGCGGCCAGCGAGCCGGCGGTCGCCGCGAGCACGGCGATGAGCGCGATCTGTGCCGCGTCCCACGGATCGACGACGCTGGGAATGCGATCGAACGAGTAGACCTTCAGGTCCCAGACGCGCCACGACGGGTTGATGGAGATGAGGTAGTCCTGAATCTCGTTCAGGTTGCGCACGAACAGCGTTCCCAGTGCTGTACCGAGCAGCGCCCCGACAACGCCCACGGCCGCGCCGTAGAAGAGGAAGATCAGCGCCACCCCCCCGCTGGACGCTCCGACCGCCTTCACGATCCCAATGTCGCGCGTCTTCTGAAGCACGATCATGTACAGGATGCACAGCACCAACGCCACAGCGACCAGCGAGATGATCCCGAACAGGATCGTGACCAGAATCCGCTCCTTTTCCACCGGGGCGATGATGTGCGCCTGCGACTGCTCCCAGGTCATGGCCCGGATCAGCGACACCAGCCGCCGCTCGTGCATGTCCAGCTCGAAGCGCGGGTCGTCCAGCAGCCGCGTGAACACCTCCTCCATCCGCCGGCACAGCGCCAGAACTTCGTTCGGCGCAAGACCGTTCCGCAGCTTGATCTGAATCTGCGAGCAGCGCGGCGGGACCTTGCCGATGACCGTTCCCTCGGCGTCCACGCGATCCGCCGCGTTCATCTGGAGCAGCGCCTGGAGCAGGTCGAAGTCGACGTAGACGTGCTGCGAGTCGATCTCGTAGATGCCGGTCCGCGAGTCGTCGGCGTAGCGGAACTTCTTCTTGAGCGGAACGGGATCCACGCTTCCGCCGACGCTCGTGGCCCAGAGCGTCAGCTCCACCGGGCAGCCCTTGGGATACGACTCGAAGCGCCGGTACCGGCCGTCCGATTCGCGCTGCGCGATCATGTCGCGGCCGATGATCACTCCCGGCAGCGGATTGCCGCTGAGCACCGGCTCGTTGCGCTCGCCGTCGAGATGCAGGTCGAACACGCCGGGCAGAATCGGACGGCCGTTCGCCCGCAGCAGCTCGTTCATGTCCGAGTCGGTGCTGGTCGCGTCGTCCAGCACGCCGCCGGTCCGCTGATAGTGCTCGCGCCGGGCGCGTTCCAGCGCGGATTGGTACGGTTCGGGCAGGCGCGGCGGCGGGACGAGTTGCTCGTCGGAGAGCTGGATCGGCGGCGCATCGGTGTCGAGTCCGAGCAATGGCTGCTGCTGCTCCTCAAGCGCCGTTGTTCCGGGGTAGTAGGTCTCGTAGAACAGGCTGGACTTGAACGCGTTGACCTCGTACACCTCGTTCAGCCGGATGCCGACCACGCGCACCGTGCCGTTCTGTCCGGTGTTCGCGAAGCGCACCAGGCCCCAGGTGTACAGCACCGGCGTCGCCCGCGCCACCTCCGGCCACTTCTCGATCTCGTCGATGAACTCCTCGTACAGCGGAAACCCGGAGTAGGCGCTGTTGTCCACGATCACGTCGCCCAGCAGTCCGCGCGCCCGCTTCTTGACCTGGTCCAGCCAGCCGCCCATCACGCTCATCACGACCAGCACCATCGCCACGCACAGCGTAACGGCGGCGATCGCGAAGAACGCGATGCGCCGTTTCGACAGATACCGCAGCGTCAGGAACAGCTTGTACAAGGCGAGCCTTTTGCTCAGGTAGGCGGCATCCGCCGCCCAAACGCCAGGCACCAAAGCACCCCGCCATATACCCGGCCGGCTTGCGGGAGGCAAACCGCGCCGGCGGCCGGGCGGCGGCCCCCCGCCGCGCCGTACGGGTTACACTTCTTTACTCGCGCGGACCGCGGACGCTCGTACGCATCCGCCGGATTGCCGTAGAATCGTGTCGTCCACTGCTCTCGCCCCGGGGGGGGCACCGCGCGGAACAACGAGCAGCAGAGCAAGCGGGTGACTATGCGAAGTTTCCTGGTCCTGCTGGTCCTGGTCGGTCTCAGCGTCGGATCGTACTACGGCTACCGCGCGTTCAGCCGCGCCGAACCGCCCGCGCGCTATCGAACCGAGGCCGTACGCCGGGCGACCGTGGTTTCCACCGTCACGGCGACCGGTTTCGTCGAGCCGCTGATCAAAGTGCTGGTCGGCTCGCAGGTCAGCGGGACGGTGACGCGCTGGTACTTCGACTTCAACGCCGAGGTCCGCGCCGGCGACGTGCTCGCCGAGCTGGACCAGGACCGCATCAAGGCCACAATCTCGCAGCGCGAGGCTTCGGTCGCCGTCGCGCGTGCGGGCGTCGAGCAGGCCGAAGCGCGGCTGACCCAGACGGCACTGGACCTGGAGCGCATCACCAACGCGCACAAGCGCCAGGCCGCCTCCGACACGGAGCTTGAATCGGCCCGGGCGACGAACCAGGAGGCGCTCGCGGCCCTCCACGCCGCGCAGGCCCAGGTCAAGGAGGCGGAGGCGCAGCTCCAGTTCTCCCAGATCGAGCTCGAAAAGACGATCATCCGCGCGCCGATCGACGGCGTGGTGATCTCGCGCGACGTGGACGCCGGCCAGACCGTCGCCGCTTCGTTGCAGGCGCCGACGCTCTTCACGATCGCCAACGACCTGCGAAAGATGCGGGTTAATGCGGCGGTCAGCGAGACCGACATCGGCAACATCCGCGAGGGCATGACCGCCGAATTCCGCGTGGACGCGTTTCCGGAGCAACGCTTCCGCGGCGTCGTCTCGCAGGTCCGCTTCGCCGAGACGGTCCAGAACAACGTCGTCACGTACCAGACCATGATCGACGTTGACAACCCCGACCTGCTGCTGCGGCCGGGAATGACGGCCACGATCCAGTTCGAGGTGAACAAGGCCGCCGACGTGCTGGTGGTTCCCAACGCAGCGCTGCGCTTCGACCCCAGTGTGCAGCCGGTGCAGGTCGACTTCCGCCCCCAGCGCGGCCAGGCCCCGCGTTCGCGCGTCTTCAAGCTCGCCGCCGGCGAACTGGTCGAAGTCCCGGTTCAGACCGGCATCACCGACGGCGTCGTCACGCAAATCATCGGCGGCGAGCTGGCCGAGGGCGACGCGGTCGTGGTGGATTGGGACTACAACGCGCGCCGCGCCTCCTCCGGCGGCACGCCGCGGATGCCGCGTGGATTCTGACGCCCGCCGCTTGCCCGCGGGACGGCCGCTCGAACCGGTGACCTGTGCAGCCAACGCTCATTGACATCCGCGACGCCTGGAAAATCTACCGCAGCGGGCCGGTTGAAGTTCCGGCGGTGCGCGGCGTGTCGCTCACCATCCCGCGCGGGCAGTTCGTCGCCATCACCGGTCCCAGCGGCTCCGGCAAATCCACCTTCATGCACCTGCTCGGTTGCCTCGACCGGCTCACCTCGGGCGCCTATACGCTCGAAGGCGTGCGCGTGGATCAGCTCTCGCGGCTTCAGCTCGCCGCGCTGCGCAACCGCAGGCTCGGCTTCGTGTTTCAGAGCTTCAACCTGCTGTCGCGAACCAACATCGTGGACAACGTGGCCCTGCCGCTGACGTACCAGGGAGTGCACCGTCGCGAGCGCCGCCGCCGGGCCGAGGAGATGCTCGCCCTCGTCGGCCTGAGCGACCGTCTGCATCACCATCCGAACCAGCTTTCCGGCGGGCAGCAGCAGCGCGTCGCGATCGCCCGTGCCCTCGTCACGCGTCCGCCGCTGATTCTGGCTGACGAGCCTACGGGGAACCTGGACACGAAGACCAGCGAGGAGCTGATGCGGCTGTTCCAGTCGCTCAGCCGCGAGCAGCAGGTGAGCATCGTGCTGGTCACGCATGAGCCGGACATCGCCGCGTTCGCCGAGCGTCACGTCACGTTCCGCGACGGCCAAATCGTCAGCGACGTGCGGCAGGACTCGATGTCGGCCGCCTGACGCCGTTGCGCGGATGCAGGAGTCACGGCAGCAGTTCCGTCGTTTCCGCGCCGGCGGGAATCCAGGCAAGACCCTGTTCCCCGCCAACGCTGGCCCCCCGCCTGCGCGGGGGTGACGATGGGGAGCGTCGGCGTCCCGCCGAACGCCGACGCCGTGCGGCGTCAGGGCTGCGGCGTCAGGGCTGCCGCGTCAGGGCTGCGGTGTCAGGGCTGCGGTGTCGGGGCTGCGGCGTCAGTGTTGCGGCGTCAGGGCTGCGGCGGCGGCGGCCTGGATGTGTCATCCAACTGGATCGCCGGCGCTTCGGGGCGGACGCGGTATTTTTCGATCAGCGTGCGCAGGCGCGGCTGCTCGGGGTCGATCTCCAGGCTGCGGTGCCAAGCCTCGATCGCTTCATCCCGGCGGCGCGACTGCGCGCCGTCGGTCAGGTACTGCGTCATTCGCACCACGCCCAGCCCCGCATGCGCCGCACCGTTCCGCGGGTTCAGGGCGATGGCGCGTTCGTAACACCGCGCGGCCTCGTCCAGGCGCTGCTCGCGCCAGTTGCAGTATCCGAGCCGTTCATGCGCGACCGACAGGTCCGGCGCCAGCTCGATCGCCTTCTCCAGCGTCGCGCGAGCCGTGGAAAAGCGCTCCTGGTTCAGGTACACCGTCGCCAGGTTCACGAGCACCACCGGCTGGCTCGTGTCGCATTCCAGCGATCGCTTGTACGCCCGAATCGCCTCGTACGTATTGCCCTGCGCGTCTTCCGCGGCGCCGAGGTTGCTCCACGCCTGCGCGTGCCTGGGGTTCAGTTCGAGCGCCTTGCGGTAACTCTCGATGGCCTGGCTCAGGTCGCCCGCGGCGTGGTAGACGACCGCCAGCCGGTAGCGCGGCTCGAAGTTGGTCGGCTCGATGTCGCACGCCAGCAGGTAAGCCCGGATCGCCTGCGCCATGCGCTGAAGCGCGCGGTAGACCTCACCCAGTTCGAACACGGACGTGTAGTTGAGCGGCTCGATGCGCACCGCCTGCTCGAGCGATTCGGCCGCATCATCGAGCCGGCCGGCCTCCTTGTATGCCATCCCGAGCTTGAAATGAGCCTCCGCAAGCTGCGGATCGAGCCGCACGGCCTCCTGGAACTCGGCCAGCGCGGCCTGAAGGTCGTCCTCTTGCAACGCGCGCTCGCCGCGGTCGAGGTGGAGCTGCGCGAACGGCCGGCTCACGGCGCAGCCGCACAGCAATGCGACCAGCGCCAGCATTGGAAGCGCCCGTACATGTGCACGGAAAGCCTTCGCGAGCACGTCCGCACTCGTTGGGTGGACCCGTAGACCCGCGGCCGGGCAGACCGCCAGCCGACCGCGCCGTCGTCGGGTTGTATCACTGCCGCACGGGCCGCGTCAAACCGCCGGCCGGTGCCCTTCCTGCCTTATCGGAACTTCTGCCCGGCAAGCGCACCGTTGCATGAACGGGTCGTCGCAACTGGGATGTCTCCACACCAGTCCGCAGCGCCCCCTTCAGAACCGCGAGCGCCCAGACGCGCATCAGAACGGCAAGCGCCAGCGAGCGCACCCGAACCCCGGGCGGCAGTTTGCGGGGCGGCCCTTCGGTTCCGCGAGGGGTCAGGATCGCCGACCCGACGGCGTTCCGCACACGCGCTTCGATCCCGGCTCCCCGATCCGGGTTCCCCGCCTCGTGCCCTCCGTCCCTCCGTCCCGGAGCCTGCCCCGTGGCTTCACGCGGAGCCCCTTCGTCCCTTCCTTCACGCCGGCGGGACGCCGACGCTCCCCACCTCCCGGCGGGACGCCGGTGCGCTTCCTGCTCCCCGCTTACGGAGCCGATGGTACGGCGGCCGGGCCGCTTTGCGGCGATGTCTGCCAACGTTCGCAATAACTCGCGGCCAGTTCGCGGACCAATTCGTCGGCGTCCTCCGCGGCGACCCGCGCGGCGGTCTCCGCGAAGGCCTCGCCCTGCCGCGCCAGCAGCCGCACGGCCATCAAGCGCACCAGCCAGTGTTCGTGGCGCATGCACTCATTCGCGGCGGAAATTAATCCCGCGTCGAGGCCGGCGGCGGTCAGCGCATCCAGCGCCAGGACGCGCGTTTCCCACGCGGCGCCCTGCAAGCTCTGAAGCAGGCGTCGGCGCAAGCGCTCGCCTGGAATCGCAGGCCCCCTTGCGGCCGACGGGTCGTGGGGAGCGCGCTGGTGTCGCCCCAGCAAGGCGGCCATCGACTCCAGCGCGCGGGCGCGATCAAGCTCCGAGGCGCCGGCAAGTGCGGCGTCGTACATGTCCCATGCGTCGCGCGACGCCGGCGCCGCCAGGCGGTCCAGGAACGCCGGCCGCATGCTGGTTCCGGCCGGGCCGGCGCGCCACGTGCCGTCGGGCATCTGCACAGGATCGAGCAGGGCCACGACGGAAACGCGCAGCGACTGCTCCGGCGCCAGGCGCGCAAATTTGCGGATCGGCCCGGCGTCGACGCGTTGGCGGCGGCGGACGGATTCACCCGGACGAAGCACGTGGATGCCGTCGAGGTGCACGATCATCGCGGCGGGGAACTCGCGCACCTGCTCGCCCTGCACGCGCACGAACAACAGCGCGACAGGGTTGAGCAGCGCGTCGGGACCGAGCAGCATGGGAAACTCGGCCCGGTTGGTCAGCGTGAAATCGACCAGCCACGGTTCGCCGAAGCGCAGCGTTGCATCTACCGGCGCAGCCTCGACAGCGATGAACGCTTGCGGGTCCGACGCGAATTCGAGCACGCGCCAATTGAACGCGTCAGCCGCAGCCGCGGCGTCGGCAAGGCGCCACGGCGCTGCCGCCGAAGCGCCTTCGCAATCGAAAAGCTCATCAAACAGCTCGCGCGCCAAGCCGGAGATCGGGCGGCGCTTCAACTCCCGGTAGAGTCGTGCCGGCGCGCCGAGGTCGCCACGCTCGAGCAGGATCGTGGCCAGGCGGTATGCGGCGTACGCATCCTGCGGGGCGATTGGTTCGAGCTCGCAGACGGCTTCGCCGATGCGCCCGGATTCGGCAAGCACCCAGCCGATCACGCGCCGAGCGACGACGTTGTCCGGCGCTCGCGCTAGCGCCTCTTCGGCCAGCCCGGCGGCCCGGCCGAAGTCTGGTTCCATCACGCAGTAGTACCAGCCGGCCTGCGCGACGACGTTCGGCTCGGCCCGGCGCTGCTCCTCGGCCGAACGTACGCCGCTGACGATCCGGTTGCGGAATATCCGAGCCAACACGGGCGACCCGATGCGCTCCTGGAGCCACAGCACGTACCAGGCCGCCTCGAGGGGCAGCGCTTCGCCGCGAACGGCCCGGCGCGCGAATTCGAGCGCCGCGGCAGTGTCACGCCGCGCAACCGCATTCTCGGAAAGCGCCAGCAGTTGCAGAGGATCCAGTTCGTCTGCGACGCCCGCGCGAGCCCGGAGCGCGAGGGCGTGTGAGTAGAGCCGCCCGGCGTGCTCCGCGACGCCGGCGTCATCCAGGGCGCGGGCCGCTTCCCAGGCGAGGTTTTGGCGGTACGGTTCGAACCGCAGTGCGTGCAGACG
>JABRWC010000082.1:0-43896 GCA_039961675.1 Phycisphaerae bacterium
GGCCGCCCAACGCGCGGCAACGGAATCGGCGGTGCGGTTTACACAAGTGCTCTCGCGCGTTCGGCGCAGCGGCGATCATTCGCGGCGCGGGCGGAAACGATCGTCCAGCCCCGGCGGCCCCGGCTTGGCGGGTATGTTCAGTGCGAATAAGAGTCATGAGTGGACGAATGAAATCACAGGCCGCCCCGCGCGGCGTGACGCCGCCGACGAATCGAAGGCGTCGGCCGAATCCTCGTCCATGCCGCCGGGCGAAGCGCGTGGGAAGCCGAAAGCGGCACGTGAGATCCCCCAGTCTCCCGTCTGAAATCCACAAGCGGGCACGTCTGCGCGGACCGCCGTCGTTGCCTTCCCCGCGCTTCACACTTCCCGGAAGCGCGCCGTGAAGTGCCGCAGCGACGGCGGCTCCCACACGATCTCCATTCCCCGGATTTCGCCGCGTTTGCGGTGGCACTCCACGAGCGCCTCGACCACGTAGTCGATGTGGCTCTGCGTGTACACGCGCCGCGGAATCGCCAGCCGCACCAGCTCCATCGCCGGCGGGACGCCGCCCTTGCCGAACATCACGCTTCCGATCTCGACGCTACGGATGCCCGCCTCTCGGTAAAGCGCCACAACAAGCGCCTGCCCGGGGAACCTCTCCCGCGGAATGTGCGGGCAAAACTCGGCCGCGTCGATGTAGATCGCGTGTCCGCCCGGCGGCTCGACGATCTGAATCCCCGCGGCGAGCAGCTTCTCGCCGAGGTACTCGGTGCTGCGGATGCGGTAGTGCAGGTAGTCCTCGTGCGTGACTTCCTCCAGCCCTTGCGCCATGGCCTCCAGATCGCGTCCGGCCATGCCGCCGTACGTGACGAAGCCTTCCGTGAGGATCAGCAGTTCATCTGCGCGGCGGGCAAGCTCGTTGTCGCGCAGCAGGAGCAGCCCGCCGATGTTGACCAGCCCGTCCTTCTTGGCAGAGATCGTGGCGCCGTCGGCCAGGTCGAACATCTCGCGGACGAGCTCGCGCACGCTGCGGCTTTGCTGGCCCGGCTCGCGTGCCTTGATGAACCAGGCGTTCTCGGCGAAGCGGCAGGCGTCGAGGAAGAACGGCAACTGATGCCGCGTGCAAATTTCACGAATCGCACGCAGGTTCTCCAGGCTCACCGGCTGGCCGCCGCCGCTGTTGTTCGTCACCGTGCACATCACGAGCGGAATGTTCTCGCGGCCGGTTTCGCGGATGAACGCTTCCAGCCGCGCCAGGTCCATATTGCCCTTGAACGGATGGCGGACGCGCGGATGGCGACCTTCCGCGATCACCAGGTCTACGGCCTTCGCCCCGGTGTGCTCGATATTGGCGCGCGTGGTGTCGAAGTGGCAGTTGTTCGGCACGGCCTTGCCGCGGCCGCCGACCAGCTCGAAGAGGATTCGCTCGCTGGCCCGGCCCTGGTGCGTCGGCAACACGTGCGGCATGCCCGTGAGGCTCTCCACCTGCTCCTTGAGCACGTACCAGCTCTTGGCGCCGGCGTAGGACTCGTCGCCGCGCATCATCCCCGACCATTGCAGGCTGCTCATGGCGCCCGTGCCGCTGTCGGTGAGCAGGTCGATCAGCACGTCGTCGGCGTGAATCAGGAACAGGTTGTAGCCGGCGTCGCGCAGAATCCGCTCGCGCTGCTCGCGCGTGGTCATGCGGATCGGCTCGACGACCTTGATTCGGAACGGCTCGATGATGGTCTTCATGCCCCCGGCTCCTGCGAGATTGGCGTGCGCCCGATCGTATCCGTCAACCGCCCCGGCTGCGAATGAATATCGCCGTTGCGTGGCGCGGACCAAACGGCGAGCGGTCAGTTCGCAGCAACTTTGGGCGGGACCGGTCAGAATTGGGGGACCGATCAAAGGTGGGGGACCGGTCGAAAGTGGGGGACCGGTCGAAAGTGGGGGACCGGTCAAGAGTGGGGGACCGGTCAAAAGTGGGGGACCGGTCTCCGACCGGTCTTTCTCGTCGGGCACTGGGAATTGAAAGACCGATCGGAATCGGGGGACCGGTCAAAGGTGGGGGACCGGTCAAGCGTGGGGGACCGGTCGAAAGTGGGGGACCGGTCAAGCGTGGGGGACCGGTCTCTGACCGGTCTTTCTCGTCGGGCACTGGGAATTGGGAGACCGATCGGAATCGGGGGACCGGTCAAAGGTGGGGGACCGGTCAAGCGTGGGGGACCGGTCAAGAGTGGGGGACCGGTCAAGAGTGGGGGACCGGTCTCTGACCGGTCTTTCTCGTCGGGCGCGTCTGGATGCCGCTACGGCGTCCAGGCGCGCAAGGCGACCAGCAGGCGCTCTGCGTTGTCCCCCAGCACGGTCTCCACGGATCGCGAATCGGCGACCCCAGCGCTGCTCTCATATCGTTCCAGTGCAACGCTGGCGATGCCGCACGTCGCCGCGAGGGCCGCCGAGAGCATCAGCGTAAAGAGGGTCGCGCCCGCGCCGAGCGCCCCGAGTCGCGACGGCCGCGCGTCCGCCGCGCGGCGGCGAACCAGCGGAGCGACCGCCAGCATCAGGAGCGTCAGCGCCGCCGCGACGAACGGGTGTCGCCACCAGTAGCGCGGCGAGGAGAAATCCCGCCGCAGCTCCTCCGCCAGCGAATCCAGCGGCAGTGCGGCCAGGATCATGGATCCGGCGCATAGCACGACCGTCGCCAGGAGGGCGACGAGCGCCGCACGCGGCGCGCCGTTCCACCGCCCGCGATCGGTCAGCCAGCACCAGCCCGCCAGCACGGTCACGAGCAGCGAGACGCCCAACGCGGACGCGATCCAGGTGCACCGGACGACCGATCGGACCGCTCGCTCGTATTCGTCGAGGCACAACACGGGTTCGCTGCGGATGGCGAGCACGCTGATCGGCAGCGTCCGAATTCGGTCGAGGTACTGCTGCCGCCAGGACCGCAAGTCCTGTGCGATTGAAAGTGGCGCGGCATCCGTCAGCGCAGCGCCGGCCGGCGCCGATTGCGTGCTGCCGTCGGATGCGATGGTGTCCGCCAGCAGCGCTGCGGCGCAGAGCCGCAAGCTCGCGGGGCCGGGCTCCAGGACGAACGCGCGTAGAATGCGCGCCAACGCGGCACGGACGCTTCGCGCGCCGTCTGCGTCGCCCTCTGCCTCGCACGCCTCGGCCAAGGCCCGAAACCGCGCGCTAAGCAACTGTGCGAACATCTCGTGCTGGTGGCCGACGGTCTGCTCGGCCAGGGCGCGGGCCGTCGCCGCCCCGAGCCGTGCTTCGCCGTACGCGGCCGCGAAGGCCGTGATCGCCGCCTCAAGCTTGTGCGCAAGCGCCGCGAGCTGCATTCCCGAGAGGATGAAACGCACGGACGTGGCGCGCTCGCGCGCGGATGATCCGGATCGCTCGCCGGACCACTCGCGGGCCAGCGCCAGGTGGGCGCGAACCAGTGCGCTGGAGCGCACGCGTGCGGCTGCGTCGGCCAACCTGCCCTCGACTTCGGCGGAACTGAGATTGCTTCGTCCGAGCAGCGCGTCGACGACGATCCGGCTCGCATAGAGCGTGTTCCAGGCCTCGCGTGCGGCGGGGTCGCCGGAGCTCAGCACGCGGTCGCGGGCGGCGACGAGTCGGTCTGTGGATTGCAGCACCCCAAAGCGGATTTGCGGCAGGTGCGCGGAGAAGCGCAGCAGTTCGCGCAGCGCGAACACGCCGGCGATCAGGGCCGCGAGCAGCAGACCGGCTCGGAGCCAGCGCGACGGCCGGGCCGCAGACGCGGGTGGGCCAGTGACCATTCCGGGAAGCTACGTCGCGGAGCGCGTGGCGGCAAGCCGGGCCTGGCGGCGCACCGGGGCGCTAGCGTCGGACCAGCCCGATGATGCGGTACAGGAGCTTGGCGGCCAGGAATTCGGTGACGTTGTTGGGCGGGATCGGCCGGACTTCGACCAGGTCGCAGGCTACGATGCGCCGTGAGCGCGACACGGCCTCCAGCAGGTCCGTGACCTGGTGCCAGTCGAGTCCGCCTGGCTCCGGCGTTCCCGTGCCTGGGGCATACGCGGGGTCGAAGCCGTCGATGTCGATCGTGACGTACACGTCGTCGGTGAGACGCCCGACAGCCTGCCCGATCCAGGTGCTCGACGCATGGCACTGCCGGCCGCTGAAGATCGGCTTCTCGTGCTGCCGAATGCAGCGCGCTTCTTCCGCCGAATAGTTGCGGATGCCCACGGCGACTGCGGGAACGCCGAGGTCGTGAATCCGCCGCATGACGCTGGCGTGGCTGTAGGGTGAGCCTTGGTAGCTGTCGCGCAGGTCGGCGTGGGCGTCGATCTGGAGCACGCTGAGGCGTTTGAACGCGCTCTTGACGGCCCGCACCAGCCCGGACGTCACGCTGTGCTCGCCGCCGAGTCCGATGAGGAACTTGCGATCCTTTACGACGCGTTGCGCGGCGCGGAAGATCCGCTCGTGCATCTCGCGCGGGCCGCGCACGTCCGGCTCCAGCGGCGGCAGCGTGGCTACGCCCGAGGCGCTCGAGTCGCGCCCCAGTTCCGCGTCGTACAGCTCGACCTGCTGCGAGGCGGCGATCACTGCGCGCGGTCCGTCGCGCGTCCCCACGGCGTACGAGGTGCTCGCGTCGTACGGGATCGGCAGGACGGCGAAGCGCGCCGTGCGGTAGTCCGACAGCGCGTCGGGCAGGCCCAGAAAGTTGTCTGGGACGACGTGCGGCACGCCGGACCTCCGCGGCCGCGTCATTTGAAGAGGAACACCGCGGCGGCGACGACCGTGGTCCACAGACCGTTTTTGTCGCCCTCGGCGGTCTGGACGATGTTTCGGGTGGTGACGATCTGCCCGCTCATGCGGTAGATCTCGCGGCGCGTGTCGTAGTCGGTGTCGGGGTCGAACTCGAGGTCCAGCGTGGAGGCGAGCATGCTGGCCGCCATGTCCTCCACGAAGTCGCCGGTCTTCTCCTCGGTCATGCCGAAGCCGTGGTGCTCGGAGATGTATCCGAAGCGCGATCCCTCCGACGGAATAGCCAGTCCGAGTCCGGCGCAGATCAGGCGGTTCGGCTCGTTCGTGTTCTCCTCGGCCATGACCACGAACGCGATTTGTCCGGGGACCAACTCCTTCAGCCCCTGCTTGGCCGAGACGATCTTGCAGCCGGGCGGAAAAATGCTCGAGACCTTCACAAGGTTGAGCTGGGCGATCCCGGCGTTTCGCAGCGCCACCTCGAAGGATTGCAGCCGATTGCGGTGTTTGCCCACACCGCGCGTGAAAAACATCCGCTTGGCGACCATTGGTTCCATCAGGCTTTTCTCCCGCGACCCGCCGTCGCTGCTTGAGACTTGACGGCCGTTACCCAAAAGAAAGCCGCTTCGGCTGGTATGAGCCCCTGCGCGCGTTTCGAAGGCGGCGAATTATAGCACCCGCTCCGTCCGGCTCAACGCGGCGACGAGATTTTGTCGGCCCCGAGCGGCGCGTTTGGTTCGCCCGCCTCGCATTGGAATACTTGCCGTGTTGGAGCCTCGGCCGCGGCCCGTTGCCGCAGCCGACGGCCGCGACGGCGGCAACGTCGCGCGGCTCAGTCAGGGGAGCTTTGGCAACTCTGTGCGGGTGCGCCGGCAATCCCTCACCGGGATTGCCGGCCTCCTTAGGGTGTGTCCGATCCCCGAGTGCGAGCGAGGGATCGCCGGAATTCAACGTCCGCATTCGCTTGCGCTCGCGGTTCTGTCACCGCGTCTTGGTTTCACTCCCGGCCGCGGGCAGTCATAATTGCACAGCGCTTTATCGCCGTCAGAGGCGCAAAAGGCTCGATGTTCTCGGTCGCACCGCTGCCTGCTTTGGGAACCGCCGATCGGCTCATTCCCTCGCTGGATCAAGCCGTGGCCCAGGGCTTCCGCGCTGTGGAGCCGTGGTTCGCGGCGGGGCCGGGCAACCGCGGTGACGCCGGCGAGACGCTCGCGGTCTCGCAGGCGGCGGGCGAGCGAGGACTCCGCATCGCGGCGGTCCGCGACGCGTCCTTTACGGCCGGGGCGCTGGCGCGCGACTCCGCCGAAGCGCCGCGTGCGGCGCTCCAGCCGTGGATCGAGCGCATCGCACACGCGGCGCGGCTGGGTGCTGCCGCCTGCGTGATCTTGCCGCCCGCGCAGGAGTGCGGCGCGACGGTTTCTTCCGGGCGTGCCGAACGCCTGGCGGGGCTGGCCGCCGGCTTGTGCCGGCTGCGATTTGACGCGGAGGCCGCGGCAGTGACGCTGGCGCTGGAGCTGGCGTCGCCCGAGTGGCTCGCGACGCCGGCGGAGGCGGCCGATTTTCTGGATCACGTGAATTCTCCGTGCGTCGGCTTGCGGCTCGACGCCCGTGAAGCGTGTGTTCAGCGTGATCTCGCCGATTGGATTTCAGTGACAGGACGCCGGCTGGTCGGGGTCGTCTGGCCGGGCGGCCCGGACAACCACGCTCTCGACGAACTCCTGGAGCGGCTCCGGCGGGCGCGGTACGACGGGCCGGTGACGCTGCTGAACCGCGACGGCCAGGTGCTGAGCGGTGAAGAACTGCGGGCCGCCATGCGGCGCATCGACCGCTCCGCGCCGAGCGCCGCCGGAACGGGCTGAACGCGCCGGGCGTGCTGGTGCTCTGCGCTGGGAGCGATATGACTGCCGACTTCGCGAAACTCGGCCGCGACGTGATCGTCGCCGACGGCGCCTGGTCCACGGTGCTGCGGGCGCGCGGCGTTCCGCCGTCGGTTTGTCCCGAGACGGTGAACCTGACCGCGCCCGGGATGGTGGAATCCGTGGCGCGGGAGTACATCGCCTGCGGAGCGCGCATCATCAGCACAAACACGTTCGGCGCCGGAGCGGAGAGTTTCCGCGAGCGCGGCGAGACCTCCGACGCGCTGGAGGTCTGCCGGGCCGGCGCCGCGATCGCCCGCAAGGCTGCCGGCGACAGCGGCGTCTGGGTGGCGGGCGTGATCGGCCCGAGCGGCCGGCTGCTGGCGGTTCGCGAGGCCTCCGAGTCCGAGTTGGCGGATTCGTTCGCGGCCCAAGCCAAGGCGTTGGCGGAGGGCGGCGCCGACCTGATCGTGCTCGAGACCTTCAGCGAGCTGCGCGAAATCCTGGTCGCCGTGGAGGCCGTGCGAGGCGCGACGTCGCTGCCGGTCGTCGCGTGCATGTCGTTCGACTCCGGGCCGCAGCGGACGCAGACCGTGATGGGCGCCGCCGCCGACGTGTTCGCGCGCACCGCAGACGAAGCCGGCGCTGACGCCATCGGCGCGAACTGCGGCGGCGGGATCGCAACAGCGCTGCCGGCGATCGTGGCGCTGCGCGGCAACACGCGCCGCCCCGTCTGGGCCAAGCCGAGCGTCGGACTGCCGGACGTCGTGGACGGTCAGGCCGTCTATCCGCAGACGCCGGACGAATTCGGCGAGCACGTGCCCGAGTTGCTGGAAGCGGGAGTAAACGTAATCGGCGGCTGCTGTGGGGTCGGACCGGATCACATCAAGCGCGTCGCGGCGCTGGTTGCGAGTTTTCGGCGCAAGCGTCGCCCGCGCTGAACCGCAGCGCGGGCAACGCTTCGCGCAGCAAGATCGTGTTGAACGTCGCTGGCGTCGCGTGCCGAAGCCCGGTTCATCGGGCAGTCCCGGAGACGCCGCGCATCAGGCCAGCGCCGCGAATTTCCGCGCGGCCGCCGCCGCTCGCAGCCCGCCGAGGATCGCGGACCCCAGTCGCCGCCAACCTGTCCTGTGTGTTCAGCGTCGATGCTCTCCACTGTGCGCTTTCGGAAGCAGAGCACTTCGGCGTGCGTTGCGCCATCCTGGTCTCGTCTCGGCTCCCGCCGCAACGGAAAGCGTCGGCCTTCACCCGGACCGGCGCGCCATTCGGTACGGACTGCGAATCCGAGAACGAGCGCATGTGGCGGAACTCCCTTGCATCTCCGGCAGGTCGCACGCTAGACTCGAATCGTCGCTTCGCGGCGGGTGTCGGCCCCATTACCTGGAGACTCGATGAACCGGCGGCTGTGTATGGCAGCAATCCCTGCGTGTGCGCCCGTGTTGGCGTGGGGAGCCCCACCGCCGGCGGGCGGCGAGGCGGTTTCGCGGCTCGGGTCCGAAAACACTCTCAGGGTAGCGCCCGCGAGCGGAGTGATCTCCCCGCCGCGCGGCGGAGTTATTCCCGCCAAAAGCTTGGTCGCGTTCGCCGGCTGCGACACGGAGGAGGAGGCGCTGCGCTCGTTTCAGGACGCGTACGACCTGGGCGGCGTGGTGAGCTTCACCGGCAAAGTGGACTGGTACTACGCCGAGGGGAAGAGCGACGAAGAGTCACAGATCTGGGCCGACTGGCAGTGGCAGGGGGTGGCGGTCGATTACTTCAACCTCGAAACGTTTCCGCAGCTCGACCCGTACCAGACGCGCCGCGGCCCGATCCCGTATCTGCCGCCCGAGATTCAGTACAACTCCTTCGCCGACCCGCTGCTGCGCGAGGCGTACAAGCGCGCAGCGCTGCTGACCGTGCAGCTCCAGCAGCCGCGCTGGATCAACCTGGCGATGGAGATCAACTCCTACTACGAGCAGCGCGCTTGGGACTTCCCGAACTTCGTCTCGCTGTTCAAGGAGACGCGCGATCAGATCAAGGCGATCTCGCCGGACACGATGGTCTTCGTGTCGTTCCAGTACGAGCTGCTGCTCGGCATTCCCGGCGGCCGCTGCGGACAACCGGAGCACGAGCCGCACTGGGAGCTGTTCGGCATGTTCGAGCCGGACATCGACGCGATCGCGATCACGACCTACCCGATGGTCACGTACTGCCCGACGTTCTTTCCCGACCCGGACAACATCGCGCCGGACTACTACCGGCAGATCGAGGACCACACCGACCTTCCGATTGTGTTTGCGGAGATCGGCTGGCCGTGCGACCCGACGTACAACGGCTCACGCCTGAGCCAGTGGCGCTACATTGCGCGTCTGCCGCAGCTCACCAGCGGGATGAACCTGGTGCTGGCGAACTGGTATTTCCTGAACAATGCCACCGGCTACGGCCATTTCTTCGAGAGCCTGGGCCTGGTGGACACGGACCAGTTCCGCAAGCCCTCCTTTTTCTTCTGGAAGCACGCCTGGTCCGGCACCTTCCTGGACGCCTGGCGCGAATGGCGGGAGTACGCGCGGTAAGCGGGCGCGAAAAAAAAACGCAACGGCGGCGTCGAGGCTTTATGCAGCTCCGAAGCCGCCGTACTGCGGGTGGACAGCCGCGCGGTCAGGCGCGAGGCCGGACGAGCGCTCTTACCGGCGGCGGATCGCCAGCCCGCCGGTGAGCAGCAGGATCACCGCTGCCGGTTCCGGCACGTAGACGCCCGGGTTTCCGACGTCGCCCGACGCGGACGTGTACGAGCCGTACGCATCACCTGTGGCTGCGAACTGCCACTGGTACACGTCGTCCGCGCCCAGCGCGGCGGGACTGCTCGGAATTCCGCTGGTGTTTTGTGTGCGAATCGAGCCAGCAAACGTCTGGTCGCCATAGGTGAGGCGATCGGCGAGCGCGCCGCTGTCGTCGAAGAGGTTGATCTGGTCGTTGCGGCCGAGGTTGTTCGTGTTGCCGCCAAGCACGCTCACGCCCGCCAGGCCCCACTCCGCGATGAACGTCGCCGCGTCAATCTCCGTCAGAATGACGGACTCGCCGGGGTCGACGATCCCCAGCGGGCTGAGGTCCACGCTGCCGGGGACCGCGCTGTCGTCGTCGTAGCTCCAGTCGGTCAGGTCGACCGGGGCGGCGCCGACGTTCGTGAACTCGATGAACTCGCCGCTGGCGCCTGAGTACATCCACTCGGTGATGACCACGTCCGCCTGCGCCAGCGCCGCGAACACTCCCAGCGCCGCGGCGCCGCACAAGAATCGTCGAAACATCCTCCCTCCTCCTCTGTTCAGGGCACCCGCTTGCGGCCGGCAACCTCATGCCGGCCCGGAAACATGAAACCGTCGCTCAGCAATCCGCACCGAACTCGGTCAGCAGCGCGCTGAGGTCGGCGAGGTCCACGTCGCCATCGCCGTCCACGTCGCCTTCGGCGAACGTCGCTCCCGCAGGCTGGCCGAAGTGGGTCAACAGCGCGCTCAAATCCGCCAGATCGACCACGCCGCTGCCGTCCAGGTCAGCTCCGCAGCCCCCGGGCGCCACGACCGTGAGCACCAGCGGCGACGGATACGCGGCGCTGGCCGGGTTCCCATTGCTGTTCGTGTGCCCGAGCTTCAGTCCGCTCGGCGTGCTGGCCGCAAACTTGGCCATCGTCGCGGGGATCACGGACAGGCTCGTTGTCCCGGGGCCGACCGCCTCCAGCGTGACGCGATACAGGTCCGATGCGCCGCTCAGCCCGTTGGCGAACGAGCCGGAGTAACCGTTCACGGTCCGAAGGCCCAGGTCGCCGCTCACGCCCGCGAGCGTCTGAATCGCGCTGCGCGTGGTGCCGAATGATCCCAACGGCGAGACGCTGACGGCCCGGACTACGCCGCCGCTGGTCAGTGCCACGTCGTGCACGAATTGCATCACGCCGTTCTGCTGTCCGGGAGAACTGTTCGCGCCGGCCGTGACCTGCGCCCGCACGGTCAGTTCGATCACGTCGCCCACCTCGAGCGCGCCGAGCGGATTGCCGCTTTGAACGGCTGCGCCGGCGGTCAAGGTGCAAGCGACGCCCGCGTTGGAATTCAAGTGAACTCCCGCCGTCGAAGGCGTGGTGCTGTCGTAGAGCACGCCGACGATCCGCCCGGTCGTGTCGCCCTGGAAGTTCAAGGCCCACTGAAGATCGCTGGCCTCGATGCCGTTGTTTCCGGTCTGGTCCACGTCCCAAGGCCGCGTTTGTGCCGCGGGATCGCCCGAGTCGCCTTCCGGCGATTCGGAATAGCTGTTGCTGAACACCCAGTCGTCTTCGCCGAACGCCGCCGCGATCTTCGCGACGTCCGCGCTGTCCACGTCGCCGTCGCGGTCGGCATCCCCCGGAATGTAGGAAGTCGCCAGCGGGTTGATCCGGCCGGCCATGATCTGGTAGCTGTACCCGACGGCGTTGGGATCGTTGAACACGTAGTCATCGCCCGCGCCGTCGCTCAGCCACAGCGGCACGTTCGTCATATACGGCTGGATCGCATCGGGATTGGCGTTGGCCGCGTTGTCGAAGAAGAACTGCGGCGGGCTGCCCTCGCCGCCGGCGCCGATCAGCGATTCGCCCCGGATCCACTGCTCGGTCGCGGTGTCCTGCCAGTTGTTGCCTCCGGGCAGCTCCCCCGTCGCGCCGGGCGCTGGCGTCCAGCCGGGGCCGGACGTGCGGTAATCCACGCGGGTCAGCGCATCGGGATTGAAGCCTTGCGCGTCGTCGAGCGCGTGAACGCGCCGTTCGGGCAGGCCGCCGATGGTGCTGCCGCCGAGATCGACCCGCCGGCCGTCGAGGTCGTACTCCCAGCCCTGGTCCTGCTCGTAGCTCACCTGGTCCACGACTTCAAGATCGTCGCTCACATCGGCGAGCGTGCTGACGCCCTTGAGGTCGAGCGTGGGCTGGCCGAACGGGTTTGTGTCGTCGCCGCGATCGAGGTTGCCGTCGCCGAGCTGATCTACGGCGCTGCCGGGGTCGTTCGGGTCGAGCAGCAAGTTGCTGTACAGCTCGAAGTCGCAGTCGATGTCCTTGCCCCAGCGCAATCCCGCCGGGTTCATCGGGTCGGCCTGCGTGCGGCCCGGTCGGTTCCGCAGCAGCAGGACGGTGTTCGCGCCGTCGTTGCTGAGCTTGCCGGGCGTGTCCAGTCCCCCGTTCCAGATCGCGTTCCAGCGCTGGTAGTTGCTGTCCGCCAGCAGCGTCGAGTAGTTGCTTTGCACGCCGATGCCGATCACCAGGATGCCGTTGGCGCCCAGCGACAGCCCGTCGAGGCTGAAAAACTCGTCGATCTCCTGCGCCACGGCCGGAACGGGCGGGATCGATCCGGCCGGGTAGTGCTTCTGAAGCGCCCCGTTGCAGATCGCGACCGCGTAGCCGTCCAGATGCATCCCCGGTGTGCCGAGCAGTTCGATGAACTCGTGCGTGTCATCCGCCGAACCGGGCGGGTTGATGAAGACCTCGTTGATGAACACGCCCGCCGGCGCTGTTGCAGCCGCCAGGCCGATGAACACGCACACGCACGTTCCGCTTCGCACAGTCCGCTCCTTTCTACTGATGAACGACCAGGCGTCGCGCCGAGGCGGCGACGCTTTCGCGCTCGTCCGCCGCGCCGTCATTCCAGGCGCCACGGGTCCGCGGAGCGCCGGCCGAGGCTCAGTACGCCGTCAAACACCACGCTTTCGCTCAGGTCGATCTGCTCGTACGGTTCGCTCTGGACATTCAGGCCGAATTCCCCGTCCCGGTCCCGGTCGGTAAAGACGCCGACGTGCCCGTCGCCGAAAACGAGGTTGGCCCGCTCGCGGTCATGATCTTTCTTGTTGCTCAGGATGTAGCTGCCGAAGCCGTGCGCCGGACCGAAGTCCGCGTACGTCTGAACCTGGTATGGCGCGCCCCCGAACGGCCCATCCGTCATGGTCTTGACGTAGCGCTTGCCGTCCGCTTCCTCGTCGGTGTCGGTGCGGCCGTCGCCGAGCAGCGGAACGCGCGCCGGCGGCACGAGATTCAACCAGCGGTCGTTCAGCGGGCCGACCGTGCTGCGCAGATCCTTGACCCGGCCGTCGGCCCTGATGCACTGCGTGCGCCCCATGTACCACGCCTGCGTGTAATTCGTGTTGAAACCGCGCGCAATCAGGTCGTCGGCTTCTGCCTTCGTGTAGAAGCCCAGCGGAGAAAACTCCCGCGGTAGCAGCTTCTGGTTGAATTGCGCCGGGTTTGTCGGACAGCGCTGAACGGCCGGGAACGCGGTCTGCGCGTTGACCAGGTCCGCGACCCAACCGACGCGGTCCGCGGGCCCGTCGCGCCCGTCGCTCACGTCCGGGTCGAACGAGCCGCTGCAATAGAACGCGCGGTTCTCCGCGGCGTAGGACAGGAATCCCGCGCCGAACCCTCGCAGGTTCGACGCACAGCGGACCTCCTGCGCCTGGTCCTTCGCACGGCGCAGACTGGGCATGAGGATTGCCAGCAGCAGCGCGATGATGGCCACCACGACCAGCAATTCGATGAGCGTAAACGCGTGCCGCGGGCAGAGTGCAATCCTGCGCATCGCATCTCCTCAAGAACGGCGCCTCGCAAATTCCCGGCAGCGGCGCAGCTCGCGGGCAAACGCCTCGCACGGCGCCGCAACTGGGCTTCAAGCCGAGAGTTTGCCCCGTGGCTCGAGCGACGAAGATGGTCGCGGCCTGAAATCGCAGCCGCGCCACGCGCGGAATGAAAACGTCGGTGCGTTAGGGTTGCGCAAGCGGCTGATGAAATGTCTGAATTGAATTCGTCGCGTTGACCGTGGCAGGGCCTGGCTCTTGATAGCATGCGCTCCGCAGGAAGGCGCTGAAATTCGACGAAAGTCGGCTTGCAATCAGTGTTCGTATTTTGTACGGTACAGCGAACGCCCGGGGGAATACTCGCTCGAAAGGAGCTTGGAGATGTCCGGCGCGACCTCACACGTACCGGCGGGTTTTCACACGGTGACGCCTTCCATCATCGTCAAGGACGCGGAAGCCGCTCTGGCGTTGTACAAAAGGGCCTTCGGCGCCGAGGAAGTCATGGTGCTCCGGGCGCCGAACGGCGCAATCATGCACTCGGAGTTCCGCATTGGCGACTCGCTCATCATGATGGGCGGCGAGTGGCCGGACATGGGCATGAAGGCGCCCCTGGCGAATCACATTTCCGGCGGGCTGCACATCTACGTCGCCGACGCGGACACGGCCTTCCAGCGTGCGGTGAACGCGGGATGCACCGTGGTCATGCCGCCCGCGAACATGTTCTGGGGCGATCGCTACGCGAAAGTGCTCGACCCGTTCGGGCACCAGTGGGGCATCGCCACACACATCGAGGACGTTTCGCCGGAAGAGTGCGCGCGGCGTGCCGCGGCGTGGAAGCCGTCCTGACCTCGCGGTCGCGGCCGGAGGATTGGCCCGCAAAGCGGTCTCGCCCGGCCGTCGCCGGCGCGGTACGTATGATGACGCGGCGCGGAGTGCGCACGGCGTCGAACCTCGACGCCGCGCCGGCGCGCGCGGGTTGAGACCTTGCCTGTGGAAGCGCGCGTCATCGTCATCCTGGGCTGCACCGCCTGCGGCAAAGGCGCGCTGGCGCGCGCGCTCGCCGTGCGGTTCGGCGCGGAGATCATCAGCGTCGATTCGATGAAGGTCTACCGCGGCATGAACGTCGGCACCGGCAAGCCCGGGCCGGCCGCCCGCGCCGCGATCCCGCATCACCTGATCGACGTGGCCGACCCGTGGGAGCCGTTCAGCGCCGCACGCTTTGTCGCGCTGGCCGACCAGGCGGTTGCCGAGATTCACGCCCGCAGCCGGCCGGTGGTCGCCGTCGGCGGCACGATGTTGTACTTCAAGTGCTGGTACGAGGGGATATTCGACGGTCCGTCCGCCGATCCGAGCTTCCGCGCCGCGCTTCGCGCTCGCGCGCGCGACGAAGGCGCCGAGGCGCTGCACGCGGAGCTGGCGCGCGTCGACCCGGAGGCCGCGGCGCGAATCCACCGCAACGACCTGCGGCGGATCGAGCGCGCCCTGGAGGTCTTTCGCGAGACCGGCAAGCCGATCAGCGTGCTCCAGCGGCAGTGGGAGCGCGGCGCGATCCGCCGGCCGGATTGGGAGTGGAGGCTGATCGGCCTCTCGCGCCAGCGCGAGGACAACAATCGTCGCATTGCCCGCCGCGTTCGCGCGATGGTCGATGCCGGTCTGGTGGAGGAAGCGCGCCGAATCTGGAGCGACCCGCGCGGCGTCGGGGCGCAGGCCTCGCAAGCCGTCGGCTACCGCGAGTTGTTTGAGCACTTCGAGGGGCGCATGTCGCTGGACGACGCGATCGAGCGGATCAAGATCGACACGCGCCATCTGGCCAAGCAGCAGCGCAACTGGCTGAAGCGCCAGCGCGGGATGAGCTGGATCGAGGCCGCGCCGGACGAACCGCTGGAGGAGTTGCTGCGGCGAGCGTTGCCGCTGGTCGAATCGCCGGCAAGGCGCGATGCGACGTGACGCGACACGTTGCGGCGTGCGCTTTACACACAGAATCGAGAAACTCGCCGCGCGCCGCGCGGTCGGCGCAGGCGCACGCATGCCGCCCCCACCTGCCCGTACACGCGTGCGCGCCAATCCGAGCCGCGACCGCAAGGGAGCAGAGGCGAGGAAGGGGCTGCGTCCGCGCGGCGTCCCCTTTCCTTACGGTCGCGGATCGGTCGGAGCGCCGTCTCTCGGCTGCGGCGGGGCCAAGCTGCCCCGCCGGCTCGCCACGAGCTGTTGCGCCGCGGGGATCGACCCAATTCGAATGTGCTCCCGCCATTCGTCCCGGCTCAGCCAGTTCCAGAGCCGCGCCGGCGCGTCATCGGCGCCGGCGGCATAGTCCACGACCCAGTTCACTCGAAGTGAGTCCAAGTAATCCGACCCCGCGGTCCCGGCACGCAGAAGCGTCAGATACGCGGCGTCATTGGCGAGTCCGTCCAGGTTGACGACGGTGCGCTCGCTGAAGAACGCCAGATGGCCGGCGTTCCAGGAAGCGGCCCGCTCGCTTTCCGGGATGTTCTCACGCAGCCACCGTGCCGCCGCGTACTGGTTCAGCTCCGCGCTCTCGCGCGGCACGGCAGTCCACATCCACAGCGCGGCGACGAGCCGCGCCCCGACCAGCACAGCCGCGACAGTGTAACGCTCCGTCCACGCGGCAGCCGCGCAACCGCATGCCAGCGCCGCCAGCATGCACTGCGGCGCGTAATACCACAGCGCGTCCGCGAAATACGCGCTGAGCCACACGCGGATCACCAGCGCGTGGGCAAAGACCGCCGATACCGCCAGCCACGCCCAGCCGCTCGCCGCCAGTCGGCCCGAGATCAACGCCGCGGCGATCACCAGCGGGATCAGCACGCGCGCAGCCGAATTCAGCGCCCGCGGGTGACCCAGGCCGCACCCGAACGCCGCGTGCTTCAGGACCGTGTTCGCCGCCCCGGCTGCGTCCGCCGCGAGTTGCGCGCCGACCAAGGCTTGCGGTTGTGCACCGGCGATCGAGCGCTTCACCGCGCCGGACACCGGGGTGAGCATTCCGTTCGCCCAGACGTTGAATGCGCCGTAGCCGATCGCTGCGACGCACAGGATCGCGACCAACGTGAGCATGCCGGACCACGCTCGATGACGAATCGCCCAGCCGGCCAGTCCGGACAGCGCCGCGGCGGCCAGCACAGCGGCGTCGAGCCGCGTCCACACCATCGCCGCCAATCCGAGCCCGATCGCGAGCCAAAACCGCCGCGGCACAGGCGGCGGGCCTTTGCCCGGCCGACGGACGAGCTCCACGACTCCGCGCAGCACAAGCGTCACAATCATCGCCAGAAGGCCGTTCTCGAGCGCGATGAGCGACGGCCGGCCGGTGAGCATGTAGCCGGCCCAGAGAGCCGCGACCCAGGCGTCGGAGGGGCGGTGCGGCATGAGCACGCGAGCGACGCGCGCCAGCGTCCAACCCGCGGCGAGGTTGCAGCCGGCCGTCAGGAGCAGCGCCGCGCGGAGCAGCTCGTCGGGGCCCGAGGTGGCGGCCGCCAGCACCCAGAGGATCAGCCCCCACAGCGGTTGAAAGCCGTTGGTGCGATGAATTCCGTCAAACGTCGGAAACCCGTGCTCCGCCCAGCCCTGCGCGATGCGGAGCGCCAGGTACGTGTCGTCGACCGTCAGGTTCGAGGTGATCCATTCGTTCGGGCGAAACACGCTGGCGGCTTGCCAGGCGCTCGCCACGGCCAGGACCGCGGCAACGAACGCCGCGGTCCGAGGACGAGGCGTTGGACGCACGCTCGGCGCGCTCGCGGTACGGACTGCCGTCATGGTGGAAACCCGCGCCCCGACACGCTATTCGTCCGCGACGACCAGCGCCAGTGCGAAGCCGTCGTAGCCTTTGACGCCGACCGTCTGCACGACGGTTGCACTCACGCGCGGCTCCGCCGCGATCATCTCCATGCAACGCCGTACGCCGAGCACGTTCGGGTCGCTGCCGTCGCCGTCGAGCACCTCGCCGCCGCGCACCACGTTGTCGAGCACGATCAGGCTGCCGCGCGCCGTCAGGCGCAATGCCCATTGGAAGTAGTCCGGCATGTGCTCCTTGTTGGCGTCGACGAAGACCAGGTCAAACGGTCCGCGCGCTTCCGCGTGCAGGCGCGGCAGCGTGTCCAGCGCTCGCCCGAGGACGATCTCGACCACATTCGCCAGTCCGGCGCGGACGATGTTGGTGCGCGCGACCTCTGCGTGCCGGGCGACGCACTCCAGCGTCACGACGCGTCCGCCCGCGGACAGTCCGCGCGCGAGCCAGATTGTGCTGTACCCGCCGAGCGTCCCGATTTCCAGCACCGTCCGCGCTCCGCGGGCCAGCGCCAGGAGCATCAGCAGCTTGCCCTGGTTGGGCGAGACCTGAATCGGCGGCAGCCCCGCGGCGGCGCTGGCTTCGAGTGCCGCGCGGAGCGCCGGGTCCGCGGGCGAAAGCAGGTTGCTGTAATACTCGTCGACCGCGCTCCACCGGGCCGGCTCCATGCCGTTTTGCCTTTCCATGGCTCGCGATTCGCCAGCAGGTCGGGAATCCAGGAACGGCTTACCAGCCGGGGGCGAACCCGCGTGTGTGCGAATCGTACCTCCCGAGTGCGGATGATTCGACGACCGGAGTCTAGCTCGGCGCCTCGGCGCGACCGACACGAAGCGCGAATCGCGTCGCGTTCGGCTTGAATCACGTTTACCGGGGTCATATGCTGGGTGCTGGACGATTGCGGCGGGAGCGGCGCTGGTTCGGCCGTCGCCCGCCGTGCGGCCGCCGGCGACCACGCACGACATCCTAGGGCCGCCTTGTCGGGTCGCGCGGGTTCGCTGCGGGGGATTCACCTGCGACTGTCGCCAGTCGCGCGCCGAAGCGGAGAAAACCATGTCTACGGCGGGTTCCTGGTACACCGGTGAGAACTACGATCCGGATCCGAAGCTGAAAATCTGGTACGACGGAAAGATCGTGCCGGTCGGGGAGGCGAAAGTCGGCGTCTTCGACCATGGGCTGCTGTACGGCGACGGCGTGTTCGAGGGGATCCGCAGCTATTGCGGCCGCGTGTTTGAGCGCGACGCGCACCTGCGGCGGTTGTACAACTCGGCCAAGGCGATCCGGCTCGAGATTCCGTTCACGATCGAACAGATGGACAAGGCGCTCGACGAGGCGCTCGAGGCCAACGGCCTGCTTCACCCGGACAAGGACGCGTACATCCGGCTCGTGGTGACGCGCGGCGTAGGCGTGCTGGGCATCTCGCCGATGCGGACGTGGAAGCCGATCGTGTACGTCATCGCGTCGACGATCAAGATGTACGCGGACGAGATGTACCAGAAGGGCATGCCGGTCATCGTCAGCTCGTTCACGCGCAACCATCCGAACGCGATGCCGCCGCGGATCAAGTCGCTGAATTACCTGAACAACATCCTGGCCAAGATTGAGGCGCACCAGGCGAACGTCGGCGAGGCGATCATGCTGAACCACATGGGCTTCGTCGCCGAGGCGACCGGCGACAACATCTTCCTGGTACGTGACGGCCAGCTCCAGACTCCGCCGACGTCCGCAGGGATTCTGGAGGGCATCACCCGCAACACGGTCATTCGCCTGGCGCGCGAGGCCGGAATCGAAACGGTCGAGAAGGAGCTGGAACGAATGGACCTGTACGTCGCCGATGAGATGTTCTTGACCGGCACCGGCGCGCAGGTCATCCCGGTGAACGCGGTGGACAGCCGCCCGGTCGGACGCGGGGCGGTCGGCCCCATCACCAAGCACCTCATGCAGGCTTACCAGACCCTCGTCCGCTCCGGACCGACCGAGAAGTCGGCCGTGGAGCGCGGGCTGGTCAGCGGCGCGACGCGCTGATTCAGCGCACCAGAATCGAGCGTCTGACGGGATTCGGCCCGGCGGATTGAGCTCCGCCGGGCCGCGTCGTTCTCCGGACCGATCGGCGTCCGAATCACGAGGCGGACTTCCTGGGTCTGGAGTACAGACAGCGCATGATCGCACGGAGCCCCGCCTGCGGGGCGTGGTTTGTCATTCCGAGCGGGCGCGAGAGTCGCGAGAAATTCGGCGCTGGTTGGGGCCTCGCTCGCCGCATGCAACGTCTCGCGGCGCCGAGCCCAGCTTCCGCGAGCGAACAAAAAAAAGATCTGGGCGAGCCTTTCGACTCGCCCAGACCTCAAGGTCAGCTTACTACTACGTGCCGTTGATTAGCGGCGACGGAGCAGGGTGGCCAGACCACCGAGACCCAGCAGCGCGATCGTGGCGGGCTCCGGAATCGCATAGATGGTCGCCGCGAAGTTGGCGAAACCACCCTGCGCCTCGCGGGCCTGGCCCGTGATCCGCGCGACTTCGATGCCGCCGACCATGTTCAGCGGGACGGCCGACTCGAGGGTCACGCGAACGCCACGGAAGTTCGCGTTCGTGTCCGTGTTGCCGGTGTTGAACCACGCCAGCGCAATCGGATCGCCGATCGGGTTCACCCCGTGGATGTCGGTCGAGTTCGACACGCCGCCCGTGGCATAGTTGCCCAGGGTCATGGTGCCAGCGCTCGCCGGCATGCGGAGCATGGTGTCATACGAACGGGTGTTCGTCGCCGGCGTGCCGTTCGTCGCCAGGTTGTTCAGCGGGTTGCTGAACTGCGGGTCGTTCGGATCGGTGACGTACGCGAGCTGATCCGACGCGTGCCAGATGGTCGCGATGTCAGGGCGCGACACATGCACGAGCACCTCGGACGCCGTCCAGTCCAATGTCGTCGTCATCTGGACGTCGAACGAGAAGTGCGTGGCGTTGAACGAGGCGTTGAAATCAGCGCCGCCCGTCGCGGTCGGCGTGGTTTGCGATACGGTCGCGCCCACCGCCCCGAACGCGATCCCTGTGAACGCGGCCACCAGAGACGCAGCAACGAATTTTCTCATTCTTCCTCTCCTCTGAAGGAATTCCGAGAGAAGTGTGACCGGCCCACCCGATCACTTCAATCTCCTCCTCGACGTGTCACACGATACATTAGCTCCCGGCGATTTCAATTTCAAGGTCAAAAACGGGAAAGTCGCCCAAAATCCGGGCCGGAAATGTGCGTAACGACACACGCGCCTGGAATTGCCAACGCGGTGCATACACGATCGCATCCGAGCTCCCATCCTGGCGGTTCAGATTCTCACCCGCTCTGTTCCGCAAGCTATGCAAAGACAGAAGGTTACCGTTATCGGCATGCGCGTCCTGCAATCCGCCGCGAGGATGCCGTCCCGGCTAACCGCTAAGGCCGAAGTTCGTCAGCAACGCCGACAGATCGCTCAGACCGACGCTCCCATCCCCATCCAAGTCGGCATCAGTATCGTACGCCGGATCGCCGACCGACGTGCCGAACGCCGTCAAAAGGTCTGATAAGTCCGGCAGTCCGACCGTCCCGTCGCAGTCCAGATCGCCGAGCAAGCACGGCATCCGAACATCCAGAACCACAGGCGTATGATCCGAGGCGACCGACGTGGCGTCCGTATCGCCGCTCGACCGCAGCCCGAAATCGTCGGCGGAAACGTACACGAAACCCGCCGCGTTCAGCTCTGCCTGTCCAACCGTCCCGTTTTCGTTTGTGTCAAAGGTTCCGAAGATCGTGTCGCTCGCGAGGAAATAGTCCAGGCGGCTGCTCAAGCCCGACTGCGTGCTCCAAGTCTGAACGATCGGAGTTCCCCCGATGGTGGCGCCGAGCAGCGTCTCCATTCGCACGTCGTTGAGATTCGTTGGAAGCCCGTTGTCGCCGCCGTCGAGCAGCGGGTCGATCGTCGTATCCGAGAAGTCATGCTGGTTGAGGTCGCCAATGACCAGGAACCACGTCGGCCAGATGTCGGATACGGCGTCGCCGTCGATGTCGATACCGCTCACCTGGTCGCTGGAGACGCGATTCGCCAAGTTGTTCGCCTCGATGGCGCGTGTCGCGATGTCGCTCGGGTCCGATCCGGCCTTGAAGTGCGCGTTGTAAATGACGAGCGGCTCGGGGCTGTGCGGGACGTCGAGCACGATCCGCAGCACGCGGCGCGGGCCGCCTGTGCTGACCTCCGTCAGCTTCAGCACGGTGAGATCGCCGCGCAGGAAGAACCCGTTGGCGTTGAAGCCGTCGGTGAACGTGCCGCGGATAGCCTGGTAGCCCGGCAGATACGTATCGCGGAACGACGTAAGCTCCGCGAGGCTCCGCGTCTCCTGGAGGCAGACGATATCCGGCAGCAGGCTCGTGTTCGGTCCACCCCCGTCCAGGTCGAGCGTGGTCAGCATATTGCCGGCGGCTTCGCGAGCCGCCGACGTGTCCGCGATCCCTTCCTTCGTATTGAACGTGACGATCCGCAGGGGGACATCCGCGGCGGCGCCCGCGGCGGAGACCAGGGAAACCGCGATTGCGGCCCGGAGGCCGGGACTAGCCGTACGCATGCATATGCTCCGTCCAGGAATCCGCTTCATTCTAGCGGTTGCGGCAGGGCGTCCCAAGCGCCGCGGGGGCGAAATGGAATCGGCCGCGCTGGGGGCGCGGCCGGTAAGGATCAGGCTTCGCGTACTCAGGCCACGCGGCGCCTCGGCGGCACGGGCGTTCAGGCCGCGTCGTCTTCCTCGCCGGCGTTCGTCGAGGCGATCGTCGTAGCGGCGCGCGTCGCGTCGGTCGGGGCGGCGGCGGGTTCGGGCGTCGAACCGCCCAGGCCCCGGAGGGTCGTGGTCGTCGCCCGCGACCAGGTTTCCGCCGTGTTGCGGCGACGGGTGCGAATGCGCGTTTCGCTGAGCGCCGCACGCACCTCGCCGAACGCTTTCTTGATATTGGTCAGCGCGAGTTCGGCGTTTCGGTTGGCGTTGCGCAGCGACGCCAGCTCGCACTCGTAGTACTGCTGCTGCTCGACCATGCGGGCCTTCTCGCGCTCCAGGTGAGTGAACTGGGCCTGGAGGTTGCGGTTCTCGGTCTGAAGCGCCTCGATGCGACGCTCGCCCGTCTCGAGCGACTTGCGAAGCTCTTCGTTGGCGTCCTCGGCGGCGCGCAGGCGGAGTTCGACCTGGTGGCGCGCCGTGCGCGCCTCCTCGAACGCGGCGCGCGTTTCTTCGAACTTGGCGGCGAGCGTGGTGCGCTCCTGCTGCAAGTCGCGCACGCTGGTCTCAAGCTGGTCCGCGCGCGTGCGCAGCGTTTTCTGTTCGTTGCGCAGGCCGTCGCGCTCCTTGCGGATCGCCCACAGCTCCTCGAGCTGCTTGTTGGCGCTGCGCAGCTCCCCACCCAGTCGGGCGTTGTCCTGCTGTGTCTGGCTGAGCTGCTCCGTCAGCCGTTGGGCGCGTGTGTTGGCGTCGGCGATCTCCTCTTCCAGGAGCGAAATCTCCTGCCGCACTTGCTCCAGCGCGTCCACGCGCGTCTGAAGCGTGACGAGTTGCCACTCCAGCTCCTGCACGCGCTGCCGCGACGCCTGAAGCTGTTCGCTGGCCTCGCGCTGCTCGCGCTCCAGCGTCTCACGCACCGCCTCGTAGCGGTCGAGCTGGTCTTCGAGCTCGTTGATCACCGACAGCACGTCGTCGCGCTCCTCCGTGAACGCGTCCGTCGCGAGACGCAATGCGGGCCGGACCGCGGAGTTCGTGCGGCCGTCGCCGGTCGCCTCCGTCGGCTCGCCGTTCGCCGCCGAGCGCGCGTCGGATTGGGTCCGTTCGCTGGACTCCGCGGCGGGCCGGGTGATCCGCGATTCCTCCGCCGTCGACCTACGAGACTCAGTCTTCTGCATGACTGAACCCTGCGTGCCTGGTGTTCAGAATGTGAGCCGTCACGGCGTCCCCGTGTGCGGCGCGAGCCGCAGCGGGAACGCGGCGCAGCCTCCGATTCTCGGTATCGGAACTTTCTGCGCCGGCCTTGACCGCGCTATTGGGACGTGTTCGCGACCTGCGCCCGCGGCGGGCGCGGTTCGTGCGCGTGCGGCGGGCAGCGGTTGCCGGTCCGTCGCGGCGGGCTATACTGCGCGCTTCGTGCCCGGCGCCGCCCCGCAGCGGCGCGGCGTCCGGGCCGCGGTGGCGTAGCTCAGCTGGTTCAGAGCGGCGGATTCATAACCCGCAGGTCGCCGGTTCAAGTCCGGCCGCCACCATTGGACGGCCCCGGAGCCGGCCGCTTCATCAGATCGCGATCGACTTGCCGCGCAGCCGCCGCACCGCCACGAACTGCCCGCAGTGCATTAGCGCGTGATTGGCCACGGTCATGAACACGGCGCCGACCGTCGGCGCGTACGCGCGCATGCTCTCCGGGCCGGGCTTGTCCAACTCCGCTTCGGGCGTAGCGTCGAGCGCCGCCAGCGTGCCCGCGCGGACCTTGTCCATGAGCTGCATGTAGACCGCACACGTGGCGAATGGCCGGGGATCGTCCGAACCCGCGGTCTCACGGGTGTGCGCCGCCTCGAAGCCCGCGGGCAGTTCGGGCATGGCGTGCCCGAGCGCGCCGACCATGCTGCGCTCGGACTCGATCAGGTGGCCGAGCTGCCAGGCGATGTGGTTCATGCCGGCGACCGGGCGGACCAGCAGGTCCGCGTCGTCCAGGTCGCGCGTGTAGTCGTCGATGATGCCGCGGCTCATGTTCAGGCTGAAGCGGACGGCGTCCTTGGCGGTCATGGCGGGACTCCTTCGCGGAGATTGTACGCCCGCGACGTACCCCGCCGTCCCGGGCGAAGGATTGAACCACAGAGGCACTGAGGCACAGAGATTCAGAATGATTCTGTCATGAACAGCATGATTGGCTGCGTCTTCGAAGCTCCGCGCGCCGAGCTTCGAATGCGTGCCTTCATGACAGGCACGCGGCACCCGAATGAACAACCCCGGCTCGCGCGGCGCGCAAGCCTCGCGAGGCGACCGCGCGCCGCCGCGGCGGCTCTGCCCACGAGCCGCCTCAGCCGCGCAACGCATCACCCACGGTGAGCGGCAGAAGCTCCGCCACGTTCTCCACGCGCTCCAGCGCGAAAACCATCTCGCGAAGCTGATGTCGCCGCCCGGCGCTCAGCACCGGCTCGGCCAGCGCGTCGAACTTCACATCCAGCTCTTCCAGCGTCATCGGGTCGCGCGGGTCGCCCTTGGGATAGTCCATCGCGTGCGTGAAGCTGCGACCGTCCGTGGTCGCGATGCTTACGCGCGTGCACTGTTTGGCGGGGAACGCTCGCTCGAACTCCGCGTTCGCGACCACCTTCACTTTCTTCATCTGCTCCCGCAGCCGCTGATCCCAGAGCTTCTCGGGCCGGAATTCCAGCGGCGTGACGCGGCCCTCGGCCAGGGCCGCCGCGATGCAGTAGGGCAGGCTGTGATCGGCCGACTCCTTGCTCTGCGGGTCGTACTTGGCGGGGTCGCTGAGGATGTCCGCCGCGCGGGCGATGCTCTCGATCCGCACCGATTCCACCTGCTCGGCCCGCAGCCCGTGCGTCTTCATGATGTGCAGCGTGGCCGAGACCGGCGAGTGCATGAGCGCCTCGATCGGGTAGCTCTTCATGCCGCACTGCGTGATCATCCACTCCGCGGCCAGCGCGTCGCCCAGCCGCGGAAGTCCGTCCGTGATCCACGAGAAATCCCACTCCGGCCCGAGGCAGTGCGCCATGCCCTCCTTGCCGTCGATGACGCCCTCCGGGCCGGTGTAGCCGCGCGCAGCGAGCAGGGCCGCCTCGACGCCGTCGCGCGTGGCCATCGGGCTGACGGTGTTCTTCATCATCGTGAGCTTGCCTGCCACCGCGCAGCCGAGCGTGAAGCGGTGACACGCGGCGATGCCGATCGCGTGCTGAATCTGCTGCCAGGACAGGCCGAGCATGCGGCCGGCGACGGCCGGCGCGGCCAGCGCCATCAGCGTGGCGTGGTGCCAGCCGCGTTCGCGAATGCCGGGGACGGCGATGTGGCACAGGCGCTGCGTGATCTCGTATCCGAGCACGATGCCGACGATCAACTCGCGGCCGGCCAGGCGCTTCCATTCGGCGATCGACAACGGCGCGGCGATCAGGTCGGACGGATGCGCCGGGTCCTGCTTCCAGTAGATGTCGTTGTAGTCCATCGCGCGGACCATCAGCGCATTGAGCATGCTGGCGGCGACGACGTTCATGCGATCGCCGCTGCCGACGACGGTGCACGGTCCCGGCTGGCCGAGCTCGCGGTAGTGCTCCAGGAACAACTGGCAGTCGTGCACCCGGCTGCCGCCGAGGGCGCAGCCGAGCGAGTCGTAGAGGAAGCGCTTGGCCGCGTCGATGGCGGCGGCGCTCAGGTGCTCGTAGCGCAGATCCGCGGCCCAGCGGGCGAGAGTTTCAGAGATCGTGGGCATTGGGGCGTGGTTCCTTTCCCGAGGCGTCCGTGCGAACGCATGGTTCCCGGTTTCCGGCGAGCGGCCCATCGCGGAAGGGGGGCGGCTATTTGCCTTTCCCCAGCGCACAGGCGATGTCAAAATCCACGAAGTCCGCGTGGTGAAAGACGATGCTCTCCAGCGTCCGCTTCACGTGGTCGCCCTCCCTGCTGTGCGTGGCGACGATGTGCATCACTTCGTCGGGTAGGCCGTGCTTCCAGCACAGCCCCACGCCGCTGAAGGGGTGGCGCAGCAGGTCGCCGCGCGGGCCTTTGGCCGGTCGGCCCTCGGGTCCGCGGACGTATTCGATGGGCTTGCCCACGTCGGCCAGCAGGGCACCGGCGATGAGGCGGTCGCGGTTCAGCGGGACGCGCGACCCGTAGGCGTCCTTGAGCACGTCGTAAATGGCGATGCTCATCCGCGCGCAGGTGCGGACGTGCTCGAGGAAGCGGATGTCGATGTCGCCGGCCAGCAGCGTGAAGGGGATCTGCTTCAGCTCGTCGATCGTCCAGCCGCCGGTGCGGACGGAGTCCTCCCAGACGTCGATCACCTGCTCGCGCAGCTTGCCGTCGGCGATGTGTTCGAGCTCGGGAAAGAGCTTGCGGATTTCGTCACGCATTCGAGTCCCCCGTCATGTTCTCTGTCCGATGAGCGAGAATGGAACCACAGAGGCACAGAGGCACAGAGGAAATCAGAAAAGCGGCGTTGCGGCGTCGGCGCGCTTGCCAGCAAAACAGCGTTGTGGCCCCGGCGAAATGCGCAGCAACGGATGGAGTCTCTCGGCCTCATTGCCCGTTGTTATCCTCTGTGTCTTTGTGCCTCGGTGGTTCAATGCCATCGACCTCGACCGGTCGCGATTGACTGTCCGCCTCGCGCGGCGGCGGCTTGCGTTCGAGGTCAGGGTACACGACCAGCGGCCCGCGGCCGCAGTCCGACGCTGCCGCACCGTGCAGTGGTCAATGCGCAAGCTGCCTTCGTATCACCGCCTCGAACCCGCCCGCGACAATCAGCTCCTGCGCCACCGGTCCCAGCGGCGAGAACGCGTATTCGCCCGTCTCCGCCTCACGGCTGGCGGCCGATGGCTGGCGGCCACCCTCGCACGGCTGACAGATTACACGCGACCGCTCAAAATCCACCACCGCCCGCCAGCCGGTGCGAATCGTACGCTCCGCCGCGCCCTGGAACGCGTGCTTCAGCGACTCGACCAGCGCCGGGCACTCGACGCAGATGTACCCGTTGTTGAACGCGTTGCGGCTGAACGTCTGGCTGAACGAACCGGCGATCAGCAGCCGGATGCCGCGGTGCTTGAGCGCCGTCGCCGCCTGTTCGCGCGATGAGCCGCAGCCGAAGTTGAACCCGCCGACCAGGATGTCGCCGTCGCGCGCCAGCTCCTGGAACTTCGGGTCATAGTTGAGCATCGCGACCTTCGCCATCTCCTGCGGCGGAAGCTGCTTGTAGGTGTAGTCCTTGCCGTAGATGCCGTCGGTGTTGAGGTTGTCCTTGGGCAGCAGCAGCAGCTCGCCTTCGATCCGGGGCGGGAAGCCGGGCAGAATCGACACGGCGGCGCGCTGGGCCCGGCCGGCGCGCGGCACGGCCCGACACGTCGGCGCGGCGCTGCGTTGCCGCAAGCTCGGCGACTGTGCGGCGCGTTCCGGGGCGCCGGCCCGCGCCGAGCCGAGCCATCGCGCCGAAGCTGCCGTGGCTGTGGCGGTGCTCGCCCGCGGCGAAGCGGCCGTCTCGGCCGCGACCGCGACACGCAGTGCCGGCTCCTCTGCCCCGGCAACGTCGGCCTCGACGCCGGACTCGTGCCGCAGCCGCTCGACCGGCGGGGCGGCGATCTTGCCCGCCAGCGCCGAAGCCGCGACGACGGCCGGACCGGCGAGGTAGACCAGGCTGTTGCGGGAGCCCATGCGGCCGTCGAAATTGCGGTTCGTGGCGGAGATGCCGACCTCGCCGTCGGCGAGCACGCCTTCGCCCAAGCCGATGCACGCGCCGCAGCCGGGCGGCAGGGGCGTGGCGCCGGCTTCGAGCAGCGTATGCCAATAGCCTCGGTGGCGCGCCTGGGACTCGATCTCGCTCGACGCGGCGCCGATGTAGAACTTGACGCTCGGCGCGATCCGCTTGCCGCACAGCACGTCGGCCGCGGCCTGGAAGTCCTCGATGCGGCCGTTCACACAACTCATGAGGAAGGCCTTGTCGATGCGGATGCCCAGGGCCTCCAGCTCGGCCGCGGGCGTCGCGGCGCGAACGTCGTTCGGCCCGGCGACGAACGGCTGCACGGCCGCCAGGTCGAAATCGATCTCCTTCGCGTAATACGCGCCGACGTCGGCGCGCGGCGGGTCGCGGTCGATCGCGGCGACGCGCTCGCGCGTAATGCGCCGGTTCATGTCGCCGCGGGCATGGAACGCCTCGGCGCGCGATTCGAGGTACGCCTCGGTGACGGCATCGTACGGGAAGGCGCCCGCGAGCGCGCCCCACTCGGTGGTCATGTTCGCGATCGCCATGCGGTCCTCGATGCTGAGCGTGGCGACGCCCGGTCCGGTGAACTCGACGCAGCAGTTCAGCACCTCGTCGTGGCAGAACGTGGCGATCAGGGAAAGGACCACGTCCTTGCCGCACACGCCCGTCGGTAACGCGCCGCGCAGCGTGACGCGGACGATCTCCGGCACCTGCCACCAGGTGCGGCCGGTGGCCCAGATCGCGGCGGCGTCAGTGCGCACAACGGGCGTACCGAGCGCCGCGAGCGCGCCGTAGATGTTCGCGTGCGAATCGGACGCGACGACCAGCGAACCGGGCAGCACGTAGCCCTCCTCCATCATCACCTGGTGGCCGATGCCGCGGCCGGCCGGATAGAAGTCGATGTGCTGCTCGAGGGCGAAGGCCTCGATCTTCGCGTACGCGGCCAGGTTGTCCGCGCCGTGGTTCTGAATGTCATGATCGAGCGCGAAGACCGGCTGGCGCGGATCGAAGACGCGCGTGGCGCCGATCGATTTGAACTTCGGGATCACGGCGGCGGTGTTGTCGTGCGTCATGCAGTGTGCGGGCCGGATGGACAAGAAGTCGCCCGCGTGGACTTCGTGTCCGGCTTGTAGCCCGACGGCATGCGCCTGGGCGATTTTTTCGATGAGCGTCTGAGCCATGGTATGCACCCCCGAGAAAACGCTCCGGCGCGCCGCGCGTTGCCGCCCGCGCCGGGAAGGTCAAGTAGCGAACTCCTTGCCCCACGCGGGGCAACGCGATTGCGTCAGCCCCGGCAACCGAAACCCGCGTTGCGGAATCGCGCGTTTCATGCCTGCTCCGCGCACCGTCCGGCGCTTCTCACAAATGCCGCAGAATCGCGTCCGTCATCTGCGTCGTGCTCGCCGCGCCCTGCTTGAGCACGTCCGGCCCGCCGGGCAGGCGCAGCATGTCGTACGTGCGGACCTTGCCCTCGGCGATCACGGCGGCGATGGCCTTGCGGATGCGTTCGGCCTTGCCCGTCTCGCCGAGGTGGTCGAGCATCATGCACGCGGACAGGATCATCGCGATCGGGTTGACGATCGGCGGGTCGAGCTTCTCGTACTTGGGCGCGCTGCCGTGCGTCGGTTCGAAGACGGCCACATCGAGCCCGACGTTGGCGCTGCACGCGAACCCCAGCCCGCCGACAAGCCCTGCAAAGGCGTCCGAAGCAATGTCGCCGAACATGTTGCTGCACACCACGACACCGTAGTCCTCGGGGTTCTTGGTCAGCCACATCATCTGCGCGTCGATGTTCGTCTCCCACAGCGCGATGTCGGGAAAATCCTTTGCGACGCGCTGCGCTTCCTGGGTGAACAGGCCGCTGGTCTCGCGCAGCACGTTGGGCTTCTCGCAGATGGTGACGGACTTGTAGCCGAACCTGCGGGCGTACTCGAACGCGGCGCGGCAGATGCGGTGCGACGCCGAGCGTGTGATCACGCGCAGCGAGACCGCCAGGTCCTCGCCGGGCGTCTTCTTGAATGCGCTCATTTTCTTGTGCGATTCGAGCGCGGCGCGGACAGCGGCCGGCGGGTTGGTCCACTCCACGCCCGCGTACAGGCCCTCGGTGTTCTGGCGGAACACGACCGCGTTCACGGCCGGCTCCTCGAAACCGCCGCCGGGGCGCTTGCGGATGAAGTTGAGCGGGTTGCCGGGGAACGAAACGCACGGGCGGATGCAGATGTCCAGGTCGAAGTGCTGGCGGAGCGTGACGATCGGGCTGTAGTACACGTGTCCCTTGCCGCGCAGCGCGGGCGACAGTTCGGCGTCGGCCTTGTCCTTGGGCTTGGATGTGATCGCCCCGAACAGGCCGGTTTTGTGCTCGTCCAGAAGGTCGATCGTCCGTTGCGGCAGCGCGTTGCCCTCCTTGATCCAGAACTCCCAACCGATGTCGCCGTGAACGTAGTCGGCGTCGAAACCGACCTTATTCAAGACGCGGATCGCCTCGGGAAGCACAACTTTTCCGATTCCATCACCCGGCATCGCGACCACGGTTCGGCGCGGCATCGGCATGACCCCCTGCACGACTCGGTAGGAACCCGGCCGGCCTGGACCGGCCGGACCGCCGCGGCCGATTGAGTCACGAGCGGCCGCCGTCTATACTGATTCTACTGCGGGGCCGCGGAAAAGAAACCTGCGGTGCCCCATACAGCGGGGGGACGCACGCATGTCCATCACGCGCGTCCGCGTCTTTGTCGCGCGCGCATCACGCGCACGCCGCGATCCGTTCGCCTCTTCTTGCCGCGCCCCGGCCCCAATCCACGGAGCATCGCATGATCCACGAGTCTCACATCGATCAGTCGATCAACGAGCTGATGGCGAAGTTCGGGCCCAGGCTGCGCGTTCGCCCGCCGGCGTCCGCCGCCGAGCTTGCCGAGCTTGAATCCGTCGCGCTGCACGTGCCGCGCGCGCTCATCATTTTTCTATCGACGTGCAACGGCTTTCGGCTCGCGACCGATGGGGCGTCCGGGCCTTTCCAGCTCTGGGGCACGAACGAAATCCTGCAATCGCTGCGCGGCGACGCCGGCCCGGGCCTCATTCCCGTGCGCGGCGAGCCGGAGGGCGAGCGCGACTGGGTCGTCGCGGCGGCCGGACCGCTCCAGGACGCCGTCGTGCGCTGGAATCCATGCGCTCCGGGCGCCGAGCTGCTGGCCAGCTCGTTCGATGTTTACGTGCAGGCGTACGCGGCGCACCTCGTCGAATGCGCTGGCGAATCCCGGCCGCGAAAACGAACACCGCCGCGGGCGTTCGACGCGGAGCACGTCCGCTCGTTCGACCCGCAGGTGCGCAAGCTCGCCGCGCGCCGCGACGTGCGGGCCTGGCTGCATGAGCTTGATCTGCAAGTCGCGACCGGCGACGACTTCGAGTAGGCGCGGCCGCGGACCGGATGGGCTGCGCGATCACTCCCGCCCGGCGCCGGCCTCCGGCTCTTCGCCGGCGTGCGCGTCTGCGCGGGTGGCCTGCTTGGCGAGCCGACGGCAGCGGGCGCACAGCATGCGCCCGTCCGGCATCTGATAGACCGTGGCGAACACGACGCCGCACGCGGTGCAAGCGCCGCGAAATACCGGCGGGAGGGGCTGGCCGTCCTCGTCGTAGACAACGCGGCGCGCCGCGCGCGTGTGTGCGTACTGCCGCAGTTTCCAGACCAGGATCTTGCTGAACGTCCACGCGGCGACGAGCAGGATGAACCCGGTGACGGAACAGAACAGCAGCCCCAAGAGGAGCACGATGTTCTGGCCGAACGTTTCCAGTTGGGCGATCATATGGACGACGACAAGCCGGCGGACGTTGGCGGCATCGAGCGCTTGCCGCGAATTACGTTGACCCGAACCCCGGCAGGAACGGCAACGCGATCGACAGTGCGATCAGCACGATGATGATCCACTCCAGCACTTCCATGCGCCGGTTGGAGTGCCGATCCGCGAGTTTCTCATAGATGCTCTCGATCGTCTGGAGCTTGCGCAGGATGCTCGTGTCCCAGTCCTGGAGGTGAAAGCGCTGCGACGCGAGGCGGTAGACGCGCGCCAGGTACTGGTCGCCGAGAAGCTTGAGCGTGTTGTTGACGCCCTCGAACAACAGCGCGCTGTCCATCTGGAGCCGCGCGATGCGCCCCAGGTCGGCGCGGCCGGACCCGCTCGAAAAGCCCAGCCAGCGCCGCTGCATCGTTTCGTACGCGTGGTTCAGCACGCGGTCCAACCGGTCGTCCAGGTGCCGCAGCTCGAGCAGCTCGACGTTCGCGAACTCCAGCACGCTGCGCACGTCCTCCGGCTCGCTGTCGAGCAGCAGCGCCGCGTTCCAGTCGATGATCGCCAGGTCGTCCGGGCTGAACGCGATGCGGCAGGCCAGCGCTTCCTCGACCTCCTGCGACGAAAGCGGCCCGATCTCCGCCCGCAGCGTGCGCGCGATCAGCTCGCGGTTCGCCTCCAGCAGTCCCGCCGCGTCCTGCGCCGGCGTCACCTCGGCGATCTCGTAGATGCAGTAATCTTCCGCCAGATCCGACACCGCCGGTTTTCGGATCGCGGGTTCGATCGGCTTGAGCAGCGTGTGCAGCACGAGCCGGGCCTGCTCCGCCAGGCCGACGTGGTTGTAGAGCTGGTTGCTCAACGCCAGCAGCTCGTGAAACGGCGCCGCCAGTGGAATCGCGAAATTGATCACCACCGCGCCGAAGTCGTACAGAACGTATTCGACCGTCGTGTCCGTGCGGTGCGATCCCACCGTCACCGCGTCCGTCGAATGGATCACCCGCAAGGGCGGCGGCTGGTAATCGAAGTAGTACGGCGCGCGCCGTCGGTGCGTGAAGCGACCGCGGTGAATCTCGGTCGAGGTCCGCCGCTGGGCCTCTTCCAGGTCGATCGAGAACCCCACGTCGAACGCGAACAGCACGCGGCACACGCCGCGCCGAATGCAGGTCCCGGCGGCCGGTTCGGCTTGGGGCCGCGGCGCGCCGGCCGGGCGGTCCGGGATTTCCGCGCTGGGTTTGTGCATCGGCTGGTTCTCCGCCCCCGGCAGGATAACCGCAAGCCCGCGCCCGCGTACAATTCTGCCGGGTTCGCCGGGCCAATCAGCTTCGTCGGCATCGAGAGAATCGCATGCGCCGCCTGGTTGGACTCAGCGCGTGGATGGCCTGCGCGGCGAGCGGCGCCGCGCCGGCGGAGGAGCGGCAAATGAACGCGCCCGCCTCGCAGCCTGCGCACACGAACCGGCTGATCCACGCCTCCAGTCCGTACCTGCTTCAGCACGCTCACAACCCCGTGGATTGGCACGAATGGGGCCCGGAGGCGCTGGCCCGTGCCCGCGATGAGGACAAGCCGATCTTCCTGAGCATCGGCTACTCGGCCTGCCACTGGTGCCACGTCATGGCGCACGAGAGCTTCGAGGACGAGGCCACCGCCGCGGTCATGAACCGCCTGTTCGTGAACATCAAGGTGGACCGCGAGGAGCGGCCCGACCTCGACGACCTCTACATGCAGGCCACCATGATCGTGAACCAGGGGCAGGGCGGCTGGCCGATGAGCGTCTGGCTCACGCCCGACCTTCAGCCGTTCTTCGCCGGCACGTACTTCCCGCCGGAAAGCCGCTGGGGCCGGCCCGGATTTCGCGATCTTTGCGAACGCATCGGCGAACTCTGGCGGGCAAACCGCGAGGACATTACGGCTGACGCCAAGCGCCTGACGGGCTTGGTCCGCCAGTCGCTCGACACCGCCGCCTCGCAGCCGGCGACGCTCGATGTTTCGGCGATCGACGCCGTCGTCGCAGCGCTCGCGGACGCCTTCGATGAGGTCCACGGGGGAATCTCCGGCGGCGGGACGAACAAGTTTCCGCCCAGCCTCGCGCTCGACCTGTTCCTGCGGTGCGCGGCGCGAACTGGAGGCGACGCGCGCATGCCGGAGCGGCTGCGGCGGCTCGTGGACCTGACGCTGACGCGGATGGCGCGCGGCGGCGTGTACGACCAGGTTGGCGGTGGGATTCACCGCTACAGCACGGACGTGCAATGGCTCGTGCCGCACTTCGAGAAGATGCTCTATGACCAGGCGCTCGTGAGCCGCATCTACGTGGACGCGTGGCAGGCCACGAAGAACCCGGAATATCGCCGCGTCGCGGTCGACATCTTCGACTACGTGCTCGGCGATTTGCAGTCGCCCGACGGCGGCTTCTACAGCTCGCGCGACGCCGACAGCGAGGGCGAGGAGGGCAGGTACTACGTCTGGACGCGCGACGAGGTGCTCGCGGCGCTCGGCCCGCGCGACGGCGAGCTGTTCTGCTCCTACTTCGACGTGAGCGAAGCGGGCAACTGGCGCGACCCGCATGCGCCCGGCGTGGCCAAGAACATCCTGCACGCGCCGCGCGAACTCGAAGCCGTTGCGAAACTGAACCGCACCGAATCGTCGGAGCTGGAGCGCACGCTGGCGGTCGGGCGCGCCATGCTGCGCGAGGCCCGCGCGCGCCGCGTTCCGCCGCATCGCGACGAGAAGATCCTCGCCGAATGGAACGGCCTGATGATCTCCGCACTGACTCGCGGCGGTGCGGCGCTGGGCGAACCGAAATACGTAACGGCCGCCGAACGCGGCGCGCGGTTCGTGCTGGGCAAGCTGTACGCCGGCGGGCGGCTGGTGCGCTCGTACCGCGACGGCCGCCGCCTGGAGTCGGGCTTTCTGACCGATTACGCCGCCATGATCGAGGCGCTGATCGAGCTGTACGAGGCGACGTTCGAGCGAAGCTGGCTGGAGCAGGCGCTGGAATTGAACGCCGCGGCTATGCGGCGCTTCTACGACTTGGACGAGGGCGGGTTCTTCTTCACCGCCGACGATCACGAGCCGTTGCTCGCTCGCGCCAAGGACGTGCGCGACGGCGCCACACCGAGCGGAAACTCCGTGCAGCTCATGAACCTGCTGCGGCTCAGCGCGATGACCGGCGACGCCGCACTGCGCGAGGCCGCCGAGCGGACGATTCGCCACGTGGCGCCGCACGTCGCGGCCCGGGCCGGAATGGCGGAGCGCTTCCTCGCCGCCGTCGAGTTCGCGCGGCTCGGGCCGGTCGAGGTGGCGATCGCGGGAGACCCCGCGCTGCCGGCGACGCAGGCGCTGCTGCGCGCCGTCCGCGAGAGCTACCTGCCGAACCGCATCATCATGCTGGCGGATCCGGCCGATCCGTCCTCCGCGTTCCCGTCGCCGTTGCTGATGGACCGCCCGCTTGTGAATGGTCAGCCGGCCGCGTACGTGTGCCGGAACTACACGTGCCTTCGACCGGCGACGAGCGCCGCGGAGCTGACGGCGCAGCTTTCGCGAAAGTGACATCGCGGCCGGCGGGCGGGGCCGTCAACGATCGGACGCCCCCCGCGTCAACCCGGCCATCAGCCCGAAATGCCCGCAGCCCGCGCCCTCGCGCCGAAAGGAGTAAAACGTACTCGCATCGGTCATGGTGCAGATTCCCGCCACTTCGATGTTCTCCGCCGCAAGCCCCGCGCGCTGAAGCTGCACGCGGTTCGCGGTCCACAGATCGAAGTACATCCGTCCGTCGCGGCGGGGAAAGAGCTGCTCCCGCTCGGGCAGATTCGACGCCGCGTCGTACACGTCCTGCCCGACCTCGTAGCGCTCCGGCCCGGCCGACGGACCGATGCCCGCCAGCAGGCCCGCCGGGTCGCACCCGAAGCGCTCGCGCATCGTTCGCACGAGCGCGAGCGTCGCGGACGCCACGGTGCAGCGCCAGCTCGCGTGGACCATGCCGACGATGCCGAGTCGCGGGTCGAACAGCAGCACCAGCGGACAGTCCGCCGAAAACGTCATCAGCGCCACGTCCTTCCGGGCCGTCACGAGCGCGTCGTACTCCTCCAGTCGGCGGTCCAGCGGCGGCCCATCGATCACCGCGACCCTCGTGTCGTGAACCTGCACGCAGTAACAGATGCTCGACGGATCCAGCCCCAAGTCGGCGGCCATCGCGCGGCGGGCTGCGTCGCGCCGCGGCGCCCGCTCGTCCTCGCGCGCCGACACGTCGATCGGCCGCGTTGAAAATGCGTGCCGCAAACCGGTCTCGCGGCCAAGGCGCGCGAAGCGAGCGTACCGCCGTCCGTTGATCTCGAAGAACTCCATCAGGCGCGCCCCGGTTGCAGGATGACTTTGATTCTCCCCGGGTCGTCCGCGGCGGCGAACGCCTCCACGCCGCGAGACAGCGGGTACACCGCGGACACCATGCTGGCCACGTCCACCTGCCGGCGCTCCAGCAACGACAGCGCTTCGGGGAACGGTCCGCAGCGGTTGCCGGCGAGCGTGATCTCGTGAATCACGATTGGCGTCAGGTCGATCGTCGGCGGGCGTGCGTACGTGCTTTTAAGCACGATCGTCCCGCGCGGCCGCACCAGCCGCAGCGCCAGGCGCAGGCCGTCGGGCGAGCCGGTGCAATCGACGACCAGGTCGCGGTCCGGCGAGTCCGGCAGGCTCGAAACGTCCCGGACAGTCAGCCCCCGCGCGCGGCAGAATTTCATCGTCGCCGGGTTGCGGCCCAGGACTTCGAGCCGGCAGCCGGTCGCCGCCAGTACCTGCGCGCACAGAATCCCCAGCCGCCCGGTCCCGATCACGCTGGCCCTGGTCTCGGCCCGCACCGGATGGTCGCGCAGCACCTGGCACGCGGCGGCCAACGGCTCGACGAAGACCGCCTCCCGGTCGTCGATCGAGTCGGGGACAACGTGACAGTTTTGAGCCGGAACCGTGACGAACTCCGCGAACGCGCCGTCGCGGCCGGCGATTCCCAGCACCGTGCGCTGCGGCAGGTGCTTGCGGACTTCGTCGGGAAGCGCCGGGCTTCCCGTCGGGGCGCAGTTGATCTCCGCGACCACACGCCGGCCGAGCAGCTCCGCCGGCCCCGATACGACGTCTCCGACGAACTCATGCCCCGGAACGCCGCGAAAGTCCATGTAGCCGCGCACGATTTCGAGGTCGGTGGAACAGATCCCGGCGTAACGCACGCGGATCTTCACCTCGTCGGACGCCGGCGCGGGCTCGGGGTAGTCCGAGCGAAACTCGAGCGACCCGGGCGCGGAGCGATTTGCGATGAGAGCCTGCAAGGCGGGGGACTCGACCGTTGCCGCGCGAAGCCCGTTGGAACACGCGGTTGCGCCCAAATCAAGGCCGCCGCGGGATCACGGCGGCGCTATTCCTTCTTTCCGGGCCAGAGCCACTCAAGGACCTGCCCGGAGTCATAAACGAACTTCTCGAAGCGATTGTCATACGGCGGCCGGCGCGATTCGGGTATCTGCCCGGCGTTCGCGAACGCGTCGGACTTGTGCGCCTCGTACCAGGCTTCCCAGTCCAGTGCGTTGCAGTGATGCGTATGGCCTGTGAGCCGCACGAGCGAGCCTTCGCACTCATGAACGACGGCGAAGTCGGAATCGCGCAGCCCCTGGATCAACGCTTCGAGCGACGCCGCTTCCTGAAAGAAGCCCAGCCCGCGCGCCGCGGCGATTCGCGCATGGCGATCGTCGTCCACCGCGAGCAGCCGCAGCAGCGTTTCGCGCGCCGTTTCGCGCGAGTCGGCCGGCACGCGGTCGCTTGCCAGTAGGGTCGCCAGCGCCATCGCCGCCTCGGCGCGGACCACGTCGTCCGGCGGGCGGACCTCGCTGGCGGGATGGTCTTCGTGGTTGAGGAGCTTGAGGCACACCTCGGCGGCGCGGGGATCGTCCGATTGGACCAGTCCGCGGATCGCCACGCTGCGTGCGTGCGGGTCGTTCTCCAGCAGCGCGATCGCTGCGAAGCCCTGCACCGCCCAGTCGAGCCGCGCCTGCTTGCTCGCGGCCACTTTCGCCACCGCCTCGCGCCGCACGTCGGAGTCCGCGTCGGAGACCGCAATCAGCATGTACTGTTGCGGGGTGCGCCGCGGTTCGAAGAGCTTCTTGACCGCGGCGTCGAGCGAGAACTGCTGTTCGCTGCATCCCGGCGTCAGCGCGAGCGTCAGCGCCAGCCCGGCGGGCAGCCAGGCCCGCGGCCGCCCTCGGCCGTCAAGGCTCCAGCGCGGCGCTGGAGATGTAGCGTTCCGGTTCAACGAACTCCACATGCTCGATGTCATGGCCGAGAAAACGCGAGCCGATGCGACGGAACCGCGCCGGATTATCGCTCACGTAACAACGGATGCTAGCGGTGCGGCCGGAGCGACACAAGCTCTCCGCGTCGGACAGCAGCCGTTCCACCGCCGCGGCGACCGCGCGGCCGCTCTCGATGATGCGCGTGCGCGCGTCGAGATGCTCCGCAATCGCAGCCCGCAGCAGCGGATAGTGCGTGCAGCCCAGCACGCATGCGGCCAAGCCGTGCGCCCGGAGCGGCTCGATGTACGTCCGCGCCGCGAGGCGCACGATCGGGTCGTCCGCAGCGCGGCCTTCCTCGACCAGCGGCACCAGCAGCGGGCAAGCCTGCTCGACGACGTGAACGCGCGAATCGAGCGCGTGGATCGCGCGGCGGTACGCTCCGCTCTGAATGGTCGCCTCGGTTCCGATTACCGCAATCGCGCCGCCGTGCGCCTCGCAAACGGCGGTCTCCGCGCCCGGCTGTACGACGCCGACCACCGGCAGCGGCAGCGCTTCCACGAGTTCGTCCATGGCCAGGGCGCTGGCCGTGTTGCAGGCGACGACGATGAGCTTGGGATCAAATTGCAGCAGGAAGCGGGCGTCCTCGAGCGCGAACGTCACTACGGTGCGCTGCGACTTCGTCCCGTACGGAACGCGCGCCGTGTCCCCGAAGTAGACGATCTCCTCCCCCGGCAGTCGCGCCTGAATCTCGCGCACAACGGACAGACCGCCAAGGCCCGAATCAAACACGGCGATGGGTTGTTCGCTCACACGGTCCTCCTTGACCAGTATACGACGTGCGCCGCAAGTCTACCGTTCCGCCCGCGTCGCGACCAGTTCATCGCGGCTCGGGGACGGCCAGCCGGCGGATCATCTTGGCCAGCGCCAGCGACCCCGCGCCCGCGACCAGCAGCAGGCCCGCCCCGAGCAGCACCAGGTCCGGCCGCTCGCGCCACGCGTCCTGCGCGATCCGTCCGTACTCCCGGGCCACGGTCGTCGCGCGATGGTCCAGCCACAGGGCGGCCACGAAGCCGATGGCCAGCGGCGGGCCGAAGGGAATCATGCCGTGCCGCTTCAGACACAAGCTGAGAATCCAGCCCGCCAGCGCGATCGGCACGGCCAGCAGAAACCCCAGCAATGCGATATCCCAGCCGGCGCACGCCCCGGCGGCCGAGAGAATGAAGATGTCACCGATCCCGAACGCCTCGCGTCCCAGCGCCAGCGTGAACACGATGCGGATCACCCACCCGGCCGCGGCGGCGATCATCGCTCCATGCACCGCGTATGCAGCGCCGGCCACGGGCGCCAGGCCGGTCGCCGTCGTCCAACTCGCCAGGCCCGACCAGAGCTCTCGTCCGGCGGGCCAGACGCCGGCCGCCAGCCCGGCCGCCACGGCGGCCGCGATAATCGGCGTCAGCCAGCGCAGTTCGCGCAACGTGTTGCGCCGGGCCGAGGGCTGTTCGTGCTGGATCACCTCGTGCAGATCGGCATCCGCCGGGCGCGGCATTCCGGCTGCGATGACCACGAGCAGGAAGAGCGTGGCGAGGACGCCCAGCACCATGCTTGGCGTCGCCGGAACGCCCGCGGCCGTGGAAAGGAGGTAGCCGGTCAGGCCCAACATCAGCAGCGCGGCGGCGGCGGCAAGGACCGTCCCGCCGCGCGGCGAAGCGTGCGGCGCCGACGGGGCCGCTGGCGATTCGTGGGCGTCCAGCCCATCAGGCGCTTCGCCGGCGTCCGTCTCATCGCCAGTGTCCACGTCGCCGCGCGCGCTGATTCTGAGCATGACGGCGGACGCGATCAGCGCCGCGACCGCCGCGGCCGAAACCGCTGACGCCGCAAGCGGCGCCGTGAATTCGCTGCGCGGCCAGAGTGCCGCGAGGATCACCCCGGCCGCGAGCGCCGCATCGGTCACGCGCGTGTCGATCAGGTACGAGACGATGTCCATGGCGGAGCAGGCGATCAGCGCCGCAACCAGCGCCAGCCAGGCCAGCAGCAGCGGCAGGTCGCGCGGCAACGTCGGGTCGGCGAGGCCGGCGCGGGCGTGCTCGACGAACAACAGGTGATGCACCAGCACGAATACCAGGCCGGTCGCGGCCTCAACCAGCGGGTACTGGACCGAGATCGGCGCCCGGCACGCGCGGCATCGCCCGCGCAGAATCAGCCAGCTCACGACCGGGATGTTGTCGTGCCAAGCGATGGCCTGGCCGCAGTGCGGGCAGAACGAGCGCCGCGGCCGGCCGAGAGCCAGCCCGCGCGGCAGGCGGTAGATCACGACGTTCAGGAAGCTGCCGATGGCCAGGCCGAAGATCCAGACGAACGCCGCTGCGACCAGCGTCGCGCTCATGGCGCGTTCCCGGAGGCGCCGATCCGCTCGTGCAGCCAGTGGGCGATCTCGTCGGCGACCTGCTCCGCGGTCTTCCCCCGCGTGTCAACAACGCAGTCGGCCATTGCTTCGTACACCGGAAGCCGCTCGTTCAGGACCTGCTCAATCTCCGCCAGGACCGCCTGCCCCCGCAGCGGCGGCCTCGCGCTGGACGTGTTCTCGTCGCGGCTGAGCCGTCGTCGCAGTTCTTCCGGCGGCGCCGTCAGCCAGACGCACAGCCCGCGCTCGCGCAGCGCCCGGCGATTGGCGACATCCAGCACCGCGCCGCCGCCGACGCTGATCACCTGTCGCGAGTGAGCGGCGGCTTCGAGCGTCGCCGCCCGTTCCCGGGCGCGAAACTCCTCTTCGCCGTTCTGCTCGAAAATCTCGCGGATCGAGCAGCCGGAAGCCTGCTCGACGCGCTCGTCCGTGTCGACGAACGTTCGGTTGAGCCGCGCGGCCAGCGCCCGGCCGACAGACGATTTGCCGCAGCCGCGGTAGCCGACGAGCACGAGGTTGAGCTCGTCCGGCGGCGTCGGCCTGCGCTCGGTGAGGTTCACGAGTACACCGTGTGCCAGGCGCTTCCGCGCAAGTCGTTCGTGTCCAGCAGCACCGCGTGCAGGCGGTCCGTGCACTGTCCGGGGTTGATGCAGAGCGAGTCGCCCACGAAGTCCTGGTACGCCCCGGTCACCGTCGGGGACTCATGTATGTGGCCGTGCAGCGTCAGGAGCGGGCGGCGCCGCTCGATGAACTCGCGCACTGCACGGCTGCCCACAGGCCAGGCGATGTTCGGGAGCCAGTCGAGGCGGGTGTTGTGCGGCGGCGCGTGGCTCACCAGCACCCACGGCGCGCGGGCGGCGCAGCCCATCGACAATTCGGCCTGGAGCGGCGGCCGCTCGGCGAAGCACGCCCGCGCGTCCACCGACCGAGCCGCGCCGTTGCAGCTCAGGCGGCCGCCTTCGGCGGGCACCTCGTCGTCCGGCATGTCGAGCCGCTCGAAGTCCTTGACCGTCCACGGGGTCGGCGGGGAAAGCGAAAATCCCACGAAGGTCAGACCGCACATCGAGAACGGGTGCGACAGGTCGAGCGCCACGAGGCGCTGCCCGTCCGACGCCTCCTCAATCGTTCGCGCGCTGTCGAGCCAGTCGTGATTGCCGTGGATTACCGCGATGCGCAGCGCCGGCAGCGCGGCCATCCAGCGTCCCAGCCGCGGCAGGTGTACGGCGCGAGCCCATTCGGTCTGCGACCCAATTGGGTCCTCGTCCCGGCCGTCCGGAAGCATGTCTCCGCCGAGGATCAGCAGTTCCGGGCGCTCGTGGAGAACGAGGCGTTCCAGTTGGGCGTACAGGGCCTCGTTCCCGTGAATGTCGCTCGTGAAACAGATTCGCATGGCCGCCCCGCGTGGGTCGCTTGCGACACCAACGTCAGTCCAGTCCGCCCAGCGAAACCACGAACGATGGCGTCGTCGTTCACTTTCGCGGCATCGCCGGCCTGATCCGGCTCGTGGCCCGTGCAGACTCGCGACGGGCCGCCACGTGCGCTCCGAATTCGGAGGCCGTGTGTGGCCCGGTCCCCACGCGGCTTCCGATCGCCGCGCTGGGGTCGCGGAGTCAGTATAGGTAAGAATTCGTTTCTCCGCGACGAGTGCAAATCCCGCGAGGCGTGAAAACGCCGGCGCAACAAGCGCGCTTTATGAGCCGACCGGGTACACTGACCGGCCGAGAATATGCGGGGCTTCGATGTTCGAGGTGTCGGTCAGCGCCTGGTTCGCCGCCGCCCACCGACTGCGGCTGCCGGACGGCTCGTTCGAGCCGTTGCACGGCCACAACTGGCGCGTCGCGGTTACGTGCGCGGGACCGAAACTTGACCCGATGGGCGTGTTGATCGACTTCACCCGGCTCAAGCCCCGCCTGGACGACTTGCTGCGCGAACTGCACGACCGCTGCCTGAATGAATTACCGGCGTTCCGCGAGCGCAATCCGTCCGCCGAGAACGTGGCGTTGCACCTCGCGGAAAGCCTCACGCCGCACCTGCCGGCGGGAGCGGTGGTTCGAAGCGTGGAGGTCGAGGAGGCGCCCGGTTGCGTGGCCCGGTATTTCCCGCCGGCAGCCTGACGCAGCGTGCGGCATCAGCCGGATTCGCCCGGGTGCCGGCAACGAGCGGGAACGAGCGGACCCTGAACGTCGTCATTCCGAGCGGAGCGTCAGCGACGCAAGAAATCTCCCGTTCGATCGGCGCGCGGCGCGACGTGCCTCCACCGCCCGCGGCTGGGCTCGGCGTAACCGCTTGGGGGAAGTTCTGGAAGGACCGTGAAGCGCCCGAGCTTGGCGGAGCTGCACATGCCCCGAGTCGTACTCGTCGCCCCTCTGGCCCTGGTCGCGATCCTCGTCCTGCTCTGGAGCCAGCGGCAGACTGGGCCGTACTTCGTCTCCGGCTACCTGGAATGCGACGAGATTCGTCTCGGCTCGCGCGTCGGCGGGCGGGTGGTCGAGGTGCAGGCGGTCGAGGGTCAGCGCGTCGCCCGCGGGCAGCCGCTCGTGCGCCTCGACCCGTTTGATCTGAATGAGCGCCTGGCCGAGGCTCGCAGCCGCCTCGCCTCGCAGCGTGCCCGGCTGGAAAAGCTCAAGGCAGGCTTCCGTCCGGAGGAAATCTCGCAGGCGCAGGCCCGTCGCGATCAGCTTCAGGCCGTGCTGGACAAACTCGTCGCCGGCCTGCGTCCGCTGGAGATTCAGATCAAGCAGGACCAGCTTCGCGAGGCGCAAGCGGAGCTGGCCTGGGCCGAAACCGATCACGAGCGGGTGTTCAAGCTCTTCCAGCAGAGCCAGTCGTCCAAGGAGGAACTGGACAGCGCGGTCCGGCGCCTGGAGACGGCCCGGGCGCGCTTCGCCGCCGCCAATGACGAGCTCCAACTCGCCCAGGAGGGTACGCGCCGGGAGGAGATCGCCGCGGCACAGGCCAGCCTTGCGGAGGCACAAGCGAACCTGACGCTGCTGGAAAAGGGCTACCGCGCTGAGGACATCGCCGAGGCCGATGCCCAGGTTCGCGCGGCGGAGTCGGGCGTCGCGGCCATCGAGCGGCAGATGTCCGAATTGCAGATCGTGGCGCCGATCGACGGGATGGTCGATGCGGTGGACCTTCAGCCCGGCGACCTGGTCGCCGCGAACGCTCCGGTGCTGACGCTGCTCGACACGGAGCGGCTTTGGATTCGCGCGTACGTCGCGGAGGACCGCATCGGCATAATGGTCGGGCAGTCGGTGCGCTTCCGCGTGGACGCCTATCCGGGCGAGGAGTTCCGCGGGCGCATCTCGTTCGTCTCGCGCCAGGCGGAGTTCACGCCGGCCAACGTGCAGACTCCGGAGGAGCGCGTCAAGCAGGTGTTCCGCATCAAAGTCACCGTCGAGGACGCGACGGACAAGCTCCGCGCTGGCATGTCCGCGGACGTCTTTCTGGATGCGACGGAATGACCGCGACGCAGTCGTCAGAACGCACGGTTGCGGAGCACGGCGCCGCGTCGAGAGCGGCGCAAGCCGGAGGCGACGGCGCGCCGGTGATCGTCGCGGACCGCTTGTCGCGCCGTTTCGGTGAACGCCAGGCGGTCGATTCCGTGAGCTTCACCGTGAGCCGCGCGGCGGTCTTCGGTTTTCTGGGGCCGAACGGCAGCGGCAAGTCCACCGTGATCCGCATGTTGTGCGGGGTGTTGCGGCCGAGCGGCGGGCGGGCGACGGTCTTGGGCTACGACGCGGAAAAGCAGTCGGAGCAGATCAAGCCGCGGATCGGCTACATGTCGCAGAAGTTCAGCCTGTACCAGGACCTGACGGTGCTGGAAAACCTGGACTTCTACGGCCGCATCTACGGGCTGCGCGGGGCGCGCCTCGCGCAGCGCCGGCAGGCCGTGCTCGAGTTGGTCGCGATGCACGAGCGGTTGAACCAGCTCGCGGGCGAGCTGTCGGGCGGGTGGAAGCAGCGCCTCGCGCTGGCGTGCGCCCTGATCCACGAGCCGGACGTGCTGTTCCTGGACGAGCCGACGGCGGGCATCGACCCGGTGGCGCGGCGCGACCTGTGGGATCTGCTGTTCGATCTGTCCAGCCGCGGCGTGACGATGTTCGTGACCACGCACTACATGGA
>JABRWC010000083.1:0-6471 GCA_039961675.1 Phycisphaerae bacterium
GTTGACCAGCGCATACGCCATGCCGCCGCTCTCCGCCCAGGCCGCGCGACGCTCGATGCGCCGCAGCGCGCCCGTCAACAGCATGGACTTCAGCAGGCTTCGCAGCCGGCCCAGGTCGCCTTCGCCCGGCAGCGAAGCGAGCGCCTGCTCGGCGGCGTGCCGCACGCCGCGCACCGCCCAGCCCACGTCGCGCCACGGGTGAAGCGCGGCGGCGATCCGCTCACGCAGCAGCCACAGCAACAGCGAGTTGAACCCCAGCAGCGGCAACAGCGCGAGCGACCATTGATATGCTCCCAGCATCGCCAGCGCCATCGCCCAGCCAACGTACCCTGTGCACGCCGCGGACCAGCCGTGCAGCAGCCAGCCGGGCACGCGCAGCCGCAGCGGCGTGGCCTCCGCGATGGCGCGGATCAGCCGCGACAGCCGCCGGCCTTCCAGACGCAGCGCGGCAAGCGCCGCCATGCCGTGCAGGCGCGGACGCACGTTCTCCGCCAGCCAGCGGACGGCCAGCTGCCGCCGAAGGATCACCGCAACATCGAGGCTCAGGCGCTCCAGCAGGTCTCTCAGGCGCCGGGCGCCGGCCGCGGTGGAGGTGCGGTTCAGCAGGCCGAACACTCCGACCGGTGCGGCGAACAGGTCCAGGTCGTCGCACTCCTGCCCGCTCAGCCGCCAGGTCTCGCCGCGGTCCAGCGGCATCGGCAGGACCGCGTCTTCGTCGTCGTCGTCGGCCGGGCGCTCGCAGGATCGAATGCACTCCACGCGTCCGCCCGCCCGGCGCTCGCTCTCCGTCAGGACCAGCAGCAGCCGGTCGGCCAGCTCACGCTCGCGCTGCGCGGCGAGATGGGCACGGATCGAGAGCACGAAGAGCGCCGTCGCGGCCAGAGACAGGCCCACGGCGATCGCCGGCGTCGCAAATCCGGTCGCCCACGGCGCCAGGATCGCGACAAATCCGAACAGCCGTGCCCACGAGCGGCGCGCTTCGCGGCCGGCCCAGACCGCACGGCGCCGCTCGAATTCATGCCGCAGTCCCTCGGCGCCGGGGGCCGGACCCACGGCGGCGGCGCCCGCCGCGTTGTCGCTCACGCTCATCGAAACCAAGCCTCGTGCGCGGCGAGCCGCGCAAGTCAGCTCTGGGCCTGAGAGTCCCGGCCCAGCCTACTCGCCGAGCATTTCGTGCAGCGCCGGCTCGAGCGCCTCGGCCCAGATTTCATACCCGCGCGGGCTGAGGTGCAGCAGGTCCGGCATGATGTCCCGCGGCAGCGTGCCGTCGGGCGCGAGAAACTTCTCCCCGATGTCGAGTGCGCGGACCGTCTTGCCGTCGGCGCACGCCGCCGCGAGTCGGCTCGCCTCCGCGTTCTTGATCCGCTGCGCGTCGGGCTTCTCGTTGCGCGGGAAGATCGAGAGCAGCAGCACGCGCGTCTGCGGCAGACGCTCACGCAGCAGTCCGACGATCGCCGTGACGCCGTCGGCGATCTCGCGCGCCGTGTGGTCTTCCCCGTTCGAGTTGTTCGTGCCGATCATCACCACTACCAGCTTGGGCGCGGCGCGCGCGTCGCCGGCGTCCGCGAGCGCCTCGAGCAGCCCGTTCTCGAGCCGCCACAGCACGTGCTGCGTGCGATCGCCGCTGATACCGGCGTTCAGGGCATGCCGCGAGCCGTAGCGCTCGGCCCACACCTGCTTGCCCGCGTCCTCCCAGCCCTGCGTGATGGAGTCGCCCAGAAAAACCAGCTCGCACGGCTCGCGGCGCGCCTGCTCGACGATCCGGGCGTGGCGCTGCTGCCACCACCCGTCCGCGCGCGGAACGGGCTGGACCGCGGTATGCTTCGCCGGATTGCTCGCCGGAGCGCCGGACTGCGCTACGGCCGGCGTCTGCGCCACGGCGATGACGGCCGCCGCGGCAAGCAGCCCCGCACGGATGACCTTTTCGAGAGTTCGATGCACCACGGGAGCGTCTCCTGTTCGCGAGAAACGAAGGCAATGTACTCGGGCGGCGCGAGGCTGTCGCCGGCACACGGTCGCAGCCGGCAGCGCTTGCGCGCCTGGGCGCTCGAACTGCCGCAACCGCCGTTACGTACGCCCTGACGCTGCGAGGGGAAACCGCGCGCACGAGAACAGCGCCGGCAGCACGGCTCGCGATCCGCGCTCCAGCGCATCGGCCAGCATCACGCCCACCACCGGCGCGAACTTGAACCCGTGCCCGCTGAAGCCGCACGCCAACCAGACGCGCTCATGCTGCGGGTGCCGGTCAATTACGAAATGACCGTCCGGCGTCATCGTGTACATGCACACGGCGTGGCGAACGACTTCCGCGCCGACGCCGGGCAGGTGTGCCGCCACGAACGCGCGAACCGCGTCCGCGTCGGTTGGGCGCAGCGAGCGATCGAGCTGTTCCGGCCCGTTCGACGCGTCCTCGCCCGTGTGCTCGGCGATCTTGATCTCGCCCGAGTCAACCTCGGGGAACCCGTAATAAAACCGGTCGCCCATCTCGAACCCGTACACCGGGCAGCCGCGGTCTCTGCGATAGCGCGCGTCGCGGTTGACGAACCAGAGCTGCACCTTGCGCAGCACGCGCAGCGGCAGCCCGAGCGACGCCAGCAGCCGCGTGCTCCACGCGCCGGCCGCCAAGATCAGCGCGTCCGCCGTGTACGCCGCGTGCTCCGTCTCGACGCGCACGCCGCACGCATCCGCGTGCCACGAGCGGAGCGCCTCTCGCTCCCGAACCTCCGCGCCGCCGTCCCGTGCAAGCCGCACGAACGCCTCCACGCAGCGCTCCGCATGCAGCAGGCCGGCGTCGGCCTCGTACAGCACCTCATGCAGCGGCGGAAACGCGAAACCCTCAAAATTCGCCGCGGCGGCCGAGGGACTGAGCGTTTGAATGTCCAGACCGTATTCAGCCGCCGCGCGCCTCACGCCGGGAACTACCACGCCATCCGGCCGGCCGGAGAGAATCAGCCCGCAGCGGTCGAAGAGCAATTCGCCGGCCGCGGCCCCCAGCGCGTCCCATAAGCCGAACGCTCGCGACGCCAGCGGCACGTAGTCCGGGTGCTCGAAATACGCGCGGCGGCAGATGCGCGTCCGGCCATGCGAACTGCCGCGGTCGTGCGCGACGTGAAACTGCTCCAACCCCAGGACGCGTGCTCCGCGCCGGGTCAGAGAATACGTCGCGGCGGCGCCCATCACGCCCATGCCGATAACGATCGCGTCGAAACGCTGCATCCCGCGAGTCTACCGGTACGGACCGCTGCCGGCGATGCGGGGGGATGCGGCGGATACTCGTTCGATCCAGATTTCTGCGTAACGGCCAGCGACACGCGCGCACGGAGCCCGCTTCACTTGGCATACTTCCGTTAACTGCGGCGTTGCGCGCTGGCGGCGCGCCGCTGCTCCGGGGATGGGTCATGAGACAGTTGGGCGAAGGGGCAGCCGCTCCGACAACACGCGCACTCGGCCGCGCCTTCTGGAGTTTGTCGCGCGGCAAGCGCAACCCTGCACGGTGCAACGGTCAGCCGCCGGCGCGCCTGGCGGCCGGTCGGCGCCGCGGCTTCTCCCTGGTCGAGCTGATCGTGGTCATCATGATCATCGGCATGCTTGCGTCGATGGCGATCCCGCGGATCAGCCGCGGCGCGGAGGGCGCCGAAGCCGCAGCGCTCGAAGGCGACCTGGCGCTGATCCGCAACGCGCTCGCGCTGTATGCCGCCGAGCACTTGAACCAGTTCCCCGGCCCGACGGCCGATGACTTCCGTGATCAGCTAACGCTTTTCAGTGACGCGGCCGGCAATACGGCGACGGCGCGCGGGGGCGGCAAGATCTACGGGCCATACCTGCTGCGGATTCCGCCCTGTCCGACCGGCCCCAATGCCGGGGCCGACACCGTGTTGATCGATGCCACCAACAGCCCGCCGCAGGCCAACTCCGCCTCGGGCGAGGGCTGGCTGTACAACCCGAACACGGGCGAGTTCTACCCCAACATCGAGGGCACGGCACTCCCACCCGTTGCGGAAACGCCGGAGGAAGGCGCGCCGGTCAAAGGGCTCGGCGGCGGCGCCTTGATGCAGTCCCCGTAGTTTGCGGCGGATCGCGGCTTGCGCACCTTCGCCCCCGCCACTGGTGCGATCCGCGCCCATCGACTACATTCGCAGCGGATCACGCAAACCGGCGCAACGGGAAACACACATGCAGACGCGGATCGAGCGCGACTCAATGGGCGAAATGCAGGTTCCCGCGGACGCGTACTACGGCGCGTCGACGCAGCGGGCGGTGTTGAATTTCCCGGTCAGCAATTACCGCTTCGACCGGCAGTTCATCCGCGCGCTGGGGCTGATCAAGTACGCCGCGGCGGAGGCCAACAAGTCGCTCGGCCGGCTGGACGGGAAGCTCGCCAGCCACATCCAGGCCGCGGCCCGTGAAGTGATCGACGGCAAGCTGGACGATCAGTTCGTGGTGGACATCTTCCAGACCGGCAGCGGCACCAGCACGAACATGAACGCCAACGAGGTGATCGCCAACCGCGCCACCGAACTCGCCGGCGGGCAGCGCGGCAGCAAGCTGGTCCACCCCAACGACCACGTGAACATGGGCCAGAGCTCCAACGACGTGATCCCGACCGCGATGCACGTCTCGGCCACGATCGCCCTGCACACCACGCTCATGCCCGCGCTGCACCGCCTGCGCGACGCCCTGCGGGCCAAGGCCGGGGAATTCGACGGCATCGTCAAGATCGGCCGCACGCACCTGATGGATGCCACGCCCATCCGCCTCGGCCAGGTCTTCAGCGGCTACGCGGCCCAGATCGCCCACGCCGACCGGCGCATCATGCAGAAGATCATCACCTTGCGCGAGCTGCCGATCGGCGGCACGGCCGTCGGCACCGGCATCAACACGCACCCCGACTTCGCCCGCCGCGTGTGCGAAATCCTGAACAAAGAGACCCAGGAGCAGTTCCACGAGGCCCCGAACCATTTCGAGGCCCAGGCCGGCAAGGACGCGATCGTAGGCGCCAGCGGCATGCTCAAGACCGTCGCGGTCAGCCTGAGCAAGATCGCCAACGACATCCGCTGGCTGGGCAGCGGTCCGCGCTGCGGCATCGGCGAGCTGATCCTCCCGGCCACGCAGCCAGGCAGTTCGATCATGCCGGGCAAGGTCAACCCCGTGATTTGCGAGTCGGTCATGCAGGTCTGCTGCGAGGTCATCGGGCGCGACGCGGCCATTACCTACGCCGGCGCGCTGCTCGGAAACTTCGAGCTGCACGTGGGCATGCCGATCATGGCGTACAATTTCCTGCACTCGGTGAACCTGCTGGCCGCCGCCTGCGACAATTTCGTGAACAAATGCATCACGGGGCTGAAGGCCAACTCCAGACGCTGCGAAGAGCTGATCGAGCAGTCGCTGGCGATGTGCACGTCGCTGGCTCCGCTCATCGGCTACGACGCGGCCGCCGCGATCGCCAAGCACGCGCACGAGTCCGGCAAAACGGTGCGGCAGATTGCGCTGGAGGACATCCGCGCCGGCAAGCTCAAGCTGACCGAGGCGCAGCTCAACGAAGCGCTCGATCCGCGCAGCATGACCGAGCCGAGCGACAAGGTTCTGCCGGTTTCCGCGTAGGTGGGTCCGTTCGTCCCGCGTGCCAGGCGCCCCGCCGCGCCAACCTCCGGGCCCAAGTGGTACACAAGACCGAAGTCCCGGAAAGTCGAAACCTCGACGCGCGGGAGAGATGCGCGATCGCAGTCCCGGACGACTGAAAGTACGCAGCCCCGGTCACTAGCCTGAGGACGCCCGGCCGCGCAGCACCCGCCCCCCGACGGCCGCCGCGCAGCAACTGCTGTGACTTCTCAGCGTAGCTCAGCCACTAGCGGCGAACGCCACGCCGGGCCAGCGCCAGGCCGCCGACGATCAGCAGGCCGATCGTGGCCGGCTCGGGCACGGGAGTGATCCCGCCGCCCAGTCCGCCGAGCGGATCGGTCAGGGTGTCGAAGCCGCCCAGCGGCGCGCCGCCCGCCCAGTCATCGCCGTCCAGCCCCGGGTCGTCCAGGATTGGTTTCGGCGGCGGGCCAAGCGGCGAATGACGACCAAGGGACATGCGATCAGCCAGCGGGCCCGCAAACGCATCGAGGAACTGATCGGCTGGTGCAAGACCGTCGGCGGCCTGGCGCGGGCCTGGTTCATCGGCCGCTGGAAGATCCGCCAACAGGCGGAAGCAACCGCGGCGGCCTACAACCTGCTGCGAATGGCCCGCCTGGCGCCGGCCGGCTAACGCCCTGGCACCAGACCCTGCACCGCTGTGAATGGGACGATACAGAGGCAAGTCCAACACCACTGAAATCATGAACTCGACCACCAAGAAATCCGCACCCAACAAGAAATCGCTTAAATCATCCACATCTTCAGTGGACTGCTATGTCCTCTCAGGGATAGCTGTCCGTTGTAGAAGTCCTTTTTCCGCACTCGCTTACGCGGCGAGCGCTGTTTCCGTCC
>JABRWC010000084.1:0-49575 GCA_039961675.1 Phycisphaerae bacterium
CCTCAGCCCTGCCCGAGCGCTGGGCGTTTTTTGGGGCGCTCGCACGGCCGCTTTGTCGCCTGATTCAGAGGAGCGGCTGTTCGGGTCGCGATAAATCAACTGGACCGCAGGCCCCCAATCGAGGAGAGACACATGAAGCGCATCGACTCTGTGAGCCGGATCGGACTGGGAATCCTGGCAGGGGTGTTGGCGCTGCCAGCCTTCGCGGGCACCGGCACCCTGATCGACGACTTTGATGACGGCGACCTCGAAGGGTGGGTCTTCGAGGATCGGACCACAGGACAGGAGGGAGCGGCTTCCGTGCTCAACGGGATGGTGCAGATGACCACGCCCGCACCCGTCGACGGTGCGCTGTTTCTCGCGTTCGCGGACTCCTTCCTCACGCCCACGTACGATGACGGCACGGTGACGTGCACGTTGCGGTGTGACGCGATCGGCACCACCGCGGGCTTCTTCCTTCGCTCGGATGGCGTGAACAGCTCCTATCTGGCCTTTCTCGCCACGGATGAGAAGGGCGACGGCGGCCTGATCTACAATCGATTTGAAGACGGCGTATTGACCGGGCTGGAAGAGATGCCGAATGCCTTCGCCGTGGGCCAGGCCTGGCGACTCAGCGCAGCGGCCGTCGGCGCAACCATCGAGTTGAAGGCCTGGCCCGACGGCGAGTCCGAGCCGCCGGACGCGCAATTGGTCATCACCGACACTACCTTCTCCACGGGCGGCTTCGGAATATTCACCAGCCGGCTCGTCAACTCCGGCAATCCGCTGCAACCGCTCGACGCGTCCTTCGACAACGTGTTCTTCCGCCAGGCGTGTCCCGGCGACCTGAACGGCGACAACGGCGTCGGCCTCAGCGACCTCTCGACGCTGCTTGAAAACTTCGGCACATCGCCCGCGGAGCTCTCCGACGGCGATTTTGACGGCGACAATGACGTGGACCTGGCCGACCTTTCGCACCTGCTGAGCCAGTTCGGGATCGCCTGCTCTTGAACCCCGAACGCGCCGCGACAGATGGCCGGGCAATGTGTGTGGCAAGCGCTCGCTGATTGGGCTCTTCATCGGCATCACAAACGAAAGCAACAGGAGACCGACGGTGTTCCGCACACTTCTGGCGCCCACGCTGTGCTTGATTTGCAGCTCGCTCGCCGCGGGCCAGACCTTCATGAGCCTCGATCGCGAGGAAACGCAGCGCGTTCTCCTGGCGATCGATTCCGGCCCCGTGAGCGGGACCAATGGCCAGGACTACGTTGTGGTGTACGACACGATCGTCACCGTCCCCGGCGCCGCCTGGCTGCGGCTCCAGTTCGGCGACGTGCAGCTCGCCGGGCAGCCTGCCCGCGGCAACGGCTCGTTCCTGCGGATCACTTCGCTGCTCGATGGGGCGCAGCAGCGCCTGAACGCCGAACACGTGCGACAATGGCAGAACACCAGCGCCTACTTCAACGGCGATTCCGTGCTCGTGGAGCTCCTGGCGCGGCCGGGCCTCGGTCCGAACCGCGTGGTCATTGACGGCGCGTTTGTCGCCTCCGGCGGCGGCTCGCGGACCATCTGCGGTCCGGACGACGACCGCGTGCTGTCGAGCGACCCGCGCGTTGCGCGCGCCGGCGGCGGGGGCTGCACATACTGGCTGATCAACGACCTTCAGCATTCGCTGCTGTCGGCTGGCCATTGCATGGGGCTGGGAAAGGTCGCCGGGTTCAACGTGCCGCTGTCAAACCCGGACGGCTCCACGGTTCACGCCTCGCCGGACGACCAGTACGTCGTAGCGAACAGCTCGCTGCAGATGTCGTTCCCGACGGCTCCGGGAAATGACTGGGCCTATTTCGCGTGCTATCCGAACTCCAACACCGGCATGACGCCCTACGAGGCGCAGGGCGACGCCTTCGACCTGGCCTTCCTGCCGCCAACGATCAACGCCACCGTGCGAGTCACCGGGTATGGCGTCACCTCGGCGCCCGTGCCCAATGAATGGAACATGGTGCAGAAGACGCATACGGGGCCGTACATGGGGACGGACCCGTCCGCCCGGCTGACGTACGCCGTCGATACGACCGAAGCCAATTCCGGCTCGCCCGTCGTTCAGGAGTCCGACGGCGCGGCCGTTGCGGTTCACACGCACGGCGGCTGTTCCCTGGCGGGTGGCGTCAACTCCGGCACGGCGCTTTCGAACGCCGGCCTGGTTGACGCCTTGGCCAACCCGCGTGGCCGCTGCGCCGGTCCGGGCGACCCGGTCCGCAACCCGCCGTTGGCCGCCATGCCCGACTACCGGTCCGCCATGGTGTTCCTGGATCGCGATACGGGGGCGTTCGCGCAAGTGTCCTCTACCTGGGGCGCGCAGGTGGACGGCTTCGCCTATGACGATTCCCGCCGCTGGGGATGGGTGTCGACCGACGAGCCGGCGCTGTACGCCTTCGAGTGGGACGCGACGGCCTTCCGCGTGGCCGTGCCGATAGCCGGCGTATCGCGGCTGCGCGGGCTGGCCTTCGACCCGATCACGCAAACGCTGTACGGTTACAACCAGGGCCGCCTTTACACCGTCAATCAGACCACCGGCGCCGCAACGCCGATCGGACCGCCGTCTGCGGTCACCATCACCGGCATCGACTTCGACCCGGGCACGTCGACTCTGTTTGGCGTCGATAACACCGGCGGCGCTCCCACTCTTGTTCGCATCGACACGGCGACCGGCGCCGTCACGAGCGTCGGCCCGCTGGGGGCCGGAGCGACCCGCTGTCCGGGCCTGGCCTTCAGCACCGGTGACGCAATGCTGTACGCGGTCGATGAGCCGACGGCTCAGTTGCTGCGCATCGATCCCGCCAGCGGCGCCGCCGTCGTCGTGGGTCCCACCGGGACCTCCTGGCCGGCGAGCTTCGGCATGGCCGCCGGCCGCGAGCCCTGCCCCGGCGACATCGATGGCGACGGCCTGATCGGTCTCGCAGATTTGTCGGCACTTCTGTCCAACTTTGGCACGCCGTGGGGCGCGGCGCCCATCGACGGCGACGTGGACGGCGATGGCGACGTGGACTTGGCGGATCTGTCGATGCTGCTGACGTCCTTCGGCCTGAGTTGTTCGTGATGTGCACGTTGGCTGTGACCGGGTTTTTCCTCGAAGTGAAGGGAGAGTGAGTCATGCGGAACAGTCGGATGCTTCTCCACTGTGTGTGGTTGTGTACCCTGGTTTCCGCCGCCCGGGCAGAGATCATCTACACCGATATTCCCGATCTAGCGGTGACCTGGTCCAGCGGGCCCGCCGCGTTGGACCTGGACCAGGATGGTTCGCTCGATGTTTCCGTACACGCCTACAACGGCTTGGTATGGGCAGAGGCTTCGCGACCGGGCGTTGATGTTCTGACCTATGTGGAGCCAGTTTATAATCGGAACTGGGCCGAGAATGTAAACGCCTTGGAACTGATCGGAACGACTGACCAGACGTGGCAGCCCTTCGTGTGGATCGGCTACGTGGTAAGCGACGACTGCGGATGGCTCCCGTGCTACTCGCTGCTCACATACCTGGATGCCGGCACGCCCACGTTCATGGGTGTGCGCCTTTCAGAAAGCGACGACGCCCGCTACGCCTGGGTTCGCGTGCAGCTGGATATGTGGGGACTCGGCGTTGTGCAGTTTCAGATTTTCGACTTCGCCTACGAAACGACGCCCGATCTGCCGATCGCCGCGGGCAACCGCTGTGTCGCTGGCGCAGACTGCAACGCGAACAGTATCGACGATTGCGCGGAGATCGTCGCCGATCCGACGCTCGATTGCAACCAGAACGGCGTTCTCGATCTGTGCGAACTCTTTCTCGATCCGACGCTCGACTGTGACGTCGATGGCGTGATCGATGCCTGCCAGCTTGCCGCCGATCCGACGCTCGATTGCAACCAGAACGGCGTTCTGGATCAGTGCGAACTCTTTCTCGATCCGACGCTCGATTGTAATAACGACGGCCTGATCGACGCTTGCCAATTCGCGGCCGATCCGGCGCTCGATTGCAACCAGAACGGCGTTCTCGATCTGTGCGAACCTCCTTCCGACCCGACACTCGATTGCGACAGCGACGGCATGTTCGACGCTTGCCAGTTCAGCCCGCCCTTCCCCGGGTTCGACGACCACGTGTCATTCCCGAATTTCAATGGGCGCGTGCGTGTAGCTGGCCTTGGCGCCGCCATGCCTCGCGACGAAATCACGATCGAACTGTGGCAGTTCGCCATCCTGGCGACGACCCATACGACGTTTGCCGCGGCTCCGCAGAACACCTCGGATCGCGTTCAGGCCCATACGCCCTGGCAGGACGGCCGTGTATACTGGGACTTCGGCAGCGATGTAGATGGCCGGCTCTCCTACGTCCCACCGGAGCCGATCACCGGCTCCTGGCAGCACTTCGCTTTTGTCGCCAGCCGCAGCGGAAACTTCATGCGGATCTACCGCAATGGCGTGCTGGAAGCGGAGCGCGTGGGGTTCGAGGGCTACGACGGAACAAGTCCGGATTTCGAGATCGGCGGTTACGGTGAAAGCTCGAGCGGGTGGGACTTTTACGGCTCCATCGACGAGTTTCGCATATGGAACATCGCACGCAGCGGCGCGGAAATCGCCGGCGACTACAGACGAAGGGTCGATCCCCTGACGCCCGGACTCGTCGCCTACTACCGGTTGGACGAGGCCAGCGGCACGACGACCGAAGACCTTTCCGGCGGACGCGACGGCAGCCTGCTCGGTAGCGTCGTTTGGGTCTCGACAGCAGACTGCCCGTGCCTCGACTGCGACGGCGACGCCGTCAGCGACTGCGACGAGATCGCCGGCGGCGCGCCGGACTGCGATGGCAACTACGTTCCGGATGTGTGCGACCTGGCGTCCGATCCGTCGCGGGACTGCGACGCGAACGGGCAGCTGGATGTGTGCCAGATCGCCGATCCGACGCTCGATTGCAACGCGAACGGCCGGTTGGATGCGTGCGACATCGGCGACGGGGCAAGCCGTGACTGCGATGGCAACGGCACGCCTGACGAGTGCCAGCCGGATTCGGCCCCGTTTCGCGGCGCCGCGGGGCACCTGTCGTTCCACGGCGGGTACGACGCCGTTCGCGTCCCGGGCCTCGGCGCCGCCATGCCCACGGACGAGATCACCATTGAATTCTGGCAGTGGATCCCATCGATCGGCCAGCGGACGACGTTCACGCTCGTGCCGGACGACCCCCAAAACCGTGTTCTGGCCCACACGCCCTGGGCGGACGGCCGCGTGTATTGGGACTTCGGCAGCGCGAGCGGTCCCGGTCGCCTGGATTACACGCCGCCCCAATCGCTCGTCGGAACGTGGCAGCATTTCGCGTTCGTGGCCAGCCGCAGCGGGCACTTCATGCGGATTTACCGCAATGGCGTTTTGGAGGCAGCCCGCGAGGACCTCAATGACGGTTACGACGGCACGCTGGACGACTTCGAAATCGGCAACAACGGGGATGGTTCCGGCCAATATGGCTTCGTCGGCGAGATCGACGAGTTCCGCATCTGGAGCGTCGCCCGCAGCAGCGAACAGATCGCCGCCCACTACAACCGTCGGGTCAGTCCCCACGCGCCCGGGCTGGTCGCCTACTACCGCTTCGACAACCGCGTGGGACTGACGACGCCCGACCTGGCCGGCGATCATGATGGCTCGCTGTTCGGACCGTCGTGGGTAACGCCCCTGTGCCTCGCGGTTCCGGCGGCTCCGTGGTAGCCCGGCCGTGCCGGATGCCCCTGGGGCGAGCTCGCTTCCGAGAAGGCGGCGCTTACGGAGCGACTGCGTCCCCATCTGCCCAGCGGCCCGGCGCGGGAGCAGCTCGACGGCCCGCGCCACGCGGCTTCGGCTCGCGGTCCCACGCGTACTGGAACGGCAACAGTTGGGTCAAGCGCCACTGATACGACCGCCATCCTCCTGCAAAGAGGACGACACGCCAAGATGCAATAGGTTATCTTATTTAAGAGACACTACAGTAGCGCATCTGTGCCGCAAGGAACAGAGTTTCGAAGCCGCCCGCGACGCTCCGCGCCCGCGCCGCGCGTCAGATGCAGCGGGATTTCCTGGCGGCGCACGTCGATTCGTGGCTGGAGGAACTGCGCGAAAAGCTGTACGACAAGTCCACCAGCTCCCACTACCGGACCATCATGGACTTCGCCAGCAATTTCGTGCGCTGCGACTTGGCGTCGCTCGAACGCGAGTTGGGTCCGTCCGCCAGGTCGTCGGAGCCCCCCTACCGGAGCAATCCAGCCGGGGACTTATCCCATGAACAGGACTGATTGCAACAGGGGAAGCGCCGAAGTTGTCGCCGTCTGCGTCTCCGCCGGCGGCGAACCGTTGCTGCATCCCCAGGTCGATTTGCTCGTCCGGCGGCTCACGGCGCTGCCTGAGCTCGTCGAGGTCACGCTCACAACCAACGGGCGGACGCTTGCCCATCACGCCCCCCGCGCTTCGCGACGCCGGCCTGGCGCGTGTGAACATCTCGCTCGACACGCTCGTACCGGATCGTACTTGCCACATCACGCGCGGCGGCGAGCTGGACCGCACTCTGTCCGGAATCCAAGCCGCCATTGCACCCGACCTCACACCCGTGAAGTTGAACGTGGTCGTGCAGCGCGGTCTCAACCACGATGAAGCGGTCTCAATCACCAGATGGGGCTTACGCCGCGGCTGTGTCGTTCGCTTCCTCGAAGTCATGCCGATCGGACCCGGCTCGCACGTCCTCGACCAGCACCTCGTCCCCGCCAGCGAGATCCTCGCGCGGCTCGCGGCGCAGTTCGAGATACACGAGATTCCGCATCCGCCCGGCCGGCCGGCCGTCGACTACGCCGTCAGCAGCGCCGGCGTCCGGGGCGTTGTCGGTGTAATCGCCCCGACCACGCGCCCATTCTGCGAGCGCTGTCGCCGGAGTCCGCTCACGGCCCGCGGCGCACTCGTGCCCTGCGTGCACGACCGCAACCAAGCCAACCTGCTCGACGCCTGGGACGGCGCGCGCCTGGCCCGCAAGCGTGCAAACAACATCCTCGCGAAGGCGATCGCCGCGAAAGCGCCTACCCGACCGATGAACCAGAACGTGCCGCTGATTACGATCGGAGGATAGCGGCTCACTGGGTCGCCTCTTTGGAACCGTTTCTGTAAGCTCTCTCGCATGTCCGTTGTGGCCGCACCGCAGACGACGGCGCCCGGCACAGACGCGGCGGCGCCGCGAGTCCGCTTCGACCGCCACGAGTTGGCCGGCAGCTTCGGCGACATCGGCACGGACCTGCCGCTGCTGATGGGCATGATTTCGGCGGCCGGGCTCGATGCGGCCAGCGTGTTCGTCGTCTTCGGTCTGCTGCAACTCTTCACCGGCTTGGTCTACGGGCTGCCGATGCCGATGCAGCCGCTCAAGGCGATGGCGGTGCTCGTGATTTCGCAGGGCATCGCGGGCCCAACAGTCTACGGCGCAGGGCTGGCTATCGGCGCGGCCATGCTGATGCTGAGCCTGAGCGGCGCACTGACCTGGCTGGCGCGGACAATCCCACGCTGCGTGGTGCGGGGCGTGCAGATCGGGCTGGGGTTGTCGCTGGCCACGCTGGCGCTGAAGCAGTACGTGCCCGCGCAGGGCGCCGCCGGGTGGGCGCTCGCGTCCGGCGGATTCGCCGTCATGCTCCTGCTGTGGGGTAACCGTCGTGCGCCGGCCGGACTGGTGCTCATCGCGCTGGGCGTTGTGTACGCGCTGGCCTTCCGCTTGGACGCGACGGCCATCGCGGCGGGCGTCGGGCTGCGGCTTCCCCAGCCGCACCTGCCCGGCTGGCGCGACATTCTGACCGGCGCGCTGGTCCTGGCGCTCCCGCAGTTGCCGCTTTCGCTCTCGAACTCCCTGATCGCGACGCGTCAAACCGTGGCCGACCTGTTTCCACAACGCCCCGTGAGCATTCGCAAGCTCGGATTGACTTACAGTCTCGCGAATCTGGCCGCGCCGCTGATCGGCGGCGTACCGGTCTGCCACGGGTGTGGAGGCTTGGCCGGACATTACGCCTTCGGCGCCCGTACCGGTGGTTCCGTGGTCATCTACGGCGCGATGTACGTCGTGCTCGGGCTGCTCTTCGGGGGCGTGGCGGAAAAAGTGGTCGAGGTGTTCCCGCTGCCGATCCTGGGCGTCGTCCTGCTGTTCGAGGCTCTGGTGCTCATGCGGCTCGTGGGCGATACGGCCGCTTCGCAGCGCGATTTGACGATCGCACTGCTGGTCGCGGTGGTCGCCCTGACCGTGCCGCAGGGATACGTGGTCGGGTTGCTCGTCGGCACGGCAATGTACTATCTGTCGATCAGGCTACCGGCGCTGCGCGGCACGCAGTGACCAGAAGCTATCCCATAATCGGTCTGAGCAAGAATTGTGTGCATCGGAGATGAAGGAAGCCCTGGAACAGCATGGTGGACCTCTCCCAGCGAATACACAGGCGGCGGAAGCTCTGGATCCACGCGATGCTCCGCTCGACTTTCCAGCGGCGACGGTAGCCCTGCAACAGCCCGCGATCCTGCGTCACGTTCTCGGACTTGCGATTCGCGCAATGTGGCGCGGTCAGCTCGACACCGCGGTCCGCCAGCTCGGCATCCAGCTTCTCACAATCGTAGGCCTTGTCCCCGATCACGCGCGGCCGCGTCTGCTGGGTCAGCATGAAGTCGAAGATCCGCTGGACCAGCTTGCTCTCGTGCGCGCCGGCGCGGGCCGTGTTAACCGCGACCGGCGGACCGCGGGCATCGACCGGAACCACGATTTTCAAGCCTTTTCCGACGCGTGTGACGCCCACGCCATCGCCGCCGCCGCGGGCCTTCGAGAAGATCACGCCGATGAAGCACTCGTAGAGCCGCTAACGGCCACGCGTCTCGACCAGCCGGCCGGCGGACGGCAACCGGCGCTCGAAGACGCCGTCGGCGAACCACCTGGAAAACCAGCGATGAACCGTGCAGCTTCGAACCACACTCCAGTGGAAGGTCCTTCCTTTTCGCACCGCTGTCGAGCATCCGGAAGTTGCCGCGCAGCGTTCTGCGTTTTGTCGGCCACCGGCCGTCCACCCTTCGGGCTCACCCGTGCACCAGAAATCCGCTCCGCGATCCAATCAGGTCGTTCATCCGCGAATGTCCGCATGCAACATTGTACGAACACCACACATGTCCGGTTGTGGGATAACCTCTACTGTTGCGCCTCGAACTCGCGGCGCGTCTTGTCGGAGACGAAGTAGTACGTGTGGCCGTCGCGTTCGAGTCTGGCGCCGGCCGCGAGCTTCGGAAACGACGTCCCCGAGACCGGGTCCGTCACCATCTGATCGCGCAGGTAGTACGGGTTCTCGTGAAGCGCTGTATAGGTCTGGACGAATGACAGGATCCGCTCATCAGCCCAGCGGACGGCCGCTTCGTAATCGATGGCATCGAGCGGCATTTCCAGCGTCGAGTGCGAATCGAACTGCATCAGGATCGGGATGATCTCCAGGTCATAGTTCAGGATCAGATTGCGAATGTCGTGATCCGTCGTTCCCTGGAAGCGAAGCCGAATCCGGGCCACCTCCGAATGAAACTCCAGCAGCATCTCACGGGTCGACTGGGTCAGTTTCGGCGTCGCCGTCAGCTTGTCGCCGAATTTTTCGATCAGCAGGTCGAGGCGCGGCTGGAAGATGTCGCGCAAGGTGTCAAACTCATTTCCGAGCTTCGCCAGCCGCTGCTTCCACTCCTCGTATTTGTGTGCTTCCACCTCCTGCATGTGCCTGCGTTTCGCCGCCATCGACGCAAACGCCGCGTCAATTCGTTCAGCCAGTGCTTGTGTGTTCTGCATGGCTAGTCTCCAATCCTGTTGCCATTATTGAACGGCCGCATGAAGCTGAACCTGGTCGCTGGTTCGCTGTGGCGTCCGCACCAGCCCGCGGACGACGTAGTAGAAAACCGGCGTCAGGTAGATACCGAACAAGGTGACGCCGATCATGCCGGCGAAGACCGCCATACCCAGCGTCTGCCGCATCTCGGCGCCAGCGCCTTGCGCGATCACCAGCGGGAACACGCCCAGGATGAACGCGAAGCTGGTCATGAGGATCGGCCGCAGCCGCACGGTGGCTGCCTCGACCGACGCGTCGAAGCGGCTGGCGCCCTGAACCTGACGGTCGCGGGCGAACTCCACGATCAGGATCGCGTTCTTCGCCGCCAGGCCGACGAGCACGACAAAGCCGACCTGCACGAAGATGTTGACGTCCATGCCGGCGAGCAGCAGACCCGCCAGCGCGCTGAGCAGGCACATGGGCACGACGAGAATCACCGCCCACGGCAGCGACCAGCTCTCGTACAGTCCCGCCAGCACGAAAAAGACCAGCAGCACGCCCAGCGCGAATGCGCTGAAGGGGTTCTTCTGCAAGTCGCGGAACTGCTCAAGCTTGCTGGCCTCCTCCTGGAGATAGCTCACTTCGGTCCACTCGGTAGCCAGGTTGCGCGGCAGGTCGCGACTGACCCGCTCCATTGCCGCCAGCGCCTCGCCCATGCTGGTCCCGGGCAGCGGGGTTCCGGTGACCGCGGCGGCCGGGAACATGTTGTAGCGCGTGACCTGAACCGGACCGGTGGAATCGCGCACCTCGGCCACCGTCCCCAGCGGCACCATCTCGCCGTCGGCGTTGCGAACCTTGAGCTGCCGCACGGTCTCCGCGTCGGTGCGGAACGGCGCATCGGCCTGCACGTTGACCTGCCACGTGCGACCGAAGCGGTTGAAGTCGTTGACGTAGTAGCTGCCCAGGTACGCCTGGAGCGCTTCGAACACGTCGGTGAGCGGCACGCCCATCGACTTGACCTTCTCGCGGTCGATGTCCACGTAGAGCTGCGGCGTGCGGGCGCGGAAGCTGTTGAAGAGCCCGACCAAGCCTGGCTGCTGGTTGCCCGCGGAGGCCAGTTCGTCTGCGCGAGTCTGTAGTTCGTCGAAATCCACGTCGCCGATGCCTTCCAGCATCAGCTTGAAGCCGGCGGACTTCGCCAGGCCCGAGATCGGCGGCGCCCCGAAGACCAGCGCCTGGGCCTCCGGCGCCTCGCGCGCCAGACGCTCGCGGATTCGGGCCGCAACGGCCTCGGCGCCGAGCGCGTGGTCGAGGCGCTCGTCGAATGGCTTGAGGATGACGAACACGTTGCTGTAGTTGGAGCTGTTCGCGTTCAGGACGTACGACATCCCCGGCAGCGCCAGCGTATGCGCGACGCCCGGGGTCTCCAGTGCGATCCGTTCGACCGCGTCGGTCGCGGCGAGCGTACGCTCCAGCGAGGCCGCGTCGGGCAGCACGACGTTAACAACCAGATAGCCCTTGTCCTGGATGGGGATGAAGCCGGCCGGGATGCGGCTGAAGCCGAAGCCGGTCAGGCCGACCATCCCGACATAGATCAGTAGCACGACGGCGCTGAGGCGAAGGCACCAGCCGACCGTCGTGCCGTAAGCGTGCGTCGCCCGGTCAAACAACCAGTTGAAGCCGCGGAAGGAACGACTCAGCACCCAGTTCACCGGACGAATGAGCAGGAACCGGCCCAGCGCCCCGCCGGCGACGGCGCCAGGGAGGAACAGGAGCAGGTTCGCACCCGAGGAGCGCAGACTTGCTCCCAAACCGCCGAGCGCCGCTTCGCCGCCGTGCTGGCCGGTTGGCAGCCCAAGCGACGGGCCGAGAACCGGCGCAAGCAGCCACATCGACGCCAGCCCGCCGAACAGGGCAAAGCTCCACCACGGCAATGCCTCCTTGCCCTCGTTCCCGTGGTGTCCGGGCTTGCGATTGCGGAAAAACAATACCGCCAGCGCCGGCGTCATCGTCATGGCGTTGATCGCCGAGATGATCATGGACACCGAGATGGTGACGGCGAACTGCCGGAAGAACTGCCCCACCAGCCCGCTGAGAAATGCGCTGGGCAGCAGCACCGAACTGAGCACCAGCGTGATGGCCAGAATCGGCCCGCTGATCTCCTTCATCGCGTCGATCGTGGCCTCGCGGACGGGCTTGCCCAGCTCGAGGTGCCGCTCGATGTTCTCCAGCACGACGATGGCGTCGTCCACGACAATGCCGATGGCGAGCACGAGGCCGAACAGGGTCAGATTGTTCAGCGTGATGCCCATCACGCTCATGACGGCGAAGGTCCCGATCAGCGACACGACAACGCCGACCATGGGCAGCAAGACCGACCTCCAGTCCTGGAGGAACACCAGCACGACCAGAGTCACGAGGATGATGGCCTCGATCAGCGTGTGGATTACCTGATTCACCGACTCGCGGACGAAGGGCGTCGTGTCGTAGACGATCGCGTACTTCAGCCCGGCGGGAAAGCGCGTTTCCAGTCCCCGCATCGCGGCCTTGATTCGATCTGCGGTGTCCAGCGCATTCGAGCCCGGCAACAGGTAGATGGCCAGTCCCGACGACGGCCGGCGATCCAGCCGCGCGATCAGATCCTCGCTTCGCGCGCCCATTTCGACCCGCCCAACTTCTCGGAGATAGGTGATCTCGCCCTTGGAGTCCGTCTTGACCACCATGTCGGCGAATTGCTCCGGCTCAACCAATCGGCCGAGCGTGCTGAGCGTGAGCTGGAAATCCTGGCCGGCGGGCACCGGCGGCTGGCCGATCCGCCCCGCAGCTACTTGGACGTTTTGCTCGCGCAGCACGCGGATCACGTCCCCGACGGTCATGCCCCGCGCCTGAAGCTGGTCGGGGTCCAGCCAGATGCGCATGCTGTAGTCCTGCTGCCCCATGACGAACGCGTCGCCGACCCCCTCGATGCGCGCAATCGCGTCCTTGAGCTGGATGGTGGTGTAGTTGCTCAGGTATAGCTGGTCATAGTACGGCTGGCCGGTCTCCGGGTTGTTTTCGGAGTACAGACTGATGGCCAGCAGAATGTCCGCCGCCTGCTTCTTCGTGGTGACGCCGATGTTCTTGACGACGTCGGGGAGCGATGGCAGGGCGATGGCGACGCGGTTCTGCACCAACACCTGCGCCATGTTGATGTCAGTGCCAATATCAAACGTCACGTCCAGCGTGTAGGAGCCGTCGTTGTTGCTCTGCGACGACATGTACAGCATCCGCTCAATGCCGTTCACCTGTTGCTCGATCGGGGCGGCGACCGTGTCGGCCACCACCTGGGCGTTGGCGCCGGGGTAGTACGCGGTGACGCGGATCATCGGCGGCGTGACGTCGGGATACTCGGCGATGGGCAGCAGGCCCGCCGCGATGGCCCCGAGCAGGACGATCACGATCGAGACCGCGCAGGCCAGCACCGGGCGGTTGATGAAGAACCGGGCGAGCATGATCTATTCCTCTGAGCTTGCCTCTGACGGGATGGATGCGACGCCGGTCGGCTGCGTCGTTGCAGGGGCGTGACCGCCGGCACCAGTCGGCATCTCGACCAACTGCGGCGCGACGGACAGGCCCGGGCGCACGTGCAACAGGCCGTTCACCACCACGCGGTCGCCGGCCATGAGGCCGCCGCTGATCTCGCGCAAGCCCTCGTGAAGCCCGCCGAGCTGCACCGGGCGGACGGCAACCTTGTTGTCGGCCTCTACGACAAAGACGATCTTCTGCCCCTGGTCGGCGCCGAGCGCACGCTCGGAAACCAGCAGCGCCCGATGGGGCGGCGAAACCGGCACCCGGACCCGGGCGAAATAGCCGGGAGCCAATGCCCCGTCCGCGTTGGGGAATACGCCCCGGACGCGCAGCGTGCCGGTCCTCGGATTGACCTGGTTGTCCACAAAGTTGATCGTGCCGTGATGGGGGAAACCGCTTTCAGTCGCCAGGCCCAGCCACACCGGGACCTCCGCTTTCTCATTCGACTCCAGTTTGCCTTCACGGACCAGTTGCTTGACACGCTGAACGGTGCGTTCATCCACGTCAAAGTTGGCGTAAATCGGGTCCACCGAAACAATCGTGGTCAGCAGCGTGCCGCTGCCGGTCCCCCCGGTGACAAGATTGCCCGTGGTGGCATGCTTGTAGCTGATGCGCCCCGAGATCGGCGCGACGACGCGACACCACTCCACATTCAAACGCGCCGATTCCACCGCGGCATTCGCAGCCGCCTGCGCAGCCCGCGCCTCCTCAAGCCGCGCCGCGGCAGTGTCGAATTCGGTCAGAGTCCGCGCCTCAGGAGGTATCCGCCGGATTCGGTCGTGCTCGATCTGCGCCAGGGTGACCAGCGCCGCGGCGCGCGCCTCCTCGGCGATGCGCGCCTCGAGTTCCGCCTGGAACGGCCGCACGTCGATCTCCACCAGCACGTCGCCCTCCCGTACGATTGACCCGGGCTCGAACGGCACGGCGACGATCTGTCCGCTGACGCGCGCACGCACGTCGGTGGAATCAACGGCAGCAACCCGAGCCGTGAACTCGGCAAAGTCGGTGACCTCGCGCTCCAGTGGGTAGCTCACGCTGACAGCCGCCGGCGGCGGCGGCGGCGCCAGATCCTCCGGGTGACGGCAGCCCGCGGACCACGCCAGGCCCGCGAGAGCCGCAACATGCAGGCTGAAGCGCACGGCGAGAAGCGGCTGAAATTTTCTGGCTGATGAACGGGTCATGTGCATCGGACTTCCTCACTCTTGGGGCCCGAAAGCAGGGGACACAATGCGGGTTTCACCAGCGCGACAAGACACGTTTCGTCGTCGGTGGCTGGTCGTCGTGCGCGAAAGGTCCTGACCGAATCGACAACTTGCTTCAGCAGTTCTGCGGCCGAGCCTACTGGAGCCGTGAGGATCGAATCAAGCCGCTCGTCTCCGAAAAGCCCGTGCGCCGTGTTCGCGCTCTCGGTAATTCCATCGGTGAACAGGACGAGGCGATCGCCCGCCTGGAGTTGCAGGGTCTCGTTTCTGTATTCGCTTGTTTTGTCGATGCCCAGGGGAAGTCCGGACACAGCGTCGAGCCGGCGGACCTCGGTCTGGCGAACCAGGCGCGGCGGGGGATGCCCCGCTGCGGCATAGGTCAGCACCTGTGCTTGCGAGTCATACAGCGCCACGAAGGCTGTTACGAACTTGCCGGTGTTGGCCAGGTATCGGGTCGCGAGTGGATCGTTGACCAATGCAAGTGCCGCGCGGGGCGCTTGTTCCCCCTGCACGGCGCTTCCGAGCGCGTGAATCAGGATCAGGATCGCGGTCGCCGCCAGACCATGGCCGCTCACGTCGGCGATGACGATCGCCCAGCGGTTCGGTCCGACCGGCCGAACGTCGTAAAAATCCCCGCCGGCGCCGTCAACCTGCGCAGAGTGCAGCGCCAATTCCAGGCCCGGAACGGCAGGCAACCGCTGCGGAAGAATGGATTTCTGGATCGTGAGTAGCAGCGCACCATACCGGTCCAACTCCGCCCGCGCCTGGCGAAGCTCATCACTCAGTTGTCGAACCTGACTTGGTCTCCGCGATTTCATGGTATTGCTCTCGGCGTAGGGCGTCCGGTTGCCCGCACGTGCGCGGCTCAGTCGTGCTGTGCCGCCGCGGCCCTGCGCGCGCGCAGCTCGGCCTCGGCTTGCAGCCAGTCGGCGACTGGATCACCGGGCGCGCCGTTTCGGTCCAGGTAGATCTGATAGGCATGCCGCTCAATCTCACTTCTTGCCGGCTCGCTGCTGTCGAGTTCCTCGTACGCTTCGGCGGACTGTAACTCACGAACCACCTCGTCCCCGCTGGTTTTCCGCATCCGATTGCCATGTCGCAGTGTCATCGTGAATCTCCTAGTAAATGGTGAAGCGACCTTCACTATTGTACCGTCCAACGGCTGGTCGAGTGTTGCAGCGCACTCGCGGATCGCCTGGGCGACCGTTCCATGGGCGCCGTGCTCAGCCCGGTCCGCGGCGGAACTCGCAGCCCCGGAGGCTGTTCCGCCCAAGGGAAGCCGCCGCGCGCGAGCGCTCGGCCGCGCTCGAAGAGCCGCGCCACGGTTGCGGTGTCGATGCCTGGCTCAAAGGGGAGCTCCTCGTCATCGGGTATCGACGCCATGCGGAACTTCATTCCATCGCGAGCGCACGCAGCATAAGCCTGCCACAAGTCCCCGACGCCCTGGTCCTGCATCAGCCGCGTGACCGAATGGGTGGCGATCGCACGCAGCGTGGGCTCAACCGGGTCCCACCCCGAAGACGGCTGGCGATTGAGAATGATGTAATGCGTCGGGCGCGGGCGCGGCGCATCGGCGCTCGGAAGCGCCTCCTCCAGCGTGAGAGACTGCCCATAGAGCATGATCTGTGCGCTCACCGCACCGTCGACGTGCATCTCGTCGTAGCGCCGACCGGCGTACTCGACTTCGATGTAGCTCGGAGGAAACACGACCGGAGCGGCCGCCGAGGCGACGATTACCTGTTGAAATACGCGCAGCGCGCCCGACGATCTACTGGAGGCGATCGCCCCCAGATCCCAGATCACGGGCCGCTTCGTATCGAGGTTCGTCGTCGCGACATAAAGACGACGTCCTTTCGCATGCTCAACGGCGACCGCGCTCAGAACGCCCCGGTCGACATAGCGCGCCACGAACCGCGCAAGCGGTGCGTTGTCGGCGAGCGAATCGCCCAGCAGGGCCTCGGCTGACCCGCGCACGCGATAGATGTTCTCCGCGGTCGCACCGCGGGCCATCTCCTCGAGCCGATCGTCGTACGCGCTTCCCAGAAATGCGAAAGGAGCGATGATCGCGCCGATGCTTACGCCGGTAACGACCCGGAAGACCGGCCGTGTTCCATGCTCGGTCCAACCGCATAGTACACCCGCGGCAAGCGCGCCGTTCAGTCCGCCGCTGCTGATGGAAAGTATGTCCGGCGGCGATTCGCGACCGTACGTGCGGTCGGCCTGCGCGACCGACTGCGAAATGCTCTCCAGGAATTCGTCGCTGTATCGATCGCCCCAGAAGCGGATGCCTGCCGGAATGTCGGCGACATGCACCGAGTCAACCAGCGCTTCGGGCACCGGCCGCCGCGAGACTGTCGTACATCCGCCGACAAATACGATCGAGTGCAGCGCGATGGCCAGCAGTGGCGCCGAAAACCCCAGTCGGCCGGACCGTCGCTGTGCATGTGATCCGTTCGGTAACATGGAGAACCTCCGAGCCTCCGACACGTCTCATCAGGCTTCCGTTCGTGGCTCCCGGGCGATCTCCGCCACGATGGCCTTCATTACGCAGTCGCTGGTGATGAACTCGGCCCCTTGCCCGTGCATCTCCGCCAATCGAGCCTTGCCCGCGGCGTCGATGTAGGTCACGCCCGTAAGGTCGACGCAAACGATCGGCCGGCTCGCGCCATTCACCGCGCTGTGCCAGCACTGTTCCAGTTCACCGACCCACGGACCCTCTAATCTTCCTTCCAGCCGAAACGTGAGAACCCGCGGATTGTCAGTAGCCGTGATTCGCAACATTGAGATAACCTCGATCGACACTCGGCGGCGGAAGTCGCCAGGGGCTGTCGTCCTTGGGCAACGACCTGACGGCCACGCTTCCCCTACTGCTTGACGAGGGTCGCCTCACCCTTTGAGACTGAAATCTGGAGATCACCGAAGATCAGGTTCGAGGTCAGACTGCCAGTGGCTTGCGTGGGCTCCGTCGCCGAGTCCAGTGTGCCGTCGAACGTCAGGCCATTCCCGCTTTTCGTCGAGGAGATCTGGACCTGATCTCCATCGACGCTGGTTGAACCGGGCGGGTAGTCCCAGGTGACCGTGGTCAGGTCGACAAATGTGTACCTGACCTGTGCCAGTTCACCGTCGGAATCGAACGTAAGGTACCAGTGCGCGAGCTGCGGATTGAGTGACTCGTGCGAGACGATTTCCCAGGTGCCTGCAAGCACGGACTCCGCCGGCGGCGGCAACTCTACGCAACCCCAGACGCCCGCCAGCAGCACGCCGGCCGATGTCAGGACCATTGAACGAACTCGCTCCGCTTTCATCATTTTCTCCTTGAGGCACGTGAGGCAGCTCACGATTCTCACTTGAACTCTCGCACGGCCGACACTCGGCTCGTGGCTCTGCGTAACGCTTCAGCAATGGACGTGCCAGCGAAGAAACTGTCGCGGCTTGTTTCCCAAATGACGTGGCACACCCGACTTAGAAACCGCAGATTGGTTTTGGCGGTCCGGCGCGCCGGCGGCCGCGCGCTACCCGGTTGGCGCCTGCGCCGGCGGGTTGGCGCGCGACTCGGGAAAAAAGATCCCGAACGGTTCTGTCTTCTTCTGTCGCATGAAGCCCACGAGATCGCCGAAACCATATCTGCCTCACTGCGGAACGCACGCGCGCGTCGACAGTCTCAACCACGCGGCGCCTCATTCAGTCCGTCTTGAGCGACGTCATGTCGATCGAAACGCGTCGTCGCTGGGCGCGACCAGATGTGCGTCTTCCCGGATCGTCTTCGTTCCGCCGAGTCGCCTGGATTCGTGCCCCTGCAACACGCGCAGCAGCTTGGGCTCCCCTGGGCTGTCTTGCTCCAGGGTCCGCGCGGGACCGGGTGTGACCGGTCGTCCACTACGGCCGATGCTCGGAGAAACCCGACACGATCAGTCGCTCCAGCTCGTCGGGCGGAACGGCCTTGCTCCACAGCCAGCCCTGACCAGCGTCCACGCCCACAGCTCGCAGGAAGAAAGCCTGCTCCCGTGTTTCCACACCCTCGACAATAACCTTCACACGCAAGGCCGCGGCCAGCGCAACCACGCCGCGCATCAGCCGGTCGGCCGTCGGATCCTTCATCAGCGGGCCCACTTCCGACTTGTCGACTTTCAGAATGTCCAGCGGCAGCCCGATCAGTTGCTTGATGCCGCTCTGCCCCGTCCCAAAGTCGTCCATGGCAATGCGCAGGCCCATCGGCCGGACGACCGACAGCGCCTCTCGGCCCGCATCCGTCAATGCCTGACGCTCCGTGATCTCGCACACCAGGCGATCGGTGTAACGGACGAGACCCGAGTCCTCAAAGATCCGCTTGAGTCGGGGCGACCCAAGGATCAGCGGTGGCACGTTGACGCTGATGTAGAAGTCGCGGCGTCGGTTCAGCAGCGGACCGACCTCCTTCGCGATCAGGCAGAAGAGACGCCAGGTGAGCAATTCAAGATCATCCAAGCTCTCTTCAATGCGCTCGATGATGCCGCCCGGAGGTCGCATCGCACCAGCCGAATCCAGGAACCGCACCAGTGTCTCGGCCCCGAGCACCTGACCCGTGTTCAAGTCCACAATCGGCTGAAAGTACGCGGTCGATTGCTCAATGGCCGCGCGGAGGCCGATCCGAGGCGACATATGCGTCCTTTCTTTTCCATCGCTTGTCTGACCCCTGTTCCGTGGCAATCACCGCGTACTTGCCGATCGCTGTAAGCAGCTCGTCTGTGCCAAACGTACGAAAAACAGCAACCTCGCCCGGCTTTGCGAGGTCTTCCTCATCACGCTCCGCGAACTGGACCTCAACGGACTCAACCGGTACGGCCCTGAGATGCTCGGGGTCAATGCCCCGGTTCCGATAGATGAGCCCACCTTCGATGCTCGGATGTGGCTTGAGGATCATTTGATCGGTGCGAAACTCGGCGGATTGTCGTCGTTCGCCGGCGCAACCGAGCAGTGCCAGACAAACGCCGCACGAAACTACACATGCCGTACTGCTTTTCATGGTCTCGTCCCCATCTCGTTGCTTCGGCGACGTTCAAGGTCACCTTGGCATGTGACGCAGCACGCCGAACGCATCGGGGATCACCTCTGTCGCATCCCGCTCTACGGACTGGCAGCAACCTCCGTGCCGGGATTCAGCGCGCCCGTCGGTGAATTCCTAAGCCTTGAAAGAGAAAGAACTTGAAAGGCGCTGAAACTGGGACCGATCGCGCGAAGTGTCAGCCGCCGAGCCGCCGCGCGCCAAATGCTCGGCGCTCGCGCCGGCAGGCTGGCGCGCTATTCGGGACGGGAGATGCCGAGCTTCTTCATCTTCCAGTGGAGCGTGGACCGCTTCATCCCCAGGCGGGTCGCCGCCCCTTTCGGGCCGCCGAGCACCCAGTTCGTTTCCCTCAGCATCCGCAGAATGTGCTGTCGCTCAGCGTCGCTGAGCGTGTCGGACGCGCCGCCGTCCGATCCTGCGATCGGCTCAGCCGGCGTCGGAAGGTCGGCCACCGGGACTTGGAGCGTCGGGCCCTTCGAAAGGATCACGGCTCGCTCAATGACGTTTTGCAACTCGCGCACGTTGCCGGGCCAGGGATAGCAAACCAGCGCATCCATGACCGCCGATGGGATGGTTTCAATCCGGCGGCCCATGCGCCGGGCAAAGCTCTGCGTGAAATGCCGGACCAGCCGCGGGATGTCGTCCCGCCGCTCGCGCAGCGGCGGTAGCACGATCGGAAAGACGTTCAGCCGGTAGAACAAGTCGTTGCGGAATCGACTTTCGGCGATCATCTGCGCAAGATCGCGGTGAGTGGCCGCCACGAGGCGCACATTCACCCGAATCGTCTTCGTGCCGCCCAGGCGCTCAAACTCATGCTCCTGCAACACGCGCAGCAGCTTGGGCTGTAGCTCCAGCGGAATATCGCCCACCTCATCCAGGAAGAGCGTCCCCTGGTGCGCCAGCTCAAACCGCCCGATTCTCTGGCAGATCGCCCCGGTAAAGGCGCCTTTCTCATGGCCGAACAGCTCGCTCTCGAGCAGACCCGTCGGAATCGCCGCGCAATTCACTTTGACCAGCGTGCGGTCCTTGCGGGGACTTAGATCGTGCACGGCGCGGGCGATGAGCTCCTTGCCGGTGCCGGTTTCCCCGCGGATCAGCACCGTGGAGCCCGTCGGAGCGACCGTCTCCACCTGCTTGAGAATGCCGCGCAGCGCCGCGTTCTCACCGACGATGTCGCCGAACTGGTGCTCGGTGCGAACTTCCTCCTCGAGGTACGCCTTCTCCTTGGCGAGCGTTTCCTTCAGCGCTTCGATCTCCTGAAACGCCAGCGCATTTTCGACGGCCACCGCGACCTGGTTCGCCACCAGTTGCAGAAAGGGCAGGTCTGACCCGTCGTAGGCCGCCGCCCGCTTGGACGTGAATACCAGCGCCCCGAGCCGCCGCCTTCCCGTGGTCAGCGGCAGCCAGCAGTGGCTCTCGACGCCGTATTGCTTCACGCGTTCCAAAAACCGCGGCCAGCGCCGTAGCTCGGCGACGTTCGACGTGATGAGCGGCTCCTGGGTCCGCCAGACCAACCCCGCCGGATCTTCTTCTGGCGGCAAGACGATTTCGAACCCAGGTGAGATCGGTTCGTCAGTCTCTAAGAGGTGCAGGCGCATTGTGTTTGTTGCGGCCTCGTGCAGCACCAGCGACAGCGCGTCGTAGTGCGCCACCTGCACGAGCTGGCCGGACAACGCGCGGAACAGCGCGGGCAAATCCCGGCACGAAACGATCGCCTCCGAAACGGCGAGCAGTGCCCGGTACCGGTCCTCAGCGGCCTGATCGTGCGAATGAGCAGTTGACACGACTGGCTCCTACGCGCCCGCTGTATTACGCAGCTGCCGGGGGGCTCGCAACGGGCAGACCTCACCTGGCGCTCGATCCACCCGCGCTTCGGTGACACTCGTCTGCGTTACTTCCCGCAGGACTCACACGCGACCTGATTCGAGCCGCCTGGCAGCCCATTTTGCCCGCTTGGGCCGGCCACGGAAAGGAGCACCGCCGCGCCGGAACGGGCGGCCGCCGTGAAGCTCCAATGGGTGAGCTCGCCGATGCCACGCCTGAAGCGCCTGAATTGCGAGATCAACAACCGCGCCAAGTGGACCGACGACGTAGTCCGCCGGTCGCCGCCCGCGACCGTCGTAGCGGCACTCGGCGACCTGCGTCAGCGCGTCCATCCGCCGCGTGGCCTTCCGCAGCCGATTCCAGCCGTCGTACACGCACTCGAAAAACGCGTCGTCGGTCAGGTCGCCGTTGTTGCCGTACGCGGGCGTGATCGAGCTGCTGGAGTAGTCCTCGTCGCTCTCGACTTCCTCGCCCGCGTCGAGCACGTCGCCGTCGGCGTTGTTCGCGGTCAGGCTGAGCGCGGTCGATGAGGCCGTTACGCCGGTGATCGGCCCGCCGTCCACGCGCTGATGCAGCCGCTGCTTGCCGTCGTCCGACGCAAGCGGGAGGTGCGCCCGATTGAACAAACGTTCGTCACCGCGAAGCAGTCGATCAACCGGCGCCGAGCGCCGCGGATGCTGTGAGCGGAACGGCCGCATCCGCAAAACGCCTGCCCGGCGGGACGCTGCGGACTCCCGCCTGGACACGGAGTCTCACCGAATTGTCCGCTGCCTTCCCGCCCGCCTCGTCGGCGAAGGTCTCGTCCGTCGCTCCGCGCGCCGCGCCACGGAACTCAGCGGCAGACGTTCCCGTATCGCGTCAGCAGGATCGACAGGTCGGCCAGGTTGACCGACCCGTCGCCGTCCACATCTCCGGTCGTAACGTCCCGTCCGTAGTTGCTCAGCAGGATCGCCAGATCGGCGAACGTAACCTCGCAGTCGTCATCGAGATCGGCGTCCCATCCGTCGCTGTCGCAACCGGCCAGCGCGCAGCCGCCGCCCGCGCGCCAGTGCGCAAGCAGTTCGCGCAGGGCAACCGGCGGGTTCGTCGGCGGCACACTCCCCGCCTGGTCGTACTGGCTTGGACCGTGGCACGACGTGCAGACCCGGATTTCGCCCGGCTGGAACGAAAGCCAGTTCCGCTCGCGCACCACCGGCGTGCCCTCAAGATCGACCAGTTGCCAACTCAACGCCCGCCGCGCCGGGACGAACGCAGCCAGCGACCCATCGGGCGCGAGGCGCACCGTTCCCAGCGGCTGCCCGGGGTTGGGGATGTTCGCGCCCGTCGCCGCGGGATCGTGCATGTGCTGCGCCAGCACCCGCCGGCCCGGCCGGATGTCGAAGTCGTACGACAGGCCGCGAATCTGGTCCGCCTGGAAGATGTTGAGGTTCGCGACGTCGTAAACCTGTCCGGGCGCACCGATCGTCTGCGCTCCGCCGCCCGCGACCCGCAGGTTGAACGGCTGCTGCCTGTCGAAATCATCCCGAGTCGTCACGTTTCTCGCCACAATCAGCGCCAGGTCGTTGGCCGCCAGGAAGTCCCGCAAGTCGTCAACCGACACCCCCGCGTCCGCAAACACCTGCGCCTCGATGTCCGGAAGCGGCGTCGTCCGCCGCGGCGGGCGCGGACGCGGACGAACCTCGACCGCTTGCCATTGCCACATCGGGCCGGAGTAGCTCACCAGCACATCCGGATCCCAATAGCTGATGGCCTTGTTGATCGCCGGCGTAATCGGCGAACCCGCACCCCAATACCCATTGCCCAGCGGCACGATCGTCTTGAGGCGCAGTTCGTAGCGCGTTCCGGGGAACGGCCGCGAACCGGTGTTCACGTCCGCCCGCGTCTCGCTCGTGTGCGACGCGATGAGCGTCCCGTCCGAGAGCGTCAGCGGGTTGCGATAGAGCCCCGAGTGGTTCGTGCTCGGCGTGTCGTCCGGCTGCGACGTGTCGCGGTGCGTAACGTACGTGACCGCGATGTGGTCGGCGTCCAGCGCCGGCGGCGCGTCGATCCGCACGATCTGCCCGCACGAGTGCGTCTGAAACTCCGGCGCGTCGATCGCGAAGAAGCGCCCCGCTACGGTCGGATGCTCGCTGGGCTGGAGCGTGTTGTTGACCGGGTTCGGGTTGAATCGCGGCAACTGCCCGTAGTAGTCGATCACGTTTGCGTCGTCGTGGATCGCCGCTGGAATGTAGCTGTGCAGCTCATGCCGCCCGAGGTGGTTCAGGATTTCCAGGTCCGTGCCGTCCTCGTTGATTTGCCACAGGAAGAAATGGTTGAACGAATGGCCGACAAGGTTCGTGCCTTCGAGCAAGTCCTGCCGGATGCTGCGCGGTTCCGGGAAGATTTCACTCCGGTCCTCGAACATCGGCACGGAGTTCGCCGCTTCGCTCGACCAATTGAACGTGCCGTACGGCAGCGGCTCGCCCGGCGGAGTGAGCGCGTCCGCGTCCGCCTGCTGGTCGCGCTGCAAGTGGTCCCACTGCGCAAACACCACCCGCCCGAAACTGTCGATCATCGGCGAGAAATCGCCGGACGGCGCGTGATTCAACAGGGACAGACCTTCCGTCGGGTGCAGCCGCCAGATGCCCGTCGTCGTCGGCGCTTCCTCGTACTCGTCCAGCTGCGGATACAGGTGCGCGGCCCCGTTTCGCGGTCGGTCGCTGGTGAAGAGGATCGCGTCATCCGTGCCGTAGATCGGGCTGACATTGTTGTAGTTCGCTGGCTGCCCGGCCACGCGGGTGATGACCGGCGCGTCCGCCGGCCCCAGCCCGGTGATCTCGTAAATCTGCCAGTAGAACGCCGTGTAGTCGTACTGGTGCGTGGCCCCGCCGACAACCATGCTGAACAACGCCCGGTCTCCGCTCCAGTGCACGCACGGCTCACGCACCGCGATCGAATTGGCCCCCTGAAACCCCTCTGTGCCGTAGCCGGCTGCCTGTGTCAGATTCCGCAGCGTGCCGTCGGTGTAGCGAATCCACAAATCACCGCCGCGACCGACCGTCGCCATGGTGGCCCGGTGATTCCCGAACACCGACCCGATCGTGGTGAAGTCGCCCGGAATCGGCGGCTGCGTCACGAACAGGATCGGGTACGGTGTTTGAAACTCCCCGCCCGCCGCACGCCAGCTTCCACCCCCGCCGACCACCGCGACCAGCACGCCGGCCGCCACGATTGCGGCGGGCGCGCCGCTTCGCTTGACTTTGATGACCTCAGCAGGCATGCGAACCGTTCGAGACATGGTGACCTCCTTGTGCAATTGCCAGCCGCGCGCGGCGCCGAAACCGGACCGCCGCGAGCCTGCATTCTCGCCGCGTTGCATGGTCGGAATGAGTGCGCGCCACCGCGCCGTGCGAACGCGGTTGCATCGAGCGGTTCGGCCCGCTCAGACGCGGCGAACGCGCGCCTTGACTCTCCACTGCCGTCGCCCAGATCGGAAGCGACATTGTTGCGATTGGTTCACGGAGCTCTTGTTCCGGTTCCGAATCGCGGCTTCATGCCCGAATGGCCGGACGCGGGCGGCCGCCGGATCGCGGCCCAGCTTCCCATCTCTCCGTCATTCGCGGGCGGAATCCCCCAGCGCTTCCGGCCCGCGGACTCGAGCGAGCGCTTCCTCCCGCAGTCGCGCGTAGCCGCGCGCCGGTTCGGGACGCCCCCAGGCGTCGTACAACTCCAGGAACGCGGCCAGCAGGTCGTCCGGGTGCGTGGGACGCGTCCCGCTGCGAACGTCATCCAGGCACTCCGCGGCCGACCGGAGGGACTGCTCGGCCTCGTCGAAGCGTCCCTGAAGCGCCAGATGCTGCCCCAAGAACAGGTGCAGGCGCGCGCGAACGTGCGCATGCGAGAGCTCCCCGGCACGATCCATCAACGCCTGAAACAGCTCGTCCGCCTCGTCGAACCGGCGCTGCATCGAGACGAACCGCGCGATGTACAACTCGGCCTCGAACGCCGTATCGCCGCCGAAACGCCGCATCTGCACGCTGAACTCCCGCGCGAGCGGTTCGCCCTCCACGGCGCGTCCGGCGCGTTCCAGGTACGGCAGCGCGTCCGCGAGCGCGCTCATGAGCGCCAGACGCGCCGCCTCGCCGTGCGCGCGGATGCACTCGATCCGCCGCAAGTACAGGTCAGCCGGCTCGTCGTCCTCGCCCTGGTACCCCAGCGATGTCGCCAGCACCGCCATCGCGTACGCGCGCACGTCGTGACAGTCCGGCAGCCGTTCGGCCGACTCTTCCAGCAGCTCACGGCATTGCGCGACGGCGTCGGCAAATCGCGCCTGGTCGCGGGTGATCCCCGCGCGAATGGCGCGCCCCTGAAGCGTGATGGACGCCTCCGGGCCGTACAGCCGCACGGATCGCTCGATCCACTCGTCGGCCAGCGCCCGCTCCCGCGCCAGCGATTCGTCGCGCTCAGGCCCGTCGGACAGGAAACTCCGTCTCCATTGCAGCACGTCGATCAGCGTGAGCGCAATCCGCAACTGCATGGCGTCGTCGTCGGCCAGCGCCGGGTGCGATCGAAGCTCCAGCAGAATCGGCTCGGCCTCGTCGATGCGGCCCTGCGCAAGCATCGCGATCGCCAGACTCCGCCGCGCCGCCAGCGTCTCCCGATGATCGGCCCCCAGAACCCGCGTCATCCGCGGCAGCAGCTCGACCAGCGCAGCCTCGGCCTCGCGGTACTTCGAGCGGTTCAGCGCGACGCCCGCGCACGTGGACTCGGCGCGCAGCGTGCGCGGGTCGTCAGGCCCGGCGTGCTGTCGCCAGAGCGCCAGGGCCGCCGCGAGTTCCGCCTCCGACTCCGCCCACGAACTCAACTCCAGGTAAACCTCCCCCAGCAATTCGCGGACCTGCGCCTCCTGCTGAGGATGCGCCGCGAAGCGCTGCGACGCGGCCTTGGAGGCATCGGCGAGCACGTCCACCAGACGCGCGTCGGCCCCGCGCTTCTCCGACTCGACGCCCGTCAGCACGTCCCGCATGAAGGCGACCACCGCGCGCGCCTGGTCCGCCTCGCGATCGGCCCGCTCGGCGGATTCCTGCGCGAGCGTGCGCTGCCGCTCAGCCTGCCGCCTGGACGCGACGGACACGACCAGCGCGGCCAGGATTACGAGCAGCACCGCGCTCGCGGCGATCACCGCAGCGCGGTAGCGCGCCAGGCGCTTGCGCATCATGTACGCGAGGGAGTCGCGCCGCGCCTCGATCGGTTCGCCGGCCAGGTGCCGGCGGATGTCGCGGGCCAGTTCGGCGGCGCTCTGGTAGCGCCGCTCCGGCTCTTTGGCGAGACTCTTGAGCAGGATCGTCTCCAGCTCGCGATCGACTCCGCGACGCAGTGTGGTCGGCCGGACCGGCTCGCTCTGCGCAATGTGCCGAACAACTTCGTCGATCCGCCCCGCGACGGGATACGGAAACCGGCCCGTTGTGAGCTGGTACAGGATCACGCCCAGCGAGTACACATCGGTGCGGATGTCCAGCGCGTCCAGGCGGCCTGCGGCCTGCTCCGGGCTGGCCCACGGCAGCGATCCCACGAACTCGCCGGTCGCGGTCATGACGCGGGCGTCCGCCGCGCTGGACGAGTCATCCACGAGCTTGGCCAGACCGAAGTCCAGCACACGCGGCTCGCCGTGTTCGTCCACCAGGATGTTGGCCGGCTTCAGGTCGCGGTGAATTACGCCGCGGAGATGGGCCGCATGCACCGCGTCGCAGACCCGCGCGACGAGAGCCAGCGTCTCGCGCAGCGATGTCTGGCTTTGCCTCACGTGCGCGTCCAGCGGCGTACCGTGGACGTAATCCATGACCAGGTAAACGTCTTCGCGGTCCCGCCCGCAGTCGTGGATCGTGACGATGTTCGGGTGCCTCAGCCGGCTGAGGATCTCGACCTCGCGCTGGAAGCGCGCCAGGCTGGTCGAATCCGGCCCCCACGGCCGACAACGAAGCAGCTTGATCGCAACCTGCCGGCCGGTGGACTCCTGAAGTCCGACGTAGACCACGCCTTGCCCGCCGCGGTGCAGTTCGCGCTGAAGTTGGTAGCCGGGCAGCACCGTCTTGGGCAGAGAACCCCCAGGCATCGGCCCCGGCAGACGCCGCGATTCGACAAGTCGTTCGTGCCGCAGCCGCGCGGCTTCGAATTGAGCCCGCGCGTCGTCGATGTCCGGGAGACGCCGGTCAGTCACGCGCGTCCGTCCGCCGGCCTGGTCGTTCGACATCGTCGGGTTTCCTTGCTGACAGGTTCAACCGCGGCGCGGAGTCGCGATCCAGACAGGGCTTCGTGACGCGGCCGTCGGGTCGGTCCGCCACAGAACCCGCCCTGTACGCGACGAATGCCTGTCACGATTCACGCGGACGATCCGAACCAGGCCGATTCCGGCCCCAGAAGCTGCCGCAGCCGCTCGTGCGCTCGGGCCCGCAGCATGTGCACCGCGCCGGTCGAACGGCCCATCTGCCGGGAAACCTCGCCAATCGGAAGCGTCTGGAGGTCATACAGGCGCACGACCCGGCCGTAGTCGTCGGGAAGGCTGTCGAGCGCCGCTTGCAGCCGGCTGGAATGCTCTTCAGCCGAGACGTGCCGGCTGGGCGTAGTCGTGGTGACGCCGAGCAGCGTATACAGGTCCGACGCGGAGTCCGCGCCGGGCGGACTTTCAACGCGATTTGCCGGGTGCGGACGCTTCTGCCGTTCCAGGCCGCGGATCGCGTCGCGGAGGTTGTTCTCGGCGATGCGCTGAAGCCAGGCCCGAAACGGCTCCGCCCGCTCGGGGTCGTAGCGGCCGATCTGCAAATAGGCTTCGAGATATGTAACCTGCATTACGTCGGCCGGCTCGAGCACCGCGCGCCATTCGCGCGCGATCGACAGCGAGCGCTCCACGTCCGCGCCGTATTCGTGCAGCAACTCCGTCAACGCATTGGTATCACCGGCGACCGCCGCCCGAATTCGCGCGTCGCTGTCGCTCATGTTTTCTCCTTCGGCCCTCCCCATTCTAGACGGACACGCTGTCGAACGTGAATGTCACCCGGGGCTTGTCGCGGCAGGAACGGACGGCCGAACCGGCGCGGACCTCTCCGAAACGGCCGATGGGCGCGTGCGGACGCGCTCTTGCGCCGCGCCATGAGCGCCGGGGTTCGCCCGCGCCTGTCGGTGAAATTCCCGCCGGCTTCCAACAGCGAGTGCATCCGTGGAGCAAACATTGCGACGCGACGACCGCCTGGGACTCTTCGAAAACACCGAAGCCGATCCGCTCGGCGGAGAGTTGGTCGTGGCGGCACGCGACGAAGTCAGTCTGCGCGCCTCCGATGTCGTCAGCGACATCGGCTCGCACTCGTCCGTGCGCCGTCTGCTGGCGCGAAACCTCCACCGCTTGACGCCGCGCGCCGCGAGGCTGGTCGCCGCGCGCCCAACCGCCGGCGCCGTCGGAACCCTCCTCGCGATGATGGGCGCGGGTCGCCTGGTGCTCATCCAGCGGCGCGTCGAGCGCCCCGTCGCGGTGACGCACGTTCGCCGCAAAGCGCACGCCGTGCCGACGGAACTGCCGCTCGAGGCGAAGAAGCGCCTCTCCTGGATCCGATTCCAGATCGTGCACCATGCGACCGGCGAACCGTTCGCCGGCGTGCGACTCACGGTCCGTACGCCCGGCGGCTCCGAAATTCAGGTTCGAACGGACTCGCACGGCGCCGCATCGCTGCACGAAATCGAGCCGGGCTTCTGCGACGCGTGGTGCCCGCTGCAAGGCGCGCGCCTGGCGCGCACCGCGGGCTTCGTCGGAATGGGCATGCCCCGAACCGGCGCGGCGGCAGGCGGCTGGAGCGACGTTTCGGACCGGCACGCCTCGGCCGAGTGCATCGCGCACGTGGACGAACACCGCGTCCAGACCGGCGAAACGCTCGAGAGCGTCGCCCGGCAGTACGCCTACTCCTGGCGCGAATTGGCGGAGTTCAACTGGGATACGTCGAATCCTGACGCGGTCAACCGCCACCTGCGCGATGACGTGGGCTGCACGCAAAAGACGCTCGACGGCTTCAACTACCGCTTCACCAGCGAGGATGAGCCGGGGCTGATCTACATCCCGCGAACGTGGTCGCAATCCGGCCTGGCCACCGAGCACACCCACGTCATCCGCGTGCGGCTGGCGGCGGGCTTTCGGCTGATCCTGGAGAACGAGGACGGTCTACGCATCCCCGAAGCCGAATACGAGGCGACGCTCGCGGACGGCAGCGTGCGGAAGGGCCGGCTCGGCCGCTCCGGCATGGCCCTGATCAAGGATCCCCCGCCGGGCGAAGTCGAAGTGCGCTACCGCGATCTCGACGACATCGAGGCCAAGTCGCTGGCCGCGACGGCGCGCAAGGCGTTTGACGATCGCCAGCCGATCGAGATTCACCGGCTGTTCCGCTACCCCAGCGAGACGATCCGGCGCGCATTCGCGGCCTACGACCAGTATTTCAACGACCATCACGGCGCGGGGCTGCAAAACGACATCGAAACCGATCTCTGCACTGGCCCGGACGCCGAGCTGATCTTCTTCGGGTACTACGCCAGCGCCGGAATGCTCACGGCCGGCGCGCCGGCCCGCGGCGGAAGCGGGGAGGCGTCCCGTGTCTGAACCGAAAATTCATTCTGGTTTCGGCATGAAGACCGTCGCGCAAGGCGTGGCCGTCGACTACGCGCTGTCCGGCTATACCGTGACGCGGCTCGCGGACGGCACCGAAGGCTCGCAGTACGCGTGGCGCTGGTTCATCACGTACCACTACCTCGACGACGACGGCATCGAGTCCGAGTCCTGGGCCGGCAAGAAAGACGACGCCGGCCGCTCCGCCGTAAACACGGTCCACTTCACCAAAAAATGGCCGAAGGTCGGGCGACATCTCGTCCAGTGCGCGGCCAAGAACCGCGCCACCAACGAGTTCGTGTCGGACGGAACCGGCTACGCGAAGTTCGAGCAGCAGGTCGCCACGCTGGACGCGATTCTCGAACGCCAGATGACGGAGGCCAGGCGGCAGAAACTCCCCAATCCGCACGCCGAACTCGTGATGCTCTGGAAGTGGGCGTCGATCCTGCACGACCTCGGCAAGCAGCACGCCGACCGGATGAGCGCGGCGGACAAGGCGCAAAACGCCAAGCGCATCGCCGAGCTCGAACGCAACGCCGAAAAACTCAAGGCCTTTCTGGCGCAGTTCAACGAAAACGCCATCTACCCGTTTCACGCGGTCTACCTGGCCAAAGAGAGCATGGAGGAAATGCCGCTGCGGGTGTTCCTCACCCAGCCGCGAAACAAAACCGATCGCGTCGTAATCGTCGACTGGACCAACCTCGACGAGCCGAAACTGCACGGCTCGTACGAGGGCAAGTTCCCGGCCTGGAAAGGCCGCACCGCCTCCGAAGTCGCGACCGAGGCCCTCAAGGCCGCGGCGAAGGACTGGGAGTCCGACAATCGCTACTGGCCCGGCGGCATCCGTTACAGCATCGACCAGGTGCTCGGGAATGGCGCGCGGATCGCGGCCGAGGGCACGATCAGAACCGGCGACACGAGCTGGACCGAGGACCTCGAGGGCGTGCTCAAAAAGATCGCCATGGGCGCCGCGGTGATTGCGCTGGTGCTCACGGGCGTCGGCAGCGTGTACGCCGGAGCGATGATCGTCACTTCCATGGTCGCCGGCACTACGGCCTCCGTGCTCTCGATTCACCACCGGCATTCGAAGGGGCAGGGCGACTTCATCGACGACGCCATCGACGTGCTGGACGTCGTGGCCAACGTGCTCGGCGTCGGCTACCGGGCCGGCAAGGCGGCCCAGCGCGCGCTGGCCGCCGGCGCCAGCGAGACGGTCGCGTGGAAAGCCGGCCGAACGCTCCGCTTGAAGATCTCGGACAAAGTCCTCGACGCGATGTTCATCGGCGAGGTCTGGGCCGACGGCTTCGCCGGGCTGCTGCTGGGCGTCAAGTACACCAAGCGCTACTTCGACATCATGAACATGACCGGCCCGCCCGAGCGGCGCGCCGAGGCCCTGCTTCAGCTCTTCGCCGAGGCGGCCGCCCAGGGCGTACTCCACGGCGTCAACAACAAGGTCGCCTCGAACATCGAGCGGGGCGACTGGAACCGGCTGCTCGAGCGCACCGATACGCACGACACGCTCGTCGATCCGCCCGGGTTCCGCGGCCATACCGACGACGGCAAAAAGCAGGTCACGGTCGTCAACAAGCAGCAGCGGCAGCCGCCCGGCGGCGCGCGCAAGCCGAACGGCCCGCCCAAATGGCCGCATTTCGACGACAAAGTCTTCATCCAGCCGTACAAGATCACGGACCGGGAGATCGAGCTGCGCACGAAAAACGGCTTCTACTTCGTCGCGCAGATCGATCACAACGGATACGTGACGGTTGACATCCACACCCGCCGGCACGGACCCAACGGCGATGAGCAATCGCCGCAGTTGGGCACGGGCCGGGAGAACTTCGACCGCATGTTCGAGCACTTCGCGCACTACGGGCACGAAGTGAAAGGCTGGCACGGAATCATGATGCGCGACAATTACGAGGCGATCGCCAAGGCCAAACGCAAAAACCCCGAGATGCAGGACGATGATGCGTTGTGGGAGTCCATCACGGGCAAGAAGTTCTGGATGCCCTGGGCGCGCAAAAACCGGCGGAACATCATCGTGGAAGACGCGAAGGACCGGAATAGCTGGTTCACCTTCAGCGTGAGGTTCGAACAACCGGCGGCCAGCCAATGAACGCGCGATCGGAGCCAATCGTGACCAGTTCGATGGGCATGCTCGGCGAAATTGTGGACGGCTTGCGAGCCCGGCGGCTGGCCGGTGCCGCCGTCTCGCAGCTCGTCGCCGACCTGCGGCGCGACGGCATGCGGTTGCAGGACGTCGCTCAATACGTGCGCGAGGCGTTCTTGCTTTCGGGCCAGGCAAACATCGCGTTGATTCCACAACTCGAGTCCGGCGAACCCGATCCGAATATCCTGGATTCCTACATTGCCGAATGCGTGGACGCCGCCAAACCGCGGTGGAAGCTCGCCCCGCCCTATCCCGACCTGTTGCGCCGCCGCGACCGGCTGGCGTTCGAGCAGGTCGCACGCCGGCACGGCCTCGTGCTCATCGTCTGCGGCGCCGAGCGCGCCGCGGCCAGGTACATCGGTCAACCGGGCTTTCGCCCGGCTCCGCACCCGCTGCTCGGCGTCCCGCGCCGCCAGCCGCCGAATCAGGGCTTGCTCTCGGCCGATCCCGAAGTGCCGGAGCTGCGGCCCATCCTGAACCTGTTGAGCGACGACGGCACCTACGATGGCTACCAGGCCGCGTTGGCGCGCCGCGGCTTGTGCATCGGGTCCGACGCCGACGGTTACCTGATCCGTGACGCATCGGGCCTGGCGCTCTATCCCGGCTACCGCCTCCACGGCGCGTTCCGGTACGACAACGGCGCGAACGCCTGGACGGCCGGTCGGGGGGAGATGCTGCGCGCGGAGCTGAATCGCAGGCTCGGCGCCGAGCTTGTAACGACCGGCCCGCACGACACCTGGGCGCAGCGGTCGGAACTGAGCGATGACAACCCGCTCCGCGGTCCACTGCCGCCGGTGCTGTTCTTCCTGCCGGACGGAAACGTCGAGGTCCGAACGGATGCCCGCGGCATGGAGCGGTTCTACCGGTTCCTCGGAGTCAACTGGGACATCCTGTACCCCGGCGCGCACGCCAACCACGACGCGGAGGCCGCTCAGTGATTCGTCAGCCGCTCACCGCCGCGGAACGGTTGCAGCTCCTGAACACGCGCGCCGCGGCCTTGCGCGACTACGACGCCGCGATGGAGCGGATCGCGCGATGCGCACCCGCCGGCGAAGCGGAATTCGCGGCCGTCGCCGCCGCGGAAGAACACCTGCGCGCCGCCGAGCTGGCCGAGGGCGCCTATTTCGATCGCCTGCCGCGCGCGGTGATGAGCTGCTGCCCCTTCGACAACCGGCCGCTCGTCCGCACGTTCGATCCCTACGCCTTCGACGGCCCGTGGTGGCGGCCCGACGCTGACCCGCAAGAGCTCCCAAGCTGTCCGCACTTCTGCCTCGTGCGGGCCGCCGTGCGGCTCAACGAAAGCGCCGAGCGTCTCGATTGCCCGTCGTCGAATGCCGGTCCGAACGCACCGTATGTCAATCCGCGGCTTCTGAACCAGCCCGGCATGATCGCCGTGCTTTCGGAGCTTTCGATGGCGGCAGGCCATGCGGTTGTCGTCATCGCCTACTTCGCGCCGCGCCGTCCGCCGGCCCAAAACCTGGCCGCGAGCTGGCCGCGCGGCGTTTATCTCTATACCACCGCGCTCGGCCAGCACCGCTGGCGCCTGGATGACGCCGAGCGCGACTTCAACCTGCGGCCGTGGCTGGAGCAGAGAAAGCTCCGTTGGTGCGAGCCGGACGCGAACAACGAGCGCTTGAGCGCGGATCCGCCCGACCGCTGCCCCTATCTCGCGTCCCCCGATCCGCGCCCGTCCGCCGCTGCGACCTCGAACCACCGGCCCGACTGACGCCCTTCGACTGTTGGCGAAATCAAGCCCGCCTTTCGTGAACGTTCGAGCAAGCTGTCGCGTCAGGGTTAGGCATGGCCGGGTCCGTCCGCCCGCCGTGCACGAGAGGTCTACCATGACGCCGTCCGCTGATGCCCCCGCGTCCCTCGCCGACCTGCGCTTTCGCGTCGCCGGCTTCGACACCAGCGAGCTTCGCGTCACCGCGCTGGACGGAACCGAGGGCATTGGCGAGCTGTTCAGTTTCCGCATCCGGCTTTGCAGCGAAGACGACGCGATCGACCTGGAGTCGATGCTGGGACTGCCGGCCGCGCTCGAAATCGACGGCGAGCACGGCCTGCGCCGCGTTCAGGGCATCATCGCGCGCTTCGAGCGCACCGGCCACGGCACGAACCTCACCCACTACGAAGCGCACCTGGTTCCGCCGCACTGGCTGCTGACGCGCCGCATCCAGTCGCGCGTGTTCAACGGGAAACGCTGCCCGCGGACCGACGTGATCGGAATCGTCTCGAAAGTGCTGACCGACGCGGGATTCCCCGCGGAAGCGCTGAAGGTCGCGACGGCCCGCACGTACGAAACGCGCGAGTTCACCGTCCAGTATCGCGAGTCGGACTGGGACTTCGTCTCGCGCCTGCTTGAGCACGAGGGAATCTACGGCTTCTTCGAGCGCCACGACGACGGCTGCCGGCTGGTGCTGATGGACTCGAAGGACCTGCACGAGCCGTTCGTCCCCAGCGGGTTCGAAGTCCCCTACCGCGAACTCAGCGGCCTCGTCGAGGAGAGCGAATTCGTCTTTCGCGCCCGCGCCGCCGGCGAAGTGCAGTTCGGCGCCGTCTCACTCGATGATTTCAACTTCCGCCTGCCGGGCAAAGAACTGCGCCTCACCGCCCGCAGCCAGCGCTTCGCGGCGTTGGAGATGGCAGATGCCCCCGGTGATTACCAGGACTCGGACCGCGGGCGGCGGCTGGTCCACGATCGCCTTCAGGAGCAGCAGTGCGCCCGGCACGGGGTGACGATGACGGCCACCGCGCGCGGCCTGCGGCCGGGGTATCGCTTCACGCTTACGGACCACCCGTGCGCGCGGCTCAACGGCGACTATCTGGTCCTGTCGCTCGCGCACCGCGCCGAGCAGCCGCAAAGCGCCGAGGAGGAAGCCGGCGGCAGCGACGGCTCACGCTACGAAGTGGAGATTCGCGCCATCCCCGCCGACGTACAATATCGCCCGCCGCGCGTCACGCCGCGCCCGACCGTGCTCGGCAGTCAGACCGCCATCGTCGTCGGCCCGCCGGGCGAGGAGATCTACACCGACGAGTTCGGCCGCGTCGAAGTCCGCTTTCACTGGGACCAGGAAGCGGAGTTCGACGCCGGCGCGTCGTGCTGGATTCGCGCCAGCCAGGGCTGGGCCGGCGGGCAGTACGGCATGATGTTCCTGCCGCGCGTCGGACAGGAAGTGATCGTCGATTTCCTGGAGGGAGACCCGGACCAGCCGATCATTACCGGCCGCGTGTACAACCGCGACCACATGCCGCCCTACATGCTGCCGGACAAGCGCACGATCAGCACGATCCGCACGTGCAGCAGCCCCAACGCCGGCGGCGGGAACGAAATCCGCTTCGACGACGCCAAGGGCGGCGAACAGCTCCTGCTCTTCGCGCAGAACTCCATGCACCTGCGCTCGCAGGGAAACCGCTACGAGACCGTCGGCGCTCACCAGCACCGCACGGTTCAGAAGGACTCGTACGAGTTGGTCAAGGAGAACCGCCACTCGTGGGTGAAGCTCGACCGCCTCGAACAGACCGACGGCAACCTGCATCTCCGCGTCGAAAAAGACGTGAAAGAGTCGGTCCTGGGACGCAAGACGACGCACGTGATGAAGAAGTACGCCATCCTGAACTCCGAGGGCCTGGTGCTCGAGTCCGACACCTCCATCTCCCTCAAGGTGAAGGGCAACTTCATCCGCATCGACGACGGCGGCGTGACGATCATGGGCAAGATGGTCAACATCAACAGCGGCGGCAGCGCCGATACGTGGGAGTGGGATTCGCCGGACACGCCGACGCTGCCCGAGCCGGCCGCGACGACGACCTTCGGCCGCAATTGCACGTATGCATCCGCGCCCGCCGAGGCCGACGCGCTCACGCTTCAGGACAACCCGCAGCCGCCCGCTGACGACAAGCCCGAGACGCTCACCTCGTGGATTGAGATCGAGCTGGTGGACGACTTCGGCCGGCCGTGCCGCGGAGAACTCTACATCGTCACGGAGCCTGACGGCGCCGAGCGCCGTGGCTCGCTCAACGAAAAGGGCGTGGCGCGCGTGGGCGTAAAGTCGCCCGGACTCTGCCGCATCAGCTTCCCAAACCTCGACAGCGCCGTGTGGGACCGCGCCGCGCCGCCGCCGCCGTCCGGCACAGGCCCCGCCGCGCCGACAATGGAGTAGTCCCGCACCCGCCTCTGAACCTCGCCCAGCGGTCACACGCGCCGGCCGCACACAAGCCGCCGGACTGCGCACGGAGTAAGCAATGCCCACCGAACGTGACGGATTCAGCCGCTCGCTCGCCGAACAGCTCGCCCGCCGCACGCCGCGCGAAGCGGGCGCTTCGTCGCCCCGCGCGCCCAGTGCGAGATCGGCGCCGCCCGCCGTGGAAGGTCCGACCGCCGCGCCCGCCAAGCGCCAACCCCAGGGGCTAGACGAATTCAGCCGCCGCCTGTCGACCGCAACCAGGCCCGCGAAGCGCATTGGCGAAGCTGCGCCGCTCGACGCCACGACCGAAACGTCGACCGCGGCCGCCCCGCGGTGCGCGCCCGCCGGCAGCGGTGAACGGCTCATCCGCCAGGGCGACTGCATCACCAGCGTCGCCAGGGAGAGCGGCCACCTGTGGCAAACAATCTGGAATGATCCCGCCAACGCCGAGCTGCGGGCCGCCGGCCGCGACCCCAACGTCTTGTTGCCCCACGATCGCGTGCACGTGCCGCCGCCGCGCCCGAAATGGGAGCCGGGCCAGACCGAGACGCGGCACCGATTCCGCCGCCGCGGTGAGCCGGCCGTCTTGTCGCTGCGACTGTTGGTCCGCGACGAGCCCCTCGCCAACCAGCCGTACACGCTGACGATCGACGGCTGCCCGCCGAGCGAAGGCTCTACCGATCCCGAGGGCAAGCTGCGCTGCAACATCCCCGGCGACGCGCGCCGCGGCCGGCTGTTCGTCGGCGAGCAGCGCCACGAGTTCGTGCTCGAGCTGGGACACATGGACCCGGTCGAGAGCCTCACCGGCGTGCAGAAACGGCTGCTGAACCTCGGTTACGACTGCGGCCGCACCGATGGGGAATGGGACCGCCGCTCCGACGCGGCGCTGCGGCGATTCCAGCGGGCGCACGCGCTTCCGGAAACCGGAACGCTGGACGAAGCGACGCGCCGCAAGCTGCGAGAGCAACACGGGTCTTGAAGAACCGCACGTAACCTCGCGCGGCGCGCACCCGAACCCCGCTCGAAAGTGCGGGCTCAAACTAAGCGCCGCAGCGGAGGCGTCCGGCGTTCGGCGACGCTGAATCGCGCACCGCAAGCCGATGCAGCGGCGCGAGGTCGTGCATCGTACTTTCGAGCGGAGAAAACACGGTGGCGCGCTACTACTTGCGAGTGCCAGGCGTCATGGGCGACGCGCGCGACGCGGCGCACAAGCGCTGGATCGAGATCGACGGATTCAACGCGCCTCAGGCGCCGGCAAACGACCGCGAGACGGACGACCCCAAGCCAAAGCGGACGCTCACCGTTACGGTGATGAAGCAGCCCGATTCGGCGTCGGACAAGCTTCGCGCCGCGCAGCGCAACGCCACGCACTTCGACATGATCGCCATCGACACCGTGAGCGATCCTGGGAGCAGCAGGCTCACGTTCGACAGCGTCTACGTTGCGAGCGTCGAGCAGTCGGCGTACGGCCCGCCGCTGGAGACCATCACGTTCGTCTACGAGAACGTGGTGTTCGAAGCGCCGACCGCCGCCGCCGACGCGCCGGCCCGGCCCGCTCCGCGCGACGAGCCAGGCCCGTCCCCCGGCCGCGGCCGAGAACGCCTGGAAACCGCGCCGGCGTCGCAGAAGAAGCCGGTGTACGTGCGGCCCGTGGTGCGCTCCAGCGCCGAGACGGCGCCCGTCGTCTACTCGAAGCTCGTGCTCCCGTTCAACCGCCTCTACTCCCTGAGAGGCGAGACGCTCAGCCGCATTGCGTACGCCGCCGACGCGCAAGACGCGGCCATGATCGATCGCCACGCCGAGCCAGCCCGCGAGCGCGTGCTGCCGCTTCGCGGCGTGCAGATCGAACTCCGCGAAGCCGGCACGGACCCCGACACCGACCCGGCGTATGCCGACGTCGTCACCGGCGACGACGGCGGCTTCGAGTTCGTGAACCTGCTCGAAGAGGGCAAGGAATACGAGCTGACCGCGTACCTCCACCACACCGAACAACGGCTCAAGGAGGAGCGCGTCACCGTTACGGGCATCCGCGTGGACCGCCTGCCGCAGAACGACTCGTCCACGCCGGTCACGGTGCGCCACCGCAACCACGCCGCCGGCAGCGAATACGTCGCCGACGAGACTGAAGAACTGCGCGCGCCGCTCGAGCCGCGCGCCAGCGGCGAATCCGTGCTCTCGCTCACTGGCGCGAACGCGCTGCTGTTCAACACGCTGATGCTGAACACACCCTACATCAACCAGAACCGCAACCCGAACAACACGCAGAAAGTCGTCAACATCGACGGCATCGGCGGCGTCAGCGGCGGCATCCTCTGTTTCCCGACCTCCATGGCCATGGCCGTCAGCCACTTCCGCGCCGCCGGCGCTCCCGCGACGACGGATTCCGTCGCCACGGCGGCGTATCGGAACTGGCAGGGCGCGCACTTCCCGCACCGCGTCGGCACGACCGGGCCGGAGCGCTACCGCTTTAACTACGGCAACGGATCGGGCCAGAACATCTGGGAATGGTGGCTGTGGGAGAACCGCGCCGCGCGACAGCTCGTCGGCCTGCCGCTGGCGCAGAACTGGCACCCCTACGAGAATGACGTGGACGGCCTGGAGAGCTTGCCCGCCGCCGGTCACTGGCAGACCCACTGGGGCGAGCTGAACCCGTTCGCGCCCACCAGCGCCCCCTATGTCCGCCGCCAGATGGGACGCGGCTGGCCGCTCGTCGTCGGCACCAACCTGACCACGGCCGGGCACATCATCATCGCTCGCGGCGTGGTCATTCGAAACGACGGCACGCTCCACAAGCTCATCGTCAACAACCCGTGGGGCGAGCCGGGACCGAACGAGGCCCGCGCACTTTATCACGACAGCCGCACGCCCGCCGCCGGCGGGCAGCGGTTGCGAATCGCCAACCATTTCGTGCTGCGCCGTGGCGTCGCCCGCGAAGCCGTGCTGCGCGACCTGATCGTTCACGGCCAAGGCGTTGGCGTCTCCTCGACCTCGCGGCCGACCGGCGCGCCGCCGCCGGGCCTGGAACCGGTAATGATCTGAGCCGGCTCACGGATTCATTCGGCAGGAACTCTCGGAGGACCGCCATGCCCCGCGCCGCTCGAGTCAACGATCCCACGTCGCACGGCAGCCCGCTCAGCGCCGGGCCCGGCAGCCCCGACGTCCGCATCGGAAACTCGCCCGCCTGGCGGGCGCTGCCGAGCGGCCAGGTGCGGGCAGCCGCCGAGGCGGCGTCACAAGCGGTGCAGTCTTTGATGAAGAACACGTCGCTCACGCCCGCGAGCGCCGCACCACTGCTCGCGAAGGCGCAGGTCCGAATGCAGCAGGCCGCTGCGGCAGCCACCGCCGAGACGAACCCGGCGGCCGCGCCGACTGCCGCGTCCTCGCTGGCAGCGCTGAACGCCGCCAATGCCACGCTCACCGCCGCGTGGTCCGCGGCGTCGGCAGTCCCAGGCGGAATGGCGCCCGCCTCGACCGCGTACACGCAGGGCTTGCACGCCGCCGTCGCCGCCGCGGCCGGCGCGGTAATGACGGCGATCGCCGGCTCGGCCGACGTCCATACCTGCCCGGTTCCCTCTCCGGCCCCGCCGCACGGTCCGGGCGTCGTGACGCGCGGCTCGGCGACCGTGCGGGTCAACGGCCTGCCCGCGGTCCGTGAAGGCGACAAGGTCTTCGAAGCCTGCGGCGGCGCGGACGCGATCGCGACGGGCTGCGTATCCGTCATGGTTGGAGGATGACGAAAAGGGATCGAAAGACCGGAGCGAATCTGCGGCGGGCTTGAGTTGTTCGGCGCCGGACCTCGACGCATTCGCACACTCGAGAGTCCGCCGCCCTGCCAGGCATCTTGGATACGTCGTGGCGCGGGTCTTCAACTCGCGCTTTCTCCGGTTGGAGTTCGATGCCACGCCCGTCGGCGTGCCGAACTCGACCGGCTGCTTCACGTGCGGCTGGACGCCCACGACGATTGGATCGACTGCTGGAAAGCGTGCGGGCCGATCGACCAACTCGAGCCGGGTTCCGGCTACAAGCCGGGAGTCCGCACGCAGACGTTCTTCGGCTCGGTGAAGAACCGCAGCGCCTCCTCACCACCCTCGCGTCCCACGCCGCTCTGCTTGACCCCGCCGAACGGGACGCGCAGATCGCGCAGCAGCCAGCAGTTCACCCAGACGGTGCCGGCATCCAGCGCGGCGGAGACGCGGTGTGCCCGGTCCACGTCGCGGGTCCAGATCGAAGCCGACAGGCCGTAGCGCGTCGCATTCGCCAGCTCCACCACCTGCGGCTCGTCGTCAAACGGCAGCACGCTCACGACCGGCCCGAATATCTCCTCCTGGTTCGTGCGGCAGCGCATGCCTAGCCCGACGATCACCGTCGGCTCGTAGAAATAGCCGCCGCGGCACCGCTCGGGCAGCGTCACGGGCCGGCGGCCCCCGCAAAGAATCTCGCCGCCCTCGCCGCGCGCCGTCTCCACGCACGACTCGATCTTGCGCAGGTGTGCTTCGGAAACCACCGCACCCTGCTCCGTGGCCGCATCCAGCGGGTCGCCGATGCGAAGGCGCCGCGCCCGCTCCACGAACGCCGGGACGAACTCGTCGAACACGCTCTGTTGCACCAGCAGCCGCGAGCCGCAGAGGCAAATCTGCCCCTGGTTCGCGAAGGCGGCCGCGACGCTCTGCGTCAGGGCCGCTTCGAGATCGGCGTCGGCGAAGATGATGTTGGGATTCTTGCCGCCCATTTCGAGCGAAAGCTTCTTGAACATCGGGGCTGCTGCGGAGGCGATCGCCGCCCCGGCGCGCGTGCTGCCCGTGAACGAGACGGTCGTCACGTCCGGGTGGCTCACGATCGCGACGCCGGCCTTGGCGCCCAGCCCGTGCACGATGTTCAGCACGCCCCGCGGCAGGCCCGCCTCCTGGCACAGCAGCGCCAGCAGGTGCGCCGTCATCGGCGTGACCTCGGACGGCTTGGCGACGGCCGTGTTTCCGGTCGCCAGCGCGGGGGCCACCTTCCACGTCAGCAGGTACAGCGGCAGGTTCCAGGGCGAGATCAACCCGCACACGCCGCGCGGCCGGCGCAGCGTGTAATTGAGCGCTTCACCGTCGCTGTCGTGCAGTTCGGAGCGCGTGTGCAGTATGGCCGTGGCGAAGAAGCGGAAGTTCTGCACGGCGCGCGGAATGTCCACGGCGCGACAGCGCGAGAGCGGCTTGCCGTTGTCGATGCACTCGGCGAGCGCCAGGCGTTCAAGGTTCTGCTCGATCAGGTCGGCGACGCGCAACAGCAGACGCGAGCGCTGCTCGGCGGTCGTACGCGACCACTCCGGGAACGCGCGCCGGGCCGCTTCGACCGCCGCCTGCACGTCGGCCGCGTCGCTGTCGGGGACGCAGGAGTACACCTCGCCGGTGGCGGGGTTGACGTTCTCAACGTAGCGACCGGCCAGCGGCGCGGTGAACCGGCCGTCGATGTAGTTGGCGATCGCTTGCACCGCCACTCCCGATTCCACGCGCCCAGTATGCCGCTCAGATCGCCGCAATTCGCCCGCCGTCCACCGGCAGACTCACGCCCGTGATGTACGACGCCAGCGGCGAGGCCAGGAACACCACGGCCGCCGCGACCTCGTCCGGCGCCGCGAACCGGCCCATCGGAACCGCCTCGCGCGTCTGCGTCTCGATCCGTTCGACCGTTGTCCCCTCGCGCTTCGCGCGCGCCTCGAAAAGACTGCGCAGCCGGGCGGTCCCCGTATAGCCGGGAAGCACGCTGTTCACCGTGATTCCCAGCGGCGCCAACTCGCGCGCCAGCGTCTTGGCCCAGCCGGCGACCGCGGCCCTGGTCGTGTTCGAAACTCCTAGCCCCGGGATCGGCTCGCGGACGGAAGTCGAAACGATGTTGACGATGCGCCCGTACCCGGCCTGCTTCATCCCCGGCAGGAGCGTCTGCACCAGCAGCTGGTTGCAGACCACGTGCATCGTCAGCGCGCTGACGAACTGCTCCGGCGTCGCGTCCACGATCGGCCCGCTTGGCGGGCCGCCGGTGTTGTTCACGAGGATCACGTGCGGTCCGTGCCGTTGCAGGTACGCCGCGACGCGCGACCGCACTTGCTCCGGCTCGCGGAAGTCGGCGCAGACGTAACCCACGACCCGTCCCCCGGCGCGCCCGATCTCGCCTGCGACGCGCTCCAGCTCGGCCTCGTTTCGCGCCACGAGCGTGACCGCCGCCCCGGCCCTCGCGAGCAGCTCCGCGCACGCGCGCCCGATCCCCTGCGTGCTGCCGCATACCAGCGCGCTTCGGCCCGAAAGATCAATCATCTGCGCTCCCCGCGGCCCGTTCGCGGCCCTCGTTCACGTCCGCGCGCCCCGGATGATAACACTGCGCGCAGTTGAGGATACTCACCGCCGGGCGACTCGTGTATGCTGCGCATGCTGGCAAGCCGGCGCTCGACCCCGCCTGACCGCCGCACAAGGAGCACGACATGACCCACTCACACGCCGCGATTCTTGGATGCGTGGCGACGGCCGCGGTTGCCGTCGCGGCCTGGCAGCAGCCGGACAAAGTGTCGGTGGCGTCGATGCCGCCGTCGGTGGTGAAGACGGTCCCGCAGTCGGGCGACACGCAGGTGGACGCGTCGAAGGTCAAGGAAATCCGGGTCACGTTCAGCAAGGTCATGCTGGACAAGAGCTGGTCGTGGTCGCAAATCTCGGCGGAGACGATGCCGAAGGCCTCCGGCGACATCCGCTACGAAGCGGACAAACGGACGTGCGTGCTGCCCGTCGCGCTGGAACCCGGCAGGACGTACGTCCTGTGGTTGAACTCCGAGAAATTCCACGGCTTCCAGGACGCGGACGGTCACGCAGCGGTGCCGTACCTGCTCGTGTTCGAGACGAAACCATAGAAGCCGGGCCGACAGCCAACGCTCCGGGCAGGCGGGCGACACCGAACGAACTCCTCCGCCCGTCGCGGTTGTTGCGCGCGCTGGAAAGTTCGTGCGCCGATCGCTATAGAAGATGATGCGGGCGTACGCTTCGCCGACACCAGGATGCACCATGACTCACCGCGCTTCGACAGCCACGAACGGCGTACCGGGCTACGTCTGCGACGCCATCCGCAACGCAAACCGCATCGCGCTCATCGGCCACGTCACGCCGGACGCGGACTGCCTGGGCGTGATCGGCGCGATGTGGTTGGCGCTGCCCGAACTCGGCAAGCACGCCTCCCCGGCCATGCCGGACGGCAGCGTCTCGCGCAAGCTCCGCTTCATGGCGGACCTCTGCGGGCTGACGCCGGCCGCGCCGCCCGAGCTCGCAGCCTGCGACCTGGCGCTGGTCATGGACACCGCCAAGGACCGCCGCGTGAACATCGAGGGCAAGCTCGAAGCGCTGCCGAACGCGAAGGTGCTCAACGTCGATCATCACGCCTCGAACACCATGTTCGGCACGTGGAACTGGGTCGAGGGCCATCGCAGCAGCTCCTGCGAGATGATCTACGAGATCATCCGCGCGCTCGGCTGCCAGGTCACGCCAACCATCGCGACGCTCATCTACGCCGGCATCCACGGCGACACCCAGGGCTTTTCGCTTTCGAACACCACGCCCCGAAGCTTGCAGGTGGGGTACGAGTTGGCCGCGGCCGGGGCGCGCGTCGCGGAGGTCGGCGAGCGCCTGCACCGCAGCCGCAGCCGCAGCGAGATCGAGCTGCTCAAGGCGGTCTATGGCAACCTTCACGTGAGCGCCGACGGACGGCTCGCGTGGAGCACGCTCAACCACGCCGAGATCTCCCGCGCCGGCGCCGGACCCAACGACATCGACGACCAGGTCGAAGTCTGCCGCTCCGTCGAGGACATCGCGGTGGCGATCCTCTTCAGCGAGGGCAACCCGGGAAAGATCCGCATGAACTTCCGCGGCGAGCGAGGCGTATCGGTACTGGAACTGGCGCAGAAGTTCGGCGGCGGCGGACACAACGCCGCGGCGGGGGCAATCCTCGACGGATCGATCGCGGACGTCGTCGCGCGCGTCGTGCCGGTTGCGGAGGAATACGCGGCGAGCTTGATGCTCGCCCAGTGACGCGCCGCGTGTGCAGCAGCTCCGCGCCCGCATCAGGTCCGCAAACGCATGCGAGCGGCGCCCCCCGGCCGAACCCCGTGCGTGAGCGAGGCGGCTGTCCCCGCACTCCGGTGCGGGATTCGGATCAATGGCGCGCCTTGCGACCCACCACGGATGTGGCGGTCGGGGCGACCGACAGCGCGCCGCGCTTTTCCCCGCTCGCTGGCGGTCGCGGCTCGGATTGGAGCGGTCGCGGTTCGGGCCGAGCGCCGCCCGACCGCTAGAGGACGTTCATTCATGAACGCGGACGCCGACTCCCGAATCCCCGCGCCGATCGTCCGCCAGCACGTCGCCCAGCTTGCGGAACGGCTCCGCCCCGAGGGGCTTGCGGCCGCGATCGTGTTTCACCCCTCGAACATGCTCGCGTTCACCGGCACGCTGCACGCCTCCACCGACCGACTCACGTGCGGCGCGGTTACCTGTGAGGGGGCGGTCCACGTGATCTGCCCGGCGTTCGAGCGCAGCGCCGTGGCAGACGCCGAGGCGCTTGCCACGATCCACACCTGGGAAGAAACCGAAAACCCGTGCGCGGTGCTGGCCGCCGCGTTGCGCGAGGCCGGGATTCGTTCCGGTACGCTCGGTGTGGACGGCCGCGTCTGGCTTGAGACCTGGTACGCGTTCCACGCGGCCTTTGCCGACGTAAAGCTGCGCTCGGCCGAGGCGCTGCTGCGCGAAGTCCGAATCTGCAAGACGCCGCAAGAGCTGGCGATCCTGCGCGCGGCGCACGAACGCGGCGAGAAGCTCTTTCTGGCGCTGAAGGACATGCTGCACGCCGGGATGTCGGAACGCCGCGTGCACAAGCTGGTGCAGACGCGCATGGCGATCCTGGGCATCACGGTCGATCCGCTGGTCCAGTCCGGCCCCAACGCGGCCACTCCGCACAATCCGACGGGCGACCGTGTCGTGCAGCCCGGCGACAACGTCGTGGTGGACAGCGTCGTCACGCACCAGGGCTACAAGAGCGACCTGACGCGCACGTACGCCGTCGGCGAACCGCCGCCCCGCGCGCGCGCCGCCTATCGCGCGGTGCGCGAAGCGCAGGCCGCCGCTATCGCCCGGGCCGCGCCCGGCGTGACCTGCGGCGATCTGGACCATGCCGCGCGGATCGTCATCGAAAAAGCCGGCTTCGGAGACTACTTCACGCATCGACTGGGCCACGGCATCGGGCTCGAGGGCCACGAGCCGCCGTACCTCCACGGCGCGAACGCGGAGAGGCTCCGCCCCGGCATGGTGATGACCATCGAGCCGGGCGTGTACGTCCCCGGCGAATTCGGCGTGCGGATCGAGGACGAGATCGCCATTACCGAGCGCGGCTGCCAGGTGATCCGCGGCGAGCTGCAAACGGACGTGAGCGAGGCCTTTCTCGCCTGAGCCGGCGCGGCGGCGCTGCCCGCGGCCGCGGTGAACGCAAACGAAACGGCGTCGGGGGGAACGAGGTTTGCAGCATGCTCGTGCGGGAGTTCTCCGAAGGCGACGTGGCGTCCGCGAACGCGCTGACGAACTATTACATTGTGCATACGGCGATTCACTTCGGCTCGTCGCCGGCTGCCGACGAGGAATTCGCGGCCACGTGGCGAGCAGGCGCGTCTCGCTTTCCGTGGCTCGCCGCGGACGACGAGGGCCGCTTCGTCGGCTATTGCAAGGCCGGCACGTGGCGTGAGCGCGACGCATATCGCCGCACGGTCGAAACCGGAATCTACGTCGATCCCAGCGCGCAGCGCCGCGGCGTCGGACGCGCGCTGTACTGCGAGCTGTTCCGGCGCCTGCGCAAGGCGGGCTTCCACACCGTCGTCGCGGGCATCACGCTGCCGAACGAAGCGTCCGTGCGGCTGCACGAAGCGCTGGGGTTTCGGCGCGTGGGCGTGTTCCAGGCGGTCGGCTACAAGTTCGGCGCCTGGCACGACGTCGGCTTCTGGCAGCTCGACCTGGAGTCGCCCCGCCTTCCCTAAAAAAAAACGGCCTGCCCCGGATTCCGCGCAATTCGATCGTCGCTTGACTCGCGCTTCGCCGCGCGTGATGCTCCACAAGTTCGGGCATCGCCCGATCGCAACCGCCCCGTCTCTCAGAGGAGTCCCTGCATGGCCAGCGACGACGTGAAGGTCGATGTGTCCGCCCAGACAGCGACTCCCGAAGTCGGGCGGCAGCGCCCATACACGGTCGTGATCGTCGGCGACCTCGGCGCCGCGGAACGCCTCCCGAATCTCACCCCGGCCGACAAAGACGATTTCGCCGCCGTGCTCGCCAAGGCCCGGCCGACGCTTCCGCTTTCCGTGAAAGACCCGATCGGCAGCGGCCCAGACTGGGAGTTCCAGATCTGCTTCGAAAGCATGAAAACCTTCGAGCCGGCCGGCCTGCTGGCCCAGATCCCCGCCGCGCGCTGGCGGCTCGGCGTTCGCGAGAAAGTGCAGGCTCGCCAGACCGGTCAGATCACGGCCGCGGAGCTGGAGGCCGCGCTGTCCTCCGCGGCGGCAGCCGATCCGGGACTGGCATGGCTCCGACATGTCGGCGAGGCCCCGCCCGCGCCCGCAAGTCCCAGCCCCGCCGCGCCCCCGGCGCCGGCCGGCGCGAATGTGCTGGACATGGTGGACGAGCCCGACGCCAAGTCCCGTGTCGCGGCGGATGTAGAGCGCCTGGCGGCGGAAGCCGGCCGCAGCGAGGCGCGGCTCAGCAGCGGCGAGGCCGGGCGGCTCAACGCAATCAACAACCGGCTCGACCGCGAGCTCGGCGCCATCGCGGACGCCGTCCTCAAGCACCCCGACGTTCGCCGCCTCGAAACCGCCTGGCGCAGCGTTAAGCGGCTCGTCGATCGATTCGATTTCCGCGCGGGCGTGCGGCTCGCATTGCTGCACGCACGCCGCGATGAAGCCGTCGATCGGTTCATTACACACGTGGTCAACCCGGCGTTTCAGGGCGACATCCCCACGCCCGGTCTGATCGTGTTCGATTTCGCGATGGGAAACTCGGCGGCGGACTTCGAGCTGCTCGACTACCTCGCGCAGCACGCCGCCAGCCTGCCGGTCCCGGTGGCGTATCCCGTGGATGCGCAGTTCTTCAACGTGAAAAACCTGCGACTCATGCGAAACCTGCCGAACCTCTCGGGCCTGATCGACGGCTGGGAGTTCGCCAAGTGGCGTACCCTGCGAGAAAAGCCGTACGCCAAGGCGCTCGCCCCCGTCCTGGGCCGTTTCATCCTCCGCGCGCCGCACGAACCGCGAAACGGCGCCCGCGAATTCACGTACAAGGAGAATGTCTCGACGATCGGCGACGTCGTCTGGGCCGGCGGACATGTGGCGATGGCCTTGTGCGCGGCTCGCGCATTCGCCGCGCACGGCTGGCCAACGCGGATGTTCGGCGTCGAAGCCGGCAAGATCGAAGACGTGCCCGTCGTGGAAAACCCGACCGACGCGCAGAACCCGTGGGGCCCAGGCGACCTGCTGCTCCCCGATGCGCGCCTGGACGAACCCCCGACGGTCGGCCTGAACATCCTGCATGCGATCAAGGGCAAGGATTACTGCGTGCTCCTCGGCGGCGTGACGGCGGCCAAGCCGGTCGTCACGCAGGAAGTCTCCAAGAACCAGGCGCTCCTGGAGATCAGCCTTCCGTACCAGCAGTTCAGCAACATCGTCAGCGCCTACCTGTGCGAGCAGATGCCCGCCCTGCACGGCCTGCCCGCCAACGACATCCAGCAGCGCCTGCTGTTCGGACTGGCGTCGCTGCTCCGGGTGAAACCGGACGACGACCCCGAGGCCATCCAGGTCGGCGTGGGCGCCCACCCCGACGACGCCGCGCGCACCGTGGTGCAGATTCGTGTGGCGCCGCCGCCGCGCATCGCGCCGGGCGGCCTGCACATCGAGTTCGGGTTCGCCGTCTGAGTCCCACGCCGCCGCGGCCCCGATCGAACGCGCGCGTCGCGACGCATGGCAACCCCCCTTGCCCCGCCCGACCATCGAATTGCGGGCCGCCGCTGTCTGGTTTGACTTTGTCGACGGGTGTGATACAGAATATGCGCGGGTCGATGCCGGACGACCGTTGCGGCGCATGACCGCTCAAACGAGTCGTTTGCTCCACACGGCGGTATGTGCCACGCCCAAGGAGGCTGCACTTGGCTCGCTTGTTCGCCGACATCACGCAAACCATCGGCCATACTCCGCTGGTCCGCATGCAACGGCTCTTCCCCGCGGGCGCCAACGTCTACGCCAAACTCGAATTCTTCAACCCGCTTAAGAGCGTGAAGGATCGTATCGGCGTCGCGATGATCGAGGACGGGCTGGCACGCGGCAAGATCAAGCCGGACACGCAGATCGTCGAGCCAACCAGCGGAAATACCGGAATCGCGCTGGCGTTCGTCTGCGCCGCGAAGAACCTGCGCCTCACCCTCACGATGCCCGAGAGCATGAGCCTCGAACGGCGGGCCGTGCTGCGCCAGCTCGGAGCCGAACTCGTGCTCACGCCCGCCGCCGAAGGCATGCGCGGCGCCATCGCCCGCGCCGAGGAAATCGTCGCCTCCAGCCCCAATACCTTCATGCCCCAGCAGTTCCGCAACCCCGCCAACGTCGAAATCCACCGCAGAACTACCGCCGAGGAAATCTGGCGCGACACCGGCGGGCAGGCCGACGTGCTCGTCGCCGGCGTCGGCACCGGCGGGACGATCACCGGCGTAGGCGAGGTCATCAAGCCCCGTCGGCCAACGTTCCGCTGCATCGCCGTGGAGCCGGTTGATTCCCCCGTGATCACGCAGGCCCGCGCCGGCCAACCCCTCAAGCCCGGTCCGCACAAAATTCAGGGCATCGGGGCGGGGTTCATCCCCGAAATCCTGCGGCTGGACATCATCGACGACGTGATCCGCGTCGCGAACGAGGATGCGTTCATCTGGGCCCGGCGCGCCGCCCACGAAGAGGGAATCCTCTGCGGCATCAGCTCCGGCGCCGCACTGTGCGCCGCGCACGAGATCGCCCAGCGGCCGGAGTACCGCGGCAAGATGATCATCGCCGTACTGGCTTCGGCCGGCGAGCGCTACCTGTCCACGGCATTGTTCGACCAGGCCTAGCAGTCCGTTGAAAAAACTGTCCGCCCAAATGGGGGACCGGCCTCCAGGCCGGTCCCCCATTTG
>JABRWC010000085.1:0-65496 GCA_039961675.1 Phycisphaerae bacterium
GATGCAACGCGGGCCGGGCGGGCGTATCGCGTGGTACAGCCCCGACCCGCGTTGCATCTTCGACCTGGAACGGTTCAACGTCCCGCGCAGCGTCGCCCGTGTCATCCGCGCCGGGGCGTTCGAAGTGCGGGTCAACACGGCCTTCGGCCGCGTGATTCGCGCCTGTGCGGACCGCGCCGAGGGCACGTGGATCACGCCCGCGATCATGCGCCTGTACACGGCCCTGCACGAAAACGGCTATGCGCACAGCGTCGAAGCGTGGCGCGACGGAAAGCTGGCCGGCGGGCTGTATGGCGTGGCATTGGGCGGCGCGTTCTTCGGCGAGTCGATGTTCCACACGGTTACGAACGCGTCCAAGGTCGCCCTCGTGGCGCTCGTGGAGCGGCTGCGCGCTCGCGGGTTTACACTGCTGGACACGCAGTGGAGCACGCCGCACCTTCGCATGTTCGGCGCGCTCGAGATCCCGCGCGCCGAATATCTGAGACGCCTGGAGCGCGCCCTGGGCGTCGCCGCGCGGTTTGCGTGAATGATCGATGAACGGCAGTCGAGTGCGGCGCGGGAGCGAACGTCGCCGCCGCGCCGCGGGGTCCGGCTGCGCGCTCCGCTGACATCGCGGTCGTAGACCGTACTTACACCCCCCCTTTCTTGCGGGCTCGGCTCGGGTCGTCTTGCTCGCGGTGCGTCTCGGAGCTTCAGGCTCCGCACTCGCCGCTACATCCCGGCCTCTTCGGGCGTGGTAATCACGGCATGGTCAAAAACCGATTCTGCATCGGACAGGTTAACCATGCGCACATACACGCGCGTGCCCAGCATGAACTTGTACAGACCGCCTCCCAGGTTCACGACCGGCACCGGGTTGCCCGCATAGTCCGCCACCGTGAAGCTCCCGACCGCGGGCGCCACCAGCGTCACCGCCAGCACCTCGTCCTCGAGAGGCCAGATCGTCGCGTATCGCACCCCGTCGAGCGCGCTGCGCGTGATGTAGCCGCGCACGTCGCGCGAGATGTTCAACAGCGAGACGCGCTCCAGGCTCCACACGCCGCTGGGCCGACGGAAGAGCATGAAGTCCTTGTCCACCGCCTTGGCGGCGTTCTTCTCTGCCTGGGTGAAATAGCCGCTGAGGCGGAGCTGCTCGTACTGGTTCAGGAGCCAGAGGTTCGCGTCGCGGTTCGGCCAGGTTTCCAGCGAGGACATCCAGACCTGAATCGTCACGGGCATGTCATACGCGATGCTCTTGGCGAGCATGTATTCGATCTCATCGACGCTCGTATGCCGCGTGGAAGGATTGGAGAGCTCGGCCCAGCCGAGCTGAAGCTGCGTATACTCCGTCAACGCCCGCTGTCCGCTGGAGAACTTGCGTTCCAGGTCGCGGTTCACCTCGCTCTTGAGTCCGTTCGCCTCGATGTACGTGTAGTCGATCTGCCCGTCCATCCCCAGCAACGGCCACGAGTGCGAGCCGGCGTTGCCCGAGGACTCGACCCACGCCGGCTTGTTGGTCATCGCGTCGTAGATTGCGTATTTCTGCGCGTTCAGTGAGTACCAGTCGGGGCAGTCGCGGTATTCCAAGCCGTCGAGGTAGATGTAGTCGAACCCCGCGGCGTCGAGCTTCGTCGCGATGTCCGCCGAATACTGCTGCACGCCGCCCGCCAGGTCCAGCTCGTAGCCCCAGAGGTCCTCGGTGACCGACAACAGTCCGACGGTCGCTCCCGCTGAGTGCGCCTGGCGACCCAGGCCCCCTTCCTGGTTCGCGGCGCGCCAGAACGGTCCCTCAAAACCGTACGGGGGCATCGTGGTGCGGAGCGTCTTGTAAGCGATGATCTCCTGGTCGATCACGATGTACTTCTTCTCAAACTCCGTCGGCCAACCCACCGGCGGCTCGGTGGTCTGGATGATCCCCGTGACCTGGTCGATCGGCACGGCCGCGGCGAGCGTAGCGGTCTTCAGGCGGCGCAGAATCGGGCTGGCGCCGTCGCGGATATACGGGATGTGCTCCTTGGGAATCTTGGAATGCGTCAGGTGTGCGCCGACCGTCAGGCCCGCCGCGTGGCAATCGTCGATCCACGCGGCCAGGTTCGCGGCGCCGCCCCACTTGTCGGTGCGCACTTCGTAGCTGTTGTACCGGTCGGCCCAGAAACCGGCGCGCAGCAGGACCTTCTTGAACCCCGCCGCCTGCGTGTACGCGATGGCCTGCGCGCGGTCGGCGTAGTCAAAGTCCATCCAGAAAAACTGCGAGCTGCCCAGGACTTCCTCCTGCTTGATGCTCGCGCCCAGCGGGATGTTGTAGTCCGCCTCGATCGTGGCGCACGCGGCCAGCACCGCTTCCTGGCTGTCAGCGCACGTGAACAGCGCCGCCTTACGACCGACCATCGTGACCTCGCTCGTCCATGGCAGGTTCGGGAACGCCTCGGCGCGCACGTACCCGCCGCTGCCCTGTCCGCCCGTGCTGGTCATCGTGAACCGGTCAAGCGGGTAGACCCCGAGGCGGCGGGCCATGCCGCAGTCGGAATACGTCACGAACCGGTAGAGACTGCTGACCTGGGGGTTGACCGTGTTGAAGTTGAGGAATTCCACTTCCTCGATGCCCGCCGTATTCGTGATCGACGCCAGCGTGAACACCAGGTATGTCGGACGCGTCGTCACGGAGACCGTCACGGACGGCGCGGTCGGAATCGTGCCGAACGTGAAGATCAGCAAGCTGTCCGTCTGCACGAAACTCGTCGGATCGTACGCGGTGCCGTTATACGTCACCCGGCAGGCGTACGGCCGGTTCGCCTCCAGGAGCACGCCGACTCGCTCGCAGCCCGCGACGGTGTCGATCAGCGAAGCGACCTTTCCGCTCGGCGTGAAGCTCATCGAAATACCGGCGGCCGCGAACGTCTGTGCCGGCGCCGCGGCGGCCGAGGCGGCCACCGCGCACAGCGCAGCGAACACCGGTGCGACCGGCTTGCGGACCACGTATGGAGGCGGTGCGTGTTGCCTACATCGCATGTACAGAACCCCCGGCTGCCTGTGCGGAAAGGGCGCGAACGAAGCGAAGTCGGCCCGGGCACAGAAACCTATGCCTTGTTAACGCAGGGATAGCGCCAGAAAGGTCCGCGGCTCGGCGGAACCACGTCGGATGGAACGCCAAATGTCCCCGTACAGGTCTCATTTTATCACTGTCCCCCAACGCAGGCAACCCACGCCTCTTCGGAACCGGAGGGATTAATGCCCCGACCGGCGATAATCCGGCCGCCCTCCGAAACCGCGTACGCGTCGGTCAGACGCCATCCGGTGAGGGCCAGTCCGAGGTCGGTCACGAGCACGTCCCAGAGCCTCCGCATTCCCGCGGAGCTGGTGTAAATGAACGCTTCCGATCCGTCCGCCGTCAGGCTCGCGCCGACGATCACGCTCCCGTCGGCGGACGTGCCATTCGCCGCCGAAAAGCTGTCCCCGCCGGCCAGATCGCCAAGGTCCACCATCCCACCGATCGCGGTCCAGGCGAACGCATGCACGCCCTCGGCGCAGTCGCTGCTGCCGATGACCACCAGGCCGTTCGATGAAACCGCGTTTGCCCGACTGAACTCGCCGCCCGGAAGAAATCCCAACCCTGCGAGCCCGGCCGAGGCGGTCCAACGAAACGCCTGCTCGCCAGTTGCCACCGATCCGTAGCCCACTACCACCTGCCCGTCGCTCGAGACGCCCGTGGCCACGCTCTCGAGCGGGCCGCCGGCGAGGTCGCCGAGCGCCACCATTCCCCCCGCCGCGGTCCAGCGAAACGCCTCGATGCCGTTGGCCGACGTCCCGTATCCGACCACGACCGACCCATCCGCGGAGCACGCGAGCGCGGAACTCCGAACGTTGCCGCCAGTGAGATCGCCGAGAGCAACGGCGCCCCCCAACGGCGTCCAGCGGAACGCTTCGGCCGAGGTCGAGCCGATTACCTGTCCAACAACCACCGTTCCGCCTGCGGAAATTCCGTGCGCGGCGCCGTTGGTAAAGCCCGCCACGAGATCCAGGTTGGTGATCCCGGCCTGGGAGCTGTACCAAAATCCGCGAACCGAGCCAAGCCCCACGCCGAACCGGCTCCCGACCACGACGCTGCCGTGACCGGATAGCCCGCGTGCCGTGCTGTACTCGGTACCGCCCGATGCCCCGCCGAGCGCCGCGAAGAACGGCACGTCCGGTTCAGGCTGGGAATCGACCGACGGCTCGCTCGGCGGCGGAGGCTCGCCGCCATCATCCGTGCCGCCGCCCGCCGAGTCACTGCTCCCGTCGTTCGCGCTGCCGTCACCCGAACCATCACCACCGCCATCCGTGGCGCCCGTGCCGGCGGCGTCGTTGGCGGGGGCATCGCCCTCGGTCGCGTCTCCGTCGTCGGATGCGCTGTCCGATCCTGCTGAACCGCTGCTGCTGCTCGAATTCGACGCCGCACTGTTTCCCGCGCCACCGCCGCCGTCCCCAAACCCGGTGGGGAAGAACGCCCCGTCCGACGTGTCGCTTTCGCCGCCGCTCGAGTTTGCGTTCGTTACATCCTGGCCGTCACCGTTGGCCGAACCCGGGTCGAGAAGACTCTGTTCGCCGGACGGACAACCCGCGATCGAGAACATGATCGACGCTGCGCCGATCGCGGCGACGATCAGGCTGCGCGACCCGAGCTCGAGGGCCGATCCGATTGAGGAGCGTTGCGTCATGGCCTTCTCACTCCCGCCGACCGTCCGGCGGAACGGTTAATCAAGCCGGCGGTCGTTACAACCGAATAGTGAGAAAGCCGTCTGCTCTGAAACAAAGCCGCGCGCGGCGATCGCCCGTCACCTGGTCAGGCCGATACCATCCCATCCGCGGCATTGATCCAAGCGCATAGAATCGGACCGTACCGGACCGATGAAGTGCATCTTGGTCCGATATCCGGCTTGTGACGAAGAATCGTCAGTTCAGTCTAAAGACTGGCAGTGAGAACGTAATGCGGCGCATTCGAGAGACGGCCGCTCGTTCGCGTATCTGGCGCCCCACGCGAGTCGGGGGCGCCAGATTCGTGCAAACATGCGGACGCCGGGACCGGCGCGACGGTATGGAGCAACCGCGTGACTTGGAGGCAACCCTGAACTACGCAGCCAGCACGCCCAGACGCTCTGCCCCCGAAGCGCTGCCGCATCGAGAGTAGAGCATAAGAGGCGCGCGCCGCCCACGACGCGCGCCCTGCACCGACTGTATCCAGCAACGCGCTTAGCGCGAGCGGATGTTGATATCGTCGATTTCAGTAATAACGACGATCATGGTCCGATCCCCTCGTATTCTTCAGGTAATCATCTCAATGATAAGCTGGATAAGATCGGCCAAGCTCCTGCCGATGTCGATCAGCGCGCCAGACATGATTGAACCTCCGCGAAATGTGAAACACCGCGCCTCAGGCTTGCACGTTCAGCGGGAGCCGGTTAACTTGGAGTGAGATGAGCGCGGCAAGATAGGCAAAAACGTATGCGGAATACCCCACACCCGCCGAATTCGCCGATTCGGCCGCGCCTCGTGGCTCTCCTGAACGTTGTCGAAACCCTCGCTCAGGGTCCACATAAAACCAAATCCAGCGGATTTGTCAAGCATTATCTGACGCAGTTTTGTGAAAATGCATCGGATTTGCGATGAGCAGCCAACGCGCCAACTCCGCAACCGAGACGCTTCAGCCGGCGGTGGATGTCGGCGCCTGTCAGAACTGCGGCGAGCGCGGCAGCCTCACCCGTCGCTCCGAAAGGCTTCGGCTCTGCTCAGTTTGCCGCTTCGTAGCCCCGGCTGAGTTGCCCAGCCAGACAGCGGTCGAGGACTCCGATCTGCTCGGTTTTGTTACCGCACTTCGCGACACTTACACCCCCATGCGCGTCCTCGGCCGTGGTGCGCACGGGGTGACGCTTCTCGTCGAGCACCAGCTCCTGCGATACGCCTGCGTCGTCAAGCTGGTCCCCCACGCGACGTCCGACTCCTCACCCGCGTCCACGATGCGCCTCCGGAATGAAGCGCGCGCCGGGCTGCGCGTAAACAGCCCCAATGTGGTACGCGTGCTGGACTGTGACCACGTCGGCGGCGCCTGGTACTTCGTGATGGAGTACATCGAGGGCGTCGATCTGGGCGCCGTCACCGACTGCGGGCATCTGCTGGACTGGCGGCAGGCGCTTCGATTCGCCGTCGACGCCGCGACCGGCCTGTACGCCGTCCACCACGCGGGCCTCCTTCACCGCGACGTTAAGCCGGAAAACTTGATTCTCGGGCTGGACGGACGCGTGCGACTTGCGGACCTCGGCATCGCCAGCTTTCTGGACGACGGCAGCGCCGCCGGTTCGCCCTCCGAGTCGTCCGGGACACTGACCCACGTCGCGCCCGAAGCGCTGGTTCCCGGCGCGCGGATCGACGCACGTGCAGATCTGTATTCGCTCGGCGTCTCGCTCTATCAGCTCCTGACCGGACGCACGCCGCACGCCGCAGCCAGCGTCTACCAATCGCTGCTCGACGCGCAGTGGCGGCCCGCGGAGTGGCCGGCAGCGGCGCGCGAGGTTCCGGGCTGGTTCGTGGAAGTGATCCTGCGTCTGCTCGCGCCGGCGCCGCAGGACCGCTACGCGAGCGCCGAGGTTCTGCTGGAGCACCTGCGACATTCCGACGGGCGCCACGAACCGCTGGCGCCAGAGGGCGCGGTTGAGAGATCGGCCCCGCGTGGCCTCACGGTTCTCCCGTTCGAGAACGAAACGGGACATGCCCCCGACGAATGGCTCTGCTACGCGATCGCGGACAACGTCTCGCGCGGTCTTTCGCGCGTGCCCGGCGTATACGTCTCGGACCGTGACGAGTTCATGAAAGTGCTGGAGCGCGTGCGCCGCGGCGCTCCGCAATTCGACGAATCCGCCTTGCGCGAAGCGGGACGCCTGACCGGCGCCGCGACCGTCATCCGTGGGAAATTCCAGCGCCAAGACGCCGGAATCACCATCTGGTGCGACGTGCACAACCCGGGCGCCGGGGTGCACCGGCAGCTTGAGCCGGTTGGGGGGTCCCTCGCGCGCCTGGGCGAACTGCGCTCCCTCCTCTTCCGGCAGGTCTGTCAGGCCGTCGGCGTCGACGCGCACTTCGACGCCGTCGCCGCCGGGGACAATCCGCCGCCAGCGGCACAGGAAGCGTTCTTCTTGGCCAGGCGGGCGCATCTTCGCGGGGAGTACGAACAGGCGATGAAGCACGCCGCCGACGCCGTCGCGATCGATCCCGAGTTCTGCGAAGCGATCGGGATGCTGGGCGCCTGCTGCTCGCGTCTGGGGCTGTACGAGCAGGCGGCGCGCCACCATCAGCAACAGGAGCTGGTCGCCGGCCGGCGCGGCGACGGGCGGCAGGTTGTCGAGGCGCAGGCGAACCTGGGCGTCATGCACTACTTTCGCGGCGAGTACGAGCAGGCGCTGGGGCACTACCAGCGTGCGGCCCACACGGCGGAGGCGCTTGGCCTGGCCAGTGAGCTGGCGCAAATCTGCAACAACCTGGGGTTCGTGCAGTTCCGCCTGGGGCGCACGGTCGAGGCCCAGGCTGCGTTTTCGCGCGCAATCGAGATGCACAAGTCCTTCGGCGCCCTGGTGTTCCTGATTGGGCCGTACAGCGGGATCGGCAACATCCTACGCCAGGAGCAGCGTCTGGACGAGGCGCGCGATTACTACCATCGCGCGCTGGCGCTCGCACTGGAGAGCGACGACCGTGTCAACGTCGGCATTTCGTACATGCACCTGGGGCGCTGTGCCTTGCAGCTCGGCCGGATCGCTGTGGCCAAGCACGAGCTGGCGCTGTCGCTCAGTGCGCTGGAGGAGACGCGCTTCTGGAATGGGCTGACGCGCGTCTACGAGAGCATCGCCGAACTGAACCTGCGGCTGCATAATTACGCCGAGGCGGTCCGTTGTGCCGATCGTCAGATTGAGCTGGCGCGGCTGCACGCGAATCGCGGAATGGAGGCGGCGGCCTGGCGACTGAGAGCGCAGGCGCTCAGCGCCGCCGGTCAGCCGGATGCGGCGGCTTCGTCGCTCGACCGGGCGGCGGAGCTTGAGGCGATCCGTCCCGTGGGGGCGAATCAGGCCTCGTGAGTCCGGCCGCTCAGGGGAGGTGAGACCGTGAATTCATACCTGCTCGCCGTGCTCGCGGCGGCGGCCGGCGGTCTGATTACGTGGGGCGTGTCGCGCCGGGAGCTGACGCGGCTGCGCGGCCTGTTGGCGGAGCTGTCGCGCCGCTCGAGTCTGGGCGACGCGGTACTGCGCGAGCTGTCGCACTCAATGCTGATCGTGGATCGCGCGGGCAACCCCATCGTGGTTGGCGAGTCGCCGACGTGGTTCGGTGACGATCTGCGCAGTGACCTGCTGCCTCGTGTCCAACAAGCGCTCGCCGACGGGCTTGGCCGCTGCCTGCGCTTCACGCACCGGCAGCGCTCGTACACGGCCGACCTGCTGCCGCTGTCGGGGTTCGAGTCGGACGCGGTTGCTGTGCTGGCGCGCGAAAACCTCGACGTGGACGAATCGACCGCCAAGCTCAAACGGCTGGCGGCCCGCAATGACGCGATCCTCAAGAGCGCCATGGACGGCTTCTTCATCGTCGACCATGACTGCCGCTTCCTGGAAGTCAACGACGCGTTCTGCCGCATGACGGGTTACACCGAGGCCGAGCTTACGCAGCTCCGCATCACGGACATCGAGCTGAACCCCACGGCGGACGGATCGGCGTCGATGCCCGTGCGCACCGGTCTGCACCAGTTCCCCACCGCGCACAAGCGCAAGGACGGCCGGACCGTGTACCTCGAGAACAGCGTCGTCGTGCTCCACGACGACGGCCGCAAGATCCTGGTCGGCTTCGCCCGCGACGTTACCGACCGCAAGCTTCAACAGGAGCAGATCGAACGCCTTCACGCCTACAACAAGCTGCTGCTGGACTCCGTGGGCGAGGGGATCTTCGGGCTGGACCGCAGCGGCCGGCTGGCTTTCACCAATTCTGCGGGCATCCGAATGCTCGGCTGGACCCACTCCGAGCTGATCGGTCGCGACTTGCACAGCCTGCTCGCCGGCGACGGGGGGCAGTTCGACGACTGCACCGACGCGGACTGCATCGTTTGCGGCGCGCTGCGCCGCGGCCGCGGACGCAGCGCCGTCGAGACCGCGCTTCGCGTCCGCGGTGGAGCGACCGTTCCGGTCGAGGCATCCATCGCACCTCTGCACGAAAACGGCGGCGCGGTCGGCGCCGTGGTCGTTTTTCAGGACATCACCGAGCGCAAGCGGATCGAAAGCGAGCGCGAGCGGCTGGAGAGCCAGATTCGCCAGGCGCAGAAGCTGGAGAGCCTCGGCCTGTTGGCGGGCGGCATCGCCCATGACTTCAACAACATCCTGGTCGGGATTCTCGGCAACGCTTTCCTGGCGCTCGAGCAGCTCCCGGCGGACTCAGGCGCCCAGTCGCGGATTCAGAAGATCATCAGCGCCAGCCAGCGGGCGTCGAAGATGATCCAGCAGATTCGGGCCTACTCGGGACGCCTGAACTGCGAGATCACCGAAATTGACTTGAACACGCTCATCGACGAGACCATTGACCTCGTGCGCACCGGGTTCCCCAAGTCCGTGTGCGTGGCCCCCGAGCTCCAGCCCGACCTCAAGCCGATCCCCGCCGATGGCGGACAGATTCAGCAGGTCATCATGAACCTGCTCATCAACGCCGCGGAAGCGCTGGGCGAACGCGGCGGGACCATCACCGTCCGCACGCGCGACGCGGAGTTCAGCCCCGAACAGGTCCGCACCGAGTTCGCCGGACAGAAGCTCGCCGCCGGGCGCGTGGTCTGTCTGCACGTCGAGGACGATGGGCCGGGAATGACGCCGGAGGTGTTGGCGCGGGTGTTCGATCCGTTCTTCTCGAAGAAGCAGCTCGGCCGCGGCCTGGGGCTGGCCGCGGTGCGCGGGATCGTGCAGGCCCACCGCGGCGCGATCGCGATCGACAGCCAGGCCGGCCGGGGAACGCGGATCACCGTCGTCCTGCCGCGCGACGCCGAGACTGCCCGGCGGACCGTGCCCACGCTGCCGGCGGAGTCCGTCACGCCCGGCGCGACTGTGCTCGTCATCGACGACGAAGCGGACATTCGCGACGTCGTGCAGACGATCCTCGAACGCCGCGGCCTGCACGTGCATGCCGCCGAAGACGGTGCCTCGGGACTGGAGCTGCTGCGCCAGCATCGCGGGCAGATCAACGTCGTGCTGCTCGACATGAACATGCCGGGGCTGAGCGGCGTGGACACGTACCGGGAGATTACGGCGATCGACTCCGGCGCCCGCGTGATCGTCTCCAGCGGACACGGGCAGAAGGAGGCGCTCCAGGGACTCCAGGCTGGCGCCCTCTTCCTCCAGAAGCCGTACACGATACAGGAGCTGATGAACTGCATCGGCACCGCGCTGGGCAGCGCCCGCCCGCAGCCGGCGGCGAACGCCGCGCCGCTTCCAGACGATCCCAGCGCAGACCGTGAGTCCGTTCCGAGCCGCGCGCGTACAGAAGCGGGCAATCTCAACAATGCCGCGCGATGAGCTCGCCCGGTCGCCTGTCGCAATCTCCCGCGCCCTCACGGTCGCGGCGCTGATTGATCGCGGCCCGAATCGAACCCGCCTCCCGACGATCGGCTTCCGTCAGGATCAATGGACGGCGATGCCGAAATCCGTGAGCAGCGTCAAAACGTCTGCGAGCGTCACGCAGCCGTCGGCGTTGACGTCTGCGGCGGCTTCGAAACCGTCGTCCCCCGCGCAGGTGTCGAACGATGCGAGCGCTCGCGACAGGTCGGCCAGGTCCACGTCGAGATCGCCGTCCAGATCGCCGCTCAGCGTTGCGAATACCGTGAGGCTCTGGTTCACGGCGAGATCGTGCAGGACCGTCTGCCGGCCGTTCGGCCAATCGACGTGCAATTCGTCGATGACGGTTGCGCTGCCCAATCCGAAATGCGCCGCGAGTTCGCTCTGAGAAAGGTAGTTCGATCCGCCGTCGATCCAGCGTGTCTGCCGCGAGTCGCCTGTGCGGACGCTGACCTTCGCGCCAAAGCCGTTCGGGGCCAGGTCCGGGCGGCGCGTGGTGTCGAGGACGACGCGCAGCCAGTTCGTCCCGGCGCCGCTGAGCTCGTTGCGATACAGACAAAGCGGCTCGCGGAACGAGATCAGCACGAGGTCCTGGTCGCCGTCATTGTCATAGTCGAAGTTCAGCAGCCCGCGCCCCTGGCCGAAATGGTTGATGCCGACCGCCGCCGCGGAATCCGTGAAGTGCAGATCGCCGTCGTTCATGAAGACGTACGTCGGCTCATATCGCCACTCGATCGGGAACCAGCCGTTGGTCTCCACGATGTCCGTCCAGCCGTCGTGATTCAGGTCGACGGCGACCGTGCCCCAGCCCCAGCCGCCGTTCACCACGCCGGCGGATTCGGCAATCTCCGCGAATGTGTGGTCCGACTGCTGAATATAGAGCGTGTTGCCCTGCCGCTCACCGATCGGGCCGTAGTCGGCGAAGATGGACGAGACGTACCAGTCTGGAAGCCCGTCGTTGTTGAAGTCGCCGACCGTCTGCCCCATGCCGTTCCGCTCGACGCCCGCGCCGACCGCGGCGGTTTGATCGGAGAAAGTGCCGTCGCCGTTGTTCACCAGATAGGCGGTGCTGTGGAAGTCGGATACCCACAGCAGCTCGGGATAGCGATCGCCATTCATGTCCAGGAATCTGGGCGAGTACCCGCGCATCGTGTTGACATCACGCAGGATCGCGGTCGCCGTCACGTCAGTGAACGTCTCGTCGCCGTTGTTGCGAAAAAGGCGATTCCCGCCGGAGCCGGTGTACCAGCCCGCGACGGCGAGATCCAGGTCGCCGTCGAGGTCGTAATCGCCGAACGCGGCGCTGAACCCGTCGTAGGTGTCCACCGAGGTCCACTGCACGCCTGCTTGCGCGGCGATGTCGGTGAAGTGTCCGCCGTCGTTTCGCCACAAGACGTGCCGTCCCGGCTCAGGCAGCTCGGGGCCGCCGTCGCTGGTGACGAAGATGTCCAGCCGGCCGTCGTTGTTGAAGTCGCTGACGGCGACGCCGTTGCCGCGATGCCGGATGTCCACGCCCCAAGCGGCTGCCTGATCGGTGAACGTCCCGTTGCGGTTGTTGATGAACAGGCGATCGGCCTCAACGCCTCCCATGACGAGGTACAGGTCCTGCCAGCCGTCGTTGTCAAAATCGCCGCAGGCGCCGCCGCCGTAGAAATAGAACGTCGGATCGGGCCGATCGTGCGTAACGGCGATACCCGCATCGCCGGCGCGCTCCGAAAACACAGCCACTTGAGCGTGCGTGTCGGTCGCTCCGTACACGACGGCGACCAGCGCCAACCGGCACGCGAGTACGAAACCGTGCGACGAACAACGCGACATGGTATGCAGCTCACCCCGTGACATGAGCACGCGCCGGGGGATAGGCCCCCTCGGCCCGCGGCGGCTTTCCTGGTCATCATCTTAGCGAACGGCGCAGCAGTGCCCAAGCGGATTGCGCGCCGCCGCAACGCACTTCAGGGCGTCGGCGCCGCGCCGAAGTTTCCGAGCTGGCGCATCAGGTCCGAGAGGTCCACGCAGCCGCTGCCGTCAATGTCGGCCGCCGGATCGTACGCGGGCTGGCCGTCGCACTGATCCAGGGCGGTGAGCAGCGCGGACAAGTCCGCCAAATCGACGTCGCGATCCCGGTCGAGGTCGCCGAGGACCGGGGCGCGAATTTCCAGTCGCTGATTCGGCGCCACGTCGCGCAGCACAGTGGCGGTCCCGTCGGACCAATCGACGCGAAGCTCATCCAACCGCGGCGCAGCCGCGAGGCCGAAGTGCGCCGACGCTTCGCTCTGCGCGAGATAGTTGCAGCCGCCGTCAATGACGCGCAGGTAGCGTGTCTCGCCGCAGCGCGCCCGCACGCAGGCGCCGAACCCGTCCGGCGCGACGCCCGGGCGATCGCGCGTGTTCAGCGTGACGTGCAGCCAGGCGCCGGCGCCGGGGGGCAGGTCGTTGCGATACAGTCGCACCGGCTCCTGGAACGCAAACAACAGCAGGTCCTGGTCGCCGTCGTTGTCGAAATCGAAGTTCAGCAGGCCGCGCTCCTGGCCCGAATGCTCGATTCCGACCTGCGGCGCGACTTCGTCGAAGTGCAGCCCGCCGGCGTTTCGAAAGACGTAGGCACGGTCGGCGGCCCATTCGATCGTGTACCAGCCGTTGACTTCGACCAGGTCCTGCCAGCCGTTGTGGTCGAAGTCGGCCGCGACCGTGCCCCAGCCCCAGCCGCCGTCCTGGACGCCGGCGGCCTCCGCCACTTCGTCGTACGAGTGCGCGCCGCGGTTCATGTAAAGCATGTTCCCGTTCGGCTGGCCGATCGGCCCGAACGGCTGCATGATCGAGGTCACGTACCAGTCGAGGCGCCCGTCGTTGTCGAAGTCGCCAATGGTCTGCCCCATGCCGTTGCGCTCCAGGCCTACGCCCGATTCCAGCGTGCGGTCGGAGAACGTACCGTCGTGGTTGTTCACCAGGTAGCGCGAGGTGCGGAAGTCCGCGACCCAGAGCAGCTCGGGCCAGCCGTCGCCGTCCATGTCCGCGAAGCGCGGCGAAAACCCGCGTACGGGAGTCATGTCGGCCAGAATCGCCGTCGCCGTCACGTCGGTGAACGTCTCGTTGCCGTTGTTGCGGAAGAGGCGGTTGCCGCCCGAATTGACGTACCATCCGGCGACGGCCAGGTCCAGGTCGCCGTCGAGGTCGTAGTCGCCGAATGCAGCCCCGAAGCCGTCCGGGATCTGCGGTGAACTGAAGCGCACGCCGGCCGAGTCGGCGACGTCGGTCATGGTCCCGTCGCCGTTGTTGCGGTACAGCTTGTGCGCGCCGGCGCGCTCGTTGCCGATCTCGCCGCGCGAGACGACGAAAACGTCGAGCCAACCGTCGTTGTTGAAATCCCCCACAGCGGCAGAGACGCCGAGGTGCGACGCATCGACGCGCCACGCGGCCGCCTGGTCCGTGAACGTTCCGTCGCGATTGTTGATATAGAGCTTGTCTGGCTCGAATCCGCCCGGCGGAATGTACACGTCCGGCCAGCCGTCGCGGTTGAAGTCGCCGACGGCGCCGCCCGCGTAACAACCCTGGACCACGTTGGGCCGATCGGGCACGACGGTGATGCCGGCGGCGGCAGCGCATTCCGTAAAGCGCAGGTCTGCGGCAGTCGCGGAGCTCGTCGCGCAAAGCAGCCCCGAGGCCAGCACCAGCGGGATCGTCGCTGACTGGAGCATGCCGTCAAACCGAAACGCGCCCGGCGCGCCGGAAAAAAGAGGTTGCATGTGCATGACACGCACTCGCGTCGAACCCCAGACGTGAGCAGCCGCGCCCCGCAGGTTCCGCGCCGCGCCGACGCGACGGGGCGTCGTTGCGGGACGCGCCGACTCTGGGCGGCAACGAAGGGGACTCGCTCGGCATAATTCAGAACGCGAACGAGACGTGTCCGCATCGCGTTCGCGTCACACCAGCCGATATGTACCGTGTCGAGTATACCAGCGGCGGCGAGCGCCGCCGAATTCCTTGCAGCGCCCGTGGAGCGCAAATGCAGCGCGGCGCGCGGGGCGGCGACGGCTCGGACCGCGTTGACTCGGGTTATCGGGCAATCTAGCATTGGTCGGGCCGGGTGTCGGCGTCTCGCCAGCGCGGCCAGACATCGCGGCGCCGACCGCCGGAAGGCGGTTCGGCGTCGCACGCAGGAGGCCATCGATGTCCAAGCGCGAGTCGATCCTGGGAATCGTGGACCGCCATCTGGATGCGTCACGTTTCCGCCAGCATCACTGGGAAGGTACGTTCTATGAATACCTCGACATGGTGATCGCGAATCCGCGGGTGGCGCGGAACGCGTACCAGCGGGTCTACGACATGATTCTGCACTTCGGCACGGAGCGCTACACGTGGCTGAAGGAGGACTACGTCCACTACAAGTTCTTTGACGACCCGATCGAGGGCGGCGCCGACGCGATCTACGGCCTGGACCGCTCGCTGATGCGGCTGGTCGAAACCTTCAAGTCCGCCGCGCAGGGCTACGGCAGCGATCGCCGCATCCTGCTGCTGCACGGCCCCGTCGGCAGCAGCAAGAGCACGATCGCGCGGCTGCTGAAGAAGGGGCTGGAATATTACTCGACGCTCGACGAGGGCGCGCTCTACAGCTTCTCGTGGAAATTGCGGAATGAACACGGCGAAGTGGAGCTGTTCCCGTGCCCGATGCACGAGGAGCCGCTCAAGCTCATCCCGCGCGCGGCGCGCAAGGAGATCCTGGCGCAGATCAACGCCGATCTGCCCGAGGACCAGCAGATCCGCATCGAGGGCGACCTGGACCCGTTTTGCCGGCGGACGTTCGAGGACCTGCTGATCCGGCACGACGGCGACTGGCGCAAGGTGCTCGAGCACACGGTCGTGCGGCGGTTGATCCTGAGCGAGAAGGACCGCGTCGGAGTGGGCACGTTCCAGCCCAAGGACGAGAAGAATCAGGATTCAACCGAGCTGACCGGCGACATCAACTACCGCAAGATCGCGCTGTACGGCTCCGATTCCGACCCGCGCGCGTTCAATTTCGACGGCGAACTGAACATCGCCAACCGCGGCATCTGCGAGTTCATCGAGGTGCTCAAGCTGGACGTGGCGTTCCTGTACGACCTGCTGGGGGCCAGCCAGGAGCACGTGATCAAGCCCAAGAAGTTCGCCCAGACGCACATCGACGAGGTGATCCTGGGTCACACGAACGAGCCGGAGTACAAGAAGCTCCAGAGCAACGAGCTGATGGAGGCCTTCCGCGATCGCACGATCAAGATCGACGTGCCCTATAACATCCGCCTCAGCGATGAGATCAAGATTTACGAAAAGGACTTCAGCAAGGGCAAGGTCAAGGGCATCCACGTCGCCCCGCACACGATCGAAATGGCGGCCATGTGGGCGGTCCTGACGCGCCTCTCCGAGCCCAAGAAGGCCGGCCTCACGCTGCTTCAGAAGCTCAAGCTGTACGACGGCAAGAGCATCCCCGGTTTCACCGAGGACAGCGTCAAGGAGCTGATGGAGGAAAGCCCGCGCGAGGGCATGGGCGGCATCAGCCCGCGCTACATCCAGGACAAGATTTCCAACGGCCTGGTTAGCGAGCAGGCCCAGATCGAGCGCTGCATCAACCCCTTCATGATCATGAACGAGCTCGAGAACGGCCTGGACCACCACAGCCTCATCACCGACGAGGAGATGAAGAAGCGCTACCGCGAGCTGCTCAGCGTCGTGCGGGAGGAGTTCGAGGACATCCTCAAGGCCGAAGTGCAGCGCGCCATCTCCGCCGACGAGGACGCCATCAAGCGCCTCTGCACCAACTACATCGAGAACGTCCGCGCCTATACGCAGCACGAAAAGGTGCGCAACAAGTTCACCGGCCGCGAGGAGCCGCCCGACGAGCGCCTGATGCGCTCCATCGAGGACAAGATCGACATCCCGGACAGCCGCAAGGACGACTTCCGCCAGGAGATCATGAACTACATCGGCGCCCTGGCCCTGGACGGCAAGAAGTTCGAGTACTTCACGAACGCGCGGCTGCACAAGGCGCTCGAGCTCAAGCTCTTCGAGGACAGCCGCGACACGATCAAGCTCAAGAACGTCGTCAGCGGCGTCGTGGACGAGGAGACGCAGGCGAAGATCGACGTGGTCAAGCAGCGGCTGATCAAGTTCTTCGGCTACAATGAGACCAGCGCCACGGACGTGCTCAACTACGTGGCCAGCATCTTCGCCCGCGGCGACGCCAAGAGTTCAGACTGAAATCACGCGTTCCGGAGCAGCGCGGATCGGCGTTTTTCGGCGCTCGCCGAGCGGCTGCGATCCGCGCCGGCCGGCGGACGTACCGACTCGCAGGTCCGCGCTGGCGCTTGTATCCGGGCGCGTCCGAACGAATTCGCGGGTGAAGGCTCCACCCGTCTCCCGGAGCCTGCCATGCCCTGCCATGTTCTCCCTTCGACCATTCGTCGGCTGGAGGTTTCAATCCTCAGTTGCGCGTTCGCGACGCTCCCTGCCGCCTTCGGCGCAGCGGCGCGCAACGCCAACCTCACCCCGCTGGGATACCTTCCCGGTAGCCTCTACCCGGCCAGCAACGCCACCGCCGTCTCGGCCGACGGCTGCGTCGTAGTCGGCGCGAGCAGCGCTCCGTCGGCCGAACTGGAGGCGTTTCGCTGGTCCGAGGCGGGCGCGATGGTCGGTCTGGGCGAACTCCCCGGCGGAACAGACGGGAGCAGCGCCTTCGGTGTTTCCGCCGACGGCGCAGTCATCGTCGGCTCATCCAGCAGCGTACCTGGGAATGAGATCGTCCGCTGGACCACCGAGGACGAGGTAGCTTGAAATCTTGTGGAAATTGAGAGCGTGGGGCATCCTTCTGCGACGGCCCTTCGGGCTTCGCACGGAATAGGCGGCTGGTGATGAACGATGCGAGCACGCTCTACCTCACTCACGTCACAAACTCAGAATCGCTCTCAATACGCACAAGTCAAGGTTGGTTTGACAAGATGGGTGCGGCGGTACCGGTGCAGTTTGATCCGTGCCGCGACTGTGAGGGCCGGCGCTGCACACCCGCGCCGGGATGGACGTGCCAGCGCGCGTCGCGGGACAATTCCCGCTCGCTTGCGTGCGCAGTTCGGATGGGCGGCGCCGATCGGATTGCCTGCGCTATTCGCCTTCCGGAAGCGCGATAAGTCCCACATCTATGTACTGCCCGCCCGTGGTCTGCCGGCAGTGCACGGCCAGCAGATTATTTCCAACGCGAAGCGCATCGCGCGCTTCCGGCGCCAGCAACACCGGTTCGTAGTCCATCGTATATCCGTCGAGCGTTGCGGCGAGCACACCATTGATAAAGACCTGCGCGTCCTCATCGTGGTGCATCAGCAGGTACACGGCGCCGGCAGGCGGGCCACTCAATTCGAAACGACGCCGCAACCAGATTTCACGTCCGTCCCAGACAGTTCCGACCGTTGCGCCGGGCGTACCGCTGGTCCCGAAGCCGCCGTCGCCTTTTTTCCAGCACGCGTCGTCGAAGCCCGGCTCGCTCCAGTTCGTCGCGGGGGCCTCGGTCGAATATCGCCACGTCTGCACCGACTCGCGTGAAGTCGGCACGAGGACCGTGAGCGGCTCGAACTCGCCGCGGTTCGCGCGGCGAACGCGCTGCTCGTCAACCTTCAGCACGGCGCGATCGTACGTCAGCAGGCCGTTGCACTCGGTTTCGACGTCCGTGATCTGCGTGTAGACGATCGCTGACAACCCCGTGTCGCGGTGCTGCTGCCAGGCGCTCCGCAGCAGCCACTCGTATCGCCGCGTAAGGTCCTTGAAATCGGCCGCCGCTTGGTAGCCCCAATGCTTGTCCGACCAGCGATGGTCCGCGACCGGCAGCCCCAGTCCGCCGAACTCACCGATCACCGCCGCCCGCCGCGCATCGGGCTGCGGCGCGCGCGGCGCCGGATAGGTATGCACATCGAGCACGTCGCCGGCGCCGCGGTCCGTCCAACCGCTGGTGGCGTTGACCAGCCGTGTGGGATCGAGCTTCCGCACGCGCTCGACCATCTCCGCGGTCTTGAACTGCCCCCAGCCCTCGTTGAACACCACCCACGCGATGATCGACGGATGGTTGCCGCGCCCGCGGATCAGTCGCTCCAGCTCCGTCGTAAATTGTTCGGCGGACGCGGGCGTGCGTTCGATGTCCGCGTCTCTTGGGCCGATGTAGCGGTCGCCGCTGGGCATGTCCTGCCACACCAGCAGGCCCAGCCGGTCGCACCAGGTGTACCAGCGCTCCGGCTCCACCTTGACGTGCTTGCGGATCAGATTGAAGCCGAGCCGCTTGGTGATCTCGATGTCGCTCCTCAGCGCTTCGTCGGTCGGCGCGGTGTACAGCCCGTCCGGCCAGAAGCCCTGGTCCAACGTGCCGACCTGGAAGAGCGGTTCGCCGTTCAGGAGGATGCACGTGCGGCCCTGGCCGTCCTTGCCGAGCGACACGCGCCGCAGGCCGACATAACTCGTCACGCGGTCGATCACGCCGCCGGCGTCCGACAGCGACACTTCCAGGTCGTAGAGAAACGGCTCGTCCGGCCGCCAAACACGCGGCTCCGGTATCTTGATCGCAAGCCCATCCGCGGCGGTCCCCCCCTGCCGGGCGATCTCTTTGCCTCCCGACGACACGATCGCCTCGACCCGCAGCCCTGCGGCCGCGGTCGCCGCCTTCACGCGGACGACCGCCGGGTTAAGCTCGGACACGATCTCCAGCCGCTCGATGTGTGCCGCCGGAACCGGCTCGAGCCACACCGTCTGCCAGATGCCGGTGCTCGGCGTGTACCAGATGCCCTCCGGCTTGCGCACCTGCTTGCCGCGCGGCTGCGTCCCGGCGTCGGTGGGGTCGTAAACGCCGACGAGCAGCTCCTGCGAACCGGAGTCCCTGAGCGCGTCGGTGATGTCGAAGCTGAACGCATCGTAGCCGCCGCGATGCGTGCCGATCTCGCGCCCGTTCACCCACACCTGCGCTTCCCAATCCACTGCGCCGAAATGAAGCAGAACGCGCTTGCCCTCCCACTCGGCCGGCACGTCGAACTGCCGGCGGTACCAGCAGCGCTCCACGCTTTTCTGCACGCCGGAAAGCGCCGACTCGATCGGAAACGGCACGAGGATGCGACCAGGCATTGTGGACGGCGCGGGCTGGCGCTGGTTGGCCCCGCGCTCCGCCCACTCCCAGACCCCGTTCAAGTTCAGCCACTCGGGTCGCACCATCGTCGGGCGCGGATAGTCGGGGAGCACGTTGTCGTCGCGTACGCTGTCAGCCCAGCTCGTGCGAAGGGTAGCCGGGCCATCGGCCGCCCCCGAGGTTACCGCGAGCAGAACGCATGCGGCGACAGGCAGAATCGAGCGCGGACGCGGGATGCCGGCAGCGGCTCGTCCGGAATGGATTTCACTCGGCAGAAATCGGGGCATGCGTCCGAACAAAACGGTCGTGCCACGACGAGTATTCACGGCTCGCTCCAGCTTGAGGTGCGTCGCGGAGTATACGCCCGCGCCAGATGCGCGGCACGCCGCGTAACCGGCCGGGCACTGGTAGGGGTTGGTTCAGGCCGAGCGGCGAAGGTGGGTAAGCGGGGATTGACGAAGCCCATTCCCCCCTTACGTGCTCGCTCACGGTCGCGGTTGGGATCGAAACGCGCCAATGCCGCCGACTGGGGCTCGAGTGGACGACCGGAACTGTGATCGTGAGCGTATTCAGATCGGGCCGGTCCGAAACGCCCGTGGGCCGGCCTGTCGGGGATTAGCCGTGTCTCGCAACTGGCGACGCCGGGGGAGGAGGCCCGCGTCAAGCATGCTCGTAAATCCATGCCGCGTATATAGTTATTGGCAGCGCCGATGCCGCGCAAACTTGCGTTGATTCGGCGCCTGTGCTTCGGTTAAGATGCGGTTTGGCAGGAGGAGGGCGAGGCGGGGGGTATCTGGACGTACCGCCGGGGCCTCCCTCACGTCACGAGCCACAGCCTGCCCGACGCCAGCGGCGCGGCCATAACGGCGCGCCGGTCTTTGCGTCGCAAACGCGTGTGTGAATGACCGGCGAAGTGTCCGGCCAAATTTGAGTTCGGGGATCCGCGGATCGTCTGCATACGCGGGAGCGTCCTGCGTCGCGGGCAAACCCCGCTTGCCTGTCACAGGAGGAGGGTTGCGACTATGAGGAAGCTACTGGTGAGCGCGACAGCGCTCACGCTGGCGGTCAGTGCGTCGGCCGCCATCGTCGAATCCGTGACGTACAACAACGTCTTGTCGCGCGGGCTGCTCGGCGCGCCGAACAACGAAATCCGGACGTACAACGTCACGGGATCGTATGCGAACGGGCTGAGCGCCGTGTACGTGTCCGGCACGCTGACCGAAATCAACACCGGCACGTTCGCCAGCGAGGCGCGCGTCCAGGTCACGCACCCTCTGGGCCTGACCCGCATCTACCAGCCGTTCACGACCACCAGCTTCACCGGGTCGATCGCGATCCCGGCGGGGTCTAACTTCGTGCACGGCTACGGCGTGCAGCCCGGCGGCACGTGGTCGTTCCGCTTCTTCGAGTCGTTCGACGACGGCAGTGACGGCGTCGAGGACGCGCGCTGGGACGACATCACGTTTTCGTATGACGACAATGTGACCGGTGCGGCTCAGCCCTCGGCGACCAACCTCGGCACGGTCGTTGCGCCCGGCCTCACCACCAACGGCGCGATCGGCGCCAGCGGCGAGGTTGACTGGTACAAGTTTGTCGTGCCGCAGGGCGTGGGCGCGTCGCTGAGCACCTTCCTGTACATCGATACGGAAGGTTCGGCGCTGGCCCCGTCGAACGACACCGAGATCGGCCTGTACGACGCCTTCGGCAACCTCATCGCCAGCGACGACGATGACGGTACCGGATTTCTCAGCCTGCTGAAGTTCGGCCAGGGCGGCACCGACGGCGACCTGTTCCCCGGCGAGTACTTCCTGGCGGTCAGCAGCTTCAACGCCGCTTTCGCGCCTGGATTCTCTGTTACCGGCGGGACAAGCAACACGGGCGACTACCGCATCAACATCAACACGAACGTGGTGCCCGAGCCCGCGTCGCTGCTCCTGATCGGTCTGGGCGTGGCCCTGCTGCGCCGTCGTTAACCCACAAGCTCACCAGCTTGTAAACCGGAAGGGCCGCCCTCGTGGCGGCCCTTCTTGTTTTCCGGTGCGCACGCATCCCCGAGGTGTGTCAAGCTCAGCGGAGCGCAAGCAGTGCGAAGCGTCTCCGAATCCACACGTGCGATGCGCGACGCGCCGCTCCGTTCGCCTTCTCCGCCGGCGCCCGCGGCGGGTGGCATGCGCTCGCTGGGCCCAGCGGTAGCAGTCCGTTGAAGAAACTGTCCGCCCATTGGGGGACGGGCCTCCAGGCCGGTCTTGGAGGCCATTTGGTGTGCGCTCCCGCACTTATTCAACGGACAGCTAGCATGCTTCCCGATAGGCTCGTCGAACGTGCCCTTCAGTACGCCATCTCAACCCGTGCGCGCGACGCCCGCACCCGCACTCCCGCCTCGCTCCAGTCCGCTGCCGGCATGCCGTCGATCGTCGCCGCGCGAACCGGCGCCGGCATTGGACTGCTGATCCACACGCCGCCGACGGGAATCGATCTCGGGCCGTCCAACTCAACGACCACGCGTTCGGCGCCGGCCCGCATGGTGCAGCTCACGGGCCCGAACTCGGTCGGAAAACCGATGATCCGCACGCCCTCGGACTCGCGCAGCCACTGCGGCCGAACCGCCGCCGCCAGCACCAGGCTCTCGTCCTGTTCGCGCTCGTAGACGAACATGCTCCGCGCGGCGCTGAGGTAATCCGAGCCGACCCAGGTGTGCGGCATGTCGCCCACGAAGCGCGGCGCGGCCGGGTCGCGCCATACGACTTCGCCCCACTGGTTCCATCCCGCCGGGCGCTGGTCGCCGAAGAAAAACTCCGCCAGCTCGTGAGCTCGCTGCGGCTGGCCGAGCCGCACGAACGTGCCGATGAGCCGCACCTCGTACGGCGTGTAGGCTTCCCATTCGAGCTTGCCGTCGCGACGTCGGCAGAAGAACTCGTAGTAGCGCTCGAACGTGTTGTGCAGCGCCGGCTCGGGCGCCAGCCCCAGCTCCCCGGCGGGAAAGACGCCGATCGCCGTGGAGGTCGCGTCGAAATCGCCCAGTTCGGCGCAGCCCGGTACATAGTCGATGCCGTGCGTCCGCATGCACAGGCGCATCGAGTCGTACAGGCAGGAGCGGAACTCGTCGCGCAGCGCCGCCCAGCGCTGTGCAAGCTCCGGCCGATCGAGAATCTGCGCGATCGACACCGCGTCCTTCAGCCCGCGCAGCACGAAGAAGTCGTCCCAATACGAGTGCATTGGCTTGGCCGAGTAGCCCTCGTGGCTGATCGACTCCGGCACGAGGCCGTAGCAGACGCGCTTCTCCGGGGGGCCGTCGCGATACTCGGGCGTCATGCGCTCGGCGCGCAGCGACTCGATGTACCGCACGCCGGCCTCTACATTCGGCAGGAATTGCGCCAGGAAGTCCTTGTCGCCCGTGAACGCATAGTACCGGTGCAGCGCGTAGATCAGCTCGCCGGTGCTGTCGTGCTCGGGGACCGGGTCCGGTCCGCGCCGATCGACCACGCATGGAACCTTTCCGGATTCGAATTGGTGGGGCGTGAACCACTCCAGGAACGCCCGCGCCTGCTCGGCGTGACCTGTGTACAGCAGCGCGGTCGAGGTTAGCGCGCCGTCTCGTATCCAGCTTCGCTCGTACGTACGCGACCCGGGCTGAATCCGCGGACCATCGGCGTTAACCAGGATGTACGCTTGCGTCGTGCGGAACGTGTTCGCCAGCGCCGCGGCCGACGGCGGCAGCTTCAACTGCACGCGGTTCAGCACGGGTTCCCAGAACTCGCGCGCCCGCTGATGCGCGGCTTCGAAACGCGCGGTCGGCTCGCCCGCAGCCCCGAACTTCGCCGGCTCAGCGGGCTGGTCCGCGCGCTCGTAGAATGGAGATTCGACGACCACGTCGAGCGACTCGCCTGGCGTCAACGAATAGTCGAATCGAAACGCGCCGGATGCGGAGCCCAGCGCGTCCGTCACTCGAACCGCCCCGGGCAACCGCCCTTCCGCCGCGAATTCGACGATTTCGCCGCTCGCGAACGGAGCGGCGCCGAAGCCGTCGGGGCGCGTCCAGGGTAGCACGACGCGCCGGCCGTTTACGACGACTGCCTGTCCGTTCCACTCCATCGAATCGACGCGCGACGCGCCGCCAGTCAGGTTCAACTCGTGCCACGGCGGCAGAACCTGATACGGTCGGATCGCGACGAACAGCGTGCCGCGCTGCTCCGCGTCCGTCGTGTTGCGAAGCCGATAGCGGACCAGCAGCGACGAGGCGCCCGCATCTCCGTCCGCAAGCCCCGTGACATTCAACTCGATCGGCGCGCCGGTCCACGTGACCGTCGGGATCGGCAGGTAATCCTCGGCAAGCGTCGTCTGCGTCGCGACATCCGCCCATGTGAAGAGCCGGCCGCCGACGAACAACAGCGGCTCCAGCCGAAAGCCCAGCCGGTCTACTTCCACGGCTCCCGCCGCGTCGAACAGAGCTTCCTTGTCGTCCCCCGCGACGCCGACGACCGTCCACGGCTGCTGCTCGCCGACGAAATAGCGCGGCAACCAGCCGCGCGGCCGCTCAGCGGCGATCGTCGCGAACATGCGGTTGGGGGATTCGCCGAAATCGGGCGGCATCAGCCGGATCGACTGGATGCCCAAGTGCCCGGCGCGTTCCAGCCCGTGCGTGACGATTTGGACCTGCGCGGCCTCGAGCGCCGGCACGGGCACAAAGTCGCGCCCGCCGTTCCCGCCCGAAACGGCAGCGACCGACTTCCAGTCCGTACCGTTGTCCGACGTCTGCACGGCGTAATCGGCCGCGGCTGCGCCCGGCTCCCATTCGATCGCCAGGCCACCGTAGCCTGAATGTTCGCCGAGGATGAGCCGAATCCACGGCTGGGCGTCGCTGTTTGCCGCGGCCCATCGGATTTCGCCGCCGGGACCGAGCGACGGTCTCGCCTCGGCCGGCGGATCTGCCCAGCTCGAAGCCTCGATGCGCACGGGCGTGGTTTCGCCGGCTTGTGGCAGCGGCTCGAATTCGAGCTGGTCGAAATAGATCGTCCCGCGTCCGCCCGAACCGGCCGCGACGGCGAACTCGATCGCACCGAGGCGTTCCAGCGGCGTGCCCCCCGACGGCCCCCATGCAAACGCGAAGTGCCGCCGCTTGTAGGTTACCTGCTCCCAAACGGGCGAGAACTCGCGTTCGCGGCGGTTCACCCACCACACGTTTCCGCCGTCGGTGTCCACGAGCTTGAATTCGAGGTTGTTTGCCGGCGCCGCGCCGCGAAGCTGGAACCGGAACTGGTAGTTTGGGGGCAAATCCAGCGACAACTCACGCCGGACCACGCAGAACCCCGCGCCGGACTTGAAGTCGAAGTCGAGCCGCAGGCACTGGCCCTGCACTCCGTCGGCCGCCGAGATCGACGCCTCGACGCCGTCCGACGCGATGACGCGCCAGCGATCGAGCGACTCGAAGTCCTCGAGCACCGCCGCTTCGGCCACGCTGATGGCGGAAAGCGCCAGCACTCCCGGAAGAACCAAAACGAGCTTCATGGAATGTGTCCCTTCTGGAGGGCTTCCGGTAGTCACGCGGCGTTAACAGTCCGTTGAAAAAACTGTCCGCCCATGGGGGACCGGCCTCCAGGCCGGTCTTGGAGGCCTTTTGGTGTGCGCGCCCGCACTTATGCAACGGACAATTAGGCCGCGCCGCGACCGTGAGCGAGGCGGAAAGTTTCACTCGCGCCCGCATATGCCGCGCCAGCGCACACCGTTCGACGTCCGCCCGCTGACTTACGTGCGCAACTCGGACCGGCCTCGCGCCCCATCCGGTCCCAGCGCTGCGCGGGCAATCGACACCCTGCGGCACATGGCGTCAGACATTTGAGGTCGCGAGTGCCACCGCTCCGCACGACTCGCGGACCACCAACTCCGGCTGAAGCGAAATCCGACGGGGCGCGCGCTGCGCGTGGGAGATTCGATCGCACAGGAGCTTTATCGCTTCGGAGCCCATGCGCGACATCGGCACGTGGACGGTCGTCAGCGCCGGCCGCGTCAGCCGCGCCACGCGCGTATCGTCAAAGCCGGCCACCGCCAGCTCCCGCGGAACCGCTATGCTTAGCGCCGCGGCCGCCGCGACCACGCCAGAAGCCATTTCGTCGTTCGCTGCGAACACGGCGGTCCGCGGTCCGATCCACTCGCGCATCCGTGCCAGTGCGAGCTGGTACGCGGTTTCGAATTCGTAGTCCAGGTGGTAGATATCGGACGAATCCAGCTTCCGCCCGGCTTCGGCCAGCGCTGCGCGGCAGGCGTCCAGGCGGGCGAGCGTATCCACGTTCGTCGACGGGCCGCCGATGAAGATGAGCCGCTCCGCACGGCAGCGCGTGATGAGGTGCCGTGTGAGTTCCGACGCGCCGTGGCGCTGATTGATGCACACGCTGTCGTGCGGCACGCCGTCGATGTCGCCGTCGAGCACAACGAACGGCAGCCGGAAGTTCGAGAGCACTTCGTGGATGCCGTCGGTCACGTCGGCGATCATCACCGCCACGCCGTCGAGGATGGACCGCTGCTGCGTCGCGTGCAGCAGCGAGTGGCTGTCGGCGGCGTCGTGGGCGGAGGAGACGACCAGGTTGTATCCCGACTCACGCGCCTGGGCGTCGGCGCCGCGAATGATCTCAGAGTAGAACTCGCCGTGCAGGTCCGGCAGAACGAGTGCGACCAGCTCGCTCTTCCGCAGCACCAGCCCGCGCGCAAACGCGTTGGGTTTGTACCCCAGCTCCTGGATCGCGGACTCGACCCGCGCGCGAGTCCTGGCGTTGACGAGGTCGTCGCGGCGATTGATAACACGGGAGACCGTGCTGATGGAGACGTTGGCGCGCTGCGCGACATCGGCGATGGAAACGGCCATGCGGGTCCCCCGCACTTCGCACCACAAGCGTTTTTGACAACGCTTTCAGCCCAGCCTATCGTGAGGCACCATGAGTTGTCAACTTCTTGTACTTGAAGCGCTTGCGATTCTGTCGACGGCGCTCCCGCCCGTTTCGTCCCAACCCGCCCAAGAATCGATCACGCGGCCACCGGCCGCATCGTCCGCCACGGATTATCGGTTCACGCCCGCCGACGAAGCGCTGCTCGACGAAATTGAGCGCGCGTGTTTCCTGTATTTCTGGAACGAGGTCGGCTCGCCCGCCCCGCTGGCGAAGGACCGGTTTCGAGGCCCGGTCTCCAGCATCGCCGCGGTCGGCTTCCAGCTCTCGTCGCTGCCGATCGGCGTGGAGCGCCGCTGGATCACGCGCGAGCAGGGCGCCGAGCGGGCGGCGGCCGTGCTTCGCGCGCTCATCGAACGCAGCGACAACAAGAAATGGGGCGTGTACCTGCATTACCCCGACCTGAACACGGGAGGCATGAGCCGTGAGGGCTACGAGATTGTGGCCAGCACGGTCGATCACGCACTGCTCATCGCCGGCGCAATCCCGGCCGCCGAGTACTTCGGCGAGCCGGTGCGCGGCGCGGTGGATCGGCTGATCGCGGAGACGAACTGGCGCGCGTACGCGGTCGGTCCGCAGGACTTTCTTTCGATGGGCTGGCGGCCCGACGACCCCGACGCGCTCGAAGGTCCGGGCCAGTTCATCGAGTGGCATTGGTACAACGCCAGCGACGAGGAGCGGTTGATCTACTTCCTCGCGGCCGGCGCTCCGAATCCCGAGTTCGCCGTGCCTCCGCAGCAGTACTACCGCCTCACGCGCCCGATCGAGCGGCACGACGGAATGCCGCCGTACGTCGTCTCCTGGCCGGGCTCACTGTTCACGTACCTGTTCAGCCACTGCTGGATCGACTACGCGGCGCTCGGCGCCGACGATCCCGGCGCGTTCGGCATCGACGCTCCGCGCGTGGACTGGTTCGAGAACTCGCGCCGCGCCGTGCTCACGCACTGCCAGCGCTGCATCGAGCAGTCCGGCCGCTTCAAGACGCTCTCCGCGGAGCGCTGGGGCCTGAGCGCCTGTGCCGCGCGCGACGGGTACATTGTCCCAGAAATTCAGCCCAATCTTCGCGATGTGGACGAGTGGTTCGACGGCACGATCGCCCCGTACGCGGCCGGCACGGCGATCATGGTCACGCCGCGTGAGAGCGTCACCGCGCTGCGTGCGTTCCGCGAACTGAAGGATGCGCGGGGCAGGCCGCTCGTTTGGCGCGATCCAGCCGAGGGCGGCTACGGCCTGGTCGATTCGTTCAACCTCGACCAGGGTTTCGCCAGCGACGACTACGTCGGCATCGACCACGGGCCGATGCTGGTCGCGATCGAGAACGCCCGCACCGGACTGATTCACAAGCTCTTCATGCGACATGGAGCGGTACAGCGTTCGCTCAAGCGCCTCCAACTTTCCGCGGGCAAGTAACGCACGCTGCGCGCATCCCCGCGCTGTCCTTCGGGCATTTCGCGCCAAGTGGCGATTCGAAACGTTTTTCGCTAGAATGTGAAAACGTTTTCAGCGGTCGCAGTGCCGGCCTCGCACGCATGCATTGCGTTACCGGAGTGCTCGCCGTATGACTACTGCCGTGAGTTCGACGCCAAAGCCGGGGGTCCCCGAGCCTGAATCCAGTACACCGAACCCGTACGGCCGATTCTCCGCCGACGGTCTCGAGTACTGCATCACGAATCCGCATACGCCGCGACCCTGGACCAACGTGATCGCCAACCCGCGAGTGGGACTGACGGTCAGCCAGTCCGGCAGCGGCTTCTCGTGGATCGACAACTCGCAGCTCGCCGTGATCACGCGCTGGCAACAGGACTTCGCCACCGACTCCTCGGGCAAATTCCTCTACGTCCGCGACGCCGATACTGGCGAGATATGGTCGCTGGCGCCCGCGCCGACGTGGCCCGCGTACGACCGCTATGAATGCCGCCACGGCCTCGGCTACACCACGTTCACGACCGAGTTCGCGGGCATCCGCGCCGTATGGACGCTCTTCTGCGACGCCGCCGAGACCATCGAGCTTTGGCACGTCCGCCTCGAGAACGTTTCCGACCGGCCGCGCCGGCTGGAGCTGTGCGCGTTCCTGGAGTGGAACTGCGGCGTGCAGCCGTCGCCGCGGCGCGAATTCCACAAGCTCTTCATCGAGACCGAGTTCGACATCCAGCGGCGGGCGATCTTGGCCCGGAATCACATGTGGGAGGTCCCGTCGAGCCGGTTTGGGCATTGGAACAGAGATTTCCCCTACGTCAGCGCGCTGGCCTGCACCGAGCCGGTGCTCGGCGTGCAGGGGGACAAGGCCGCGTTTCTCGGCCGCGGCGGGGACTTCCGCGCGCCGGCGGCGCTGACACAGGAGCGCTGGCAGCCGCGCTTCGGCCGGCATGAGGACCCGATCGCTGCGCTGCGCTGCGCGCTCGAGCTGCGCCGCGGCGAGTCGCGCGCGTTGGGCTTCGCGTTAGCCGTGGCGGAATCTCGCGAGAACGTGTACGCCCTGCTGGACCGGTTTCTTCGCGTCGCGCAGATCGAGGAGTCACTCGCCGGCGTCCGGGCGATGTGGCGCAGCTTGCTCGCCGAGCAGCGCATCTCCACGCCCGATGGCACGCTGGACTGCCTGCTCAACGACTGGCTCCGCTATCAGGCGATCTCCGCCCGCCTGTGGGGCCGGGCAGGATACTACCAGCAGAGCGGCGCGTACGGTTTCCGCGACCAGCTTCAGGACTCCCAGGTCTGGCTCACCGTGGACCCGCCGCGCTGCCGCCGGCAGCTCAATCTGCACGCCCGTCACCAGTTCAAGGACGGCTCGGTTTATCACTGGTGGCACCCGCTCAGCGAGCAGGGCCACATCACGTCGATGAGCGACGACCTGCTGTGGCTCGCGTTCGTCGCGGCAAGCTACATTAACGAAACCGGCGACTTCTCGGTCCTGGCGGATCGCGCGACGTACCTCGACGACGCCGACGAATACCCGCTCGTGGACCACGTCCTGCGCGCGTTCGAACGCGTCATCGGCCGAACAAGTCCGCGCGGCCTGCCGTACATCGGCGGCGGGGACTGGAACGACGGTCTCAGCGCGGTTGGGCTTCAGGAGCGCGGCGAATCGGTCTGGCTGGCGCATTTTCTGGCGGGACTGCTGGGCGACTGGTCCGATATCTTCTCGCACGTCGCGGCCCACGGGAACGGCGACGCCACCCCGCGCATCGGCGGAGCGCATGGGCCGACCGCGTGCCTGGGGGCCGAGTTCGCATCTCGCGCGCAAGCGCTCGCAATCCAGTTCGCCGAGCGCCGCGCGGCGCTCGTTGCGGCGATAAACGAGCACGCTTGGGACGGCGAGTGGTACTATCGCGCCACGAAAGACGACGGCGCCAAGCTCGGGAGCCGAGAGAACCGCGAGGGGCGCATTTACCTGAACGCGCAGACGTGGGCGGTGCTCAACGACGTCGCCCCGCCGGCGCGCGCCGCGCAGTGCATGGCCGCAGTCAAGCGGTACCTTGTCAGCGAGGTCGGGGCGCTGCTGCTCACGCCGGCGTACTCAATGCCGGACGAGACGATCGGCTACATCACGCGCTACGCGCCCGGGCTGCGGGAGAACGGCGGCGTGTACACGCACGCGGCTACGTGGGCCATCGCCGCTGCCGCGAAAATGAAGGACCGGGAACTGGTGGCGCGGCTGCTCGGCGCGATCAACCCCGCGACCAAGGACGCGGAACGCTACTGGGCGGAGCCGTACGTGCTGCCGGGCAACGTCGACGGCCCCGTGTCGCCGTACTTCGGCCGCGGCGGGTGGACCTGGTACACCGGCTCGGCTGCGTGGCTGCCGCGCGTGTTCACGCACTGGGTGCTGGGCGTGCGCCCGGAACTGGGCGGGCTGCGGATCGATCCGTGTCTACCGGCGGGGTGGAGGCAGGCCCGATTGCTGCGCCCCTGGCGGGGTTGCACATACGAGATTCACATCGAGCAGACGGCGCGCGACGCTGGCCGGGAGCCGTTCGAATTGTTCCTGGACGGCGTGCGGCTGCCCACCAACCTGGTTCCCGTGCCGGCGGCGGTCGGCGAGCGACACGAGATTCGCGTCCGCGCGACGTAGTTCACCGGGCCCCGCCTGTCGTCTCGCCCAGACCCAGCGCTGACGCCATCGCGTAATCGCCGGCGTGCGAGATCGACACCAGCCATTGTCGAATCCCCAGCGACTCCGCCAGTTCGCGCGTCCGGCCGCGCAGCGTGACGTGCGGGCGGCCCAGTCCGTCCGGCAGCGTCTCGATGTCGGTCCACTCGATGCCGCCGCGCCAGCCGGTACCCAGCGCCTTCATGACCGCTTCCTTGACCGCGAATCGCCCGGCCAGTCGCAGGACCGGCGTCTTGCTGTCCAGACAATGCGCGCACTCGGCCGGCGTGAACACCCGCGCCAGCAGCCGCTCGCCGTGCTCCTTCCAGGAGCGTTCGAGCCGCGAGCACAGCATGATGTCCACGCCGTGGGCGATGACGTTCATGGTCAAATCCGTTCGCCGCATTCCGGACAGCGCGGTTCGGTAAGCCCGCGGAGAATGTGACCGCAGGCGCGACAGCGCGTCTCATTGTCGCCGCGGCGGCTGGTCTGGAGCACCACCCACCAGCCGAAGCAGGCGGCAGTGGTCGCCGAGACCGGCAGCGCCACGAGTGCGCCGGGCACGGAGTACAACTGCCACGCCCACACGGCCGCGGTGACCCACGATGCACCGGCGATTGCGCCAAGGGCCACCGCAAGTCGGACGCTCCAGCGATGCAGCTCGCGCATGCGGTTGCTCCGGCCCCCCGGCCGAGGTCGGCAGCGAGGATATCGACGCGCATCGCCAAGGCAAAGCGTAGTCGCGGGAACTCGGGAGCGAGGCGTGCGTCCAATCTCGCGGCCGCGGGGTCCAGCCCGGCGCGGCTTCAACCAGGGAGTCCCCAATGTCCACCGCATCGAGTCCACAGCGTCCGGCACCGGGTCGTCTCGTGGCATGTCTCGCGGCCTGTCTTGCAGTCGTGCCCGTCGCGAGTGCGAACGCTCCGATCGACCCGGGCGAGCTGCGAATAGTCGGCCCTGAGGGTCAGCCGCCGGCGGCGTGTCCGCTGCGGCACACCGACGTGCGCGCGAACCTGGCCGGGTTCGTGGGGCGCGTCACCGTCCGACAGGAGTTCCAGAACCCTTACGACCGCAAGATCGAAGCGGTGTACGTGTTCCCGCTGCCGCAGAACGCCGCCGTTGACGAAATGGTGATGACCGTCGGCGGTCGGCGTGTGCTCGGGCAGGTCAAGCCGCGCGACGAGGCCCGACAGGCCTACGAAGCGGCGCGCGACGCCGGGCGTGTCGCGAGCCTGCTGGAGCAGGAGCGTCCAAACGTCTTCACGCAGAGCGTGGCCAACATCGAGCCCGGTGCGACGATCGAGATCGAGATCAGCTATGTCGAGGTCCTGAAGTACGAGGCCGGGCAGTACGAGTGGGTGTTCCCGATGGTCGTTGGTCCGCGCTACATTCCGGGCGGCGGCAGCGCGCCCATGCCGCTCTCCACGGGCACGCCGACCGCACAGGTTCCCGACGCCGACCGCATCACGCCCCCGGTGGCGCGGCCCGGCACGCGCAGCGGGCACGATATCAGTCTGCGCGTGAGTCTGGACGGCGGCCGGCGAACCGTCGGCGAACAGCTCATCGCCAACGCGCCGCGCGATATCCAGTCGGAGCTGCACGAGATCGACGTGCAGCCGGCGCGCTGCCCCGGTTGCCTGATCCTCGACCTGAGAAACCGGGCGGAGATTCCGAACCGCGACTTCATCCTCCGCTACCGCCTCGGCGACGACGCCGTCCGCGACGTGCTGCTGACGCACGAGGACGCGCGCGGCCGCTGGTTCGCGCTCGTGCTTCAGCCGCCCGAGCGCGTGCTGCCGGACGCCGTCGTGCCGCGCGAACTGGTGTTCGTCCTGGACACGTCCGGCTCGATGCGCGGCCAGCCGATCGAGCTTGCGCAGCGGCTGATGAACGAGATGATCGCCACGATGACGCCGCTCGACACGTTCAACGTGATCACGTTCTCGGGATTCACACGCGTGCTCTGGGATCACCCACAGCCCGCGACGCCGCAGAACATCGCCGCGGCTCAGCGCGTCGTCTCGTCGCAACAAGGGGGCGGCGGCACGGAGATGATGCGCGCCATCGAAGCGGCGCTATTGCAGCCGGAGCGCTGCGATCCCGTGGGACAGCCGGCGCCGATCCGCATCGTCTGTTTCATGACGGACGGGTACGTGGGAAACGACCTGGAGATCATCGATGCGGTCCGCCGGCACGCGGCGACCACGCGCGTGTTCAGCTTCGGCGTGGGCAACAGCGTCAATCGCTTTCTGCTCGAAGGCATGGCCCAAGCGGGCCGTGGCGAGGTGGAGTTCGTCACGCTCGGATCGGACGCGGACGGCGCCGTGCGGCGGTTCCGCGATCGCCTTCGCGCCCCGGTGCTGACGGATGTTACGATTGATTGGGGTGGCTTGCCGGTCACCGACGTGTACCCGCGGCGAATCCCGGACCTGTTCAGCGCCAAGCCGGTGGTCGTTGTCGGACGGCTGACCGGACCGCCGGTCGGCGCGGTCACGCTGCGAGGCCGTACGGCGACCGGGCGATTCGAACGTTCGGTGCAGTTTTCCTGTCCGGACACGAAGGATGAGAACTGCGCGCTGGCGAGCCTTTGGGCGCGTGCCAGCGTCGACGATCTTCTCCACCGCGATCTCGCCGCGCTCCAGCGAAACCAGTTGCCTGAGGACCTGCGGCAGCGCGTGACCGACCTCGGCGTGCAGTTCGGCCTGATGACCCCCTTCACCAGCTTCGTCGCTGTCGAGGAACTGGACGTGACGGTCGGCGGCAAGCCGACGAAGGTGCTCGTGCCGGTGGAGATGCCGCAGGGCGTCAGCTATGAGGGCGTATTCGGCGAGGCGGGCGGGCGCGCCATCGAGCGGTCGAAATCCGACCCAGTGCGTGCGTTACAGGTGCTCGGCTACGTCGGCGGCACGCCGGCCGCGCCGGCGGAACGGAGCAGGTCCGACGCGGAGCAGCGCCTGGGTTTCATCGGACGCGCCGCCGCGGAAGCCGACGCGGGCGACGAAGCGCCGACGGCGACGGTGACGACTCCGGCGGACAAGCTGGCGCCGATCCTGCGGAATCTCGCCAAGCGCGTGGAGCTGGAAGGACGCGACGGCAACCTCGGAATCGATGGCGTCACAGTGGTGGCGGGCCGGGTGGATGTTATTGTCGAGCTACGTGAGATCAACGATGCGACGCGAGCTGCGCTCAAGAAGCTTGGGTTCGTCGAATCAGGTGCGAGCCGGACGGCGCCGCTGCTGATCGGCTCGATCGATGTGCGCCGGTTGGACGAGTTGGCGGCGCTGGACGCCGTCGTGCGGATTCGGCCGATCGGCGTGTGAGCGTGAAGAGTCCGGCGACCGTCGCACGGATCGCCGAACTCGAACCACCGGGGCGCAGTCGTTCGATCCGAGATCAACGATCGGCCACGAGTCTGGCGTCCGCCGAGTTGAGGCGAAACCCCGGGGCAGAAAGCCCGCCGGCTGTTCTTTTTAACGCTATGATTCGCAATGGTTTACGGAATCGGTCGAACGGGGCCGACCGCCAGAGAGCGCCGTTACGCGCCGCACCCGCGCCGGCGGGTCGTTGGGAGCGCCCTTTTGGCCCTCGGGTCTTTGTCGTTCTCGTTGATCGCCGGCCGCCAGGTTAACGCGCACCGTGCAGGATCGGCGTACACGGCGGGGCGGCCAGGAACGGCGTGGTGGACGCCAAGCCCGCGCCAGCGCTCGCCGATGAACGCGTTCCGCGCTGCGACGCAAGCTGCAACGGGAACGGTCGCGCGAACGCCTTCGCTACAGGCGCGTCTTCTCCCGGTACGCCGCGCGGACGATGTCCTCCGGCCGCGACAGCGAGGGGTTCGTCTCCACCGCCGCCGCAACCCAGCGGGAAGCGTCCGCACGGCGGTCCCCCCACTGCACCAGGATGTCCACCGCGACGCGCTGCGCACTGGACAACTCGCGCACGGGGATCGCCGGCGACTCCGCGGTCAAGAAGCGGTCGATCTTTGCGCCCAGCTCGGCGATGAGCTGGGCCGCAGTGCGCTTGCCGATTTCCGGCAGCGCCGCGAGCGCGGCGGCGTTCTCGTCGGCGACGGCCCGGGCAATCTGGTGCGCGGGAATGCTCATGGCGCGGAGGGCTTTCCGCGCGCTGATCCCCCGAACCTTCACCAGCGCGGAAAAGAACTCACGGTCGGCGTCGGTCAGGAACCCGATCAGCCGCGGCACGAAGTTGCCGCCGGTCGGGTTGCCCTCCAGGTATTGCAGCGTGTGGAGCGACACCTCCTGGCCCCGGAGGCCACGCAGGGTCTCGATTGTCGAGAGCGGAACCCAGACCTCGTAGCACACCGCGCCGACTTCCAGCCGCACGGCGTTCTCGGTGACGTCTTCGATTCGGCCCGTGAGTCGGCAGATCATCGTCGGTCCCCCGCCCGGAGCACGCGCCGGCCCCCCGTTGCCGAAGCAGACATGCGCAGGCCGCACAGCGCCAGCGCGATCGCGTCGGCGACGTCGTGCGGCTCCGGTAAGTTCGGCAGGCCGAGCGTGAGCGCCACGGCGCGCTGAATCTGGGTCTTGCCCGCGTGTCCGCTGCCGGTCAGGAACTTCTTGACGTGCGTGGCGGCAAGGCTCACGACGCGCAACCGGCGCCGCGCGGCGACGAGCAGGATAACGCCCCGGGCGTGCCCCATCAGGATCGCGGTCCGCGGGTGGCGGTAGTGGGCGTAGAGTTCCTCGCAACACATCAATGATGGACCGTGAAGCTCGATCAGCCGTTCAAGGCCCTGCTCGAGCTCGACCAGCCGCTGTTCCACCGGCTGCCGCGCATCGAGCCGGATGATTCCGGCTTCGACGATCGTGCCGGCCGATCTTGCGCCGGGGCGCAGCAGCGCGTAACCGGTGCGCTGCAAGCCCGGGTCCACGCCGAGCACCGCGTCGCCTGGCGGGCACGCAGAGGGTCGCGACAGCGCTTTGGGGCTGACCACGCGCGGCATGCCGCTCATCATGCGGCTTTTTCGCGGACTGGCAACGGGCCGGGCACACGTGCCCGACCTGGGACTGCTTGTGCGGAGATGGCCCGCTCAGGCTTCGGGCTGATTCGGTCGATTCCAGGTCGGGGCCTGCGCAGAATGTGAACTGACCGCGACGGCCGGGCCGTCGTATAATTCACCGTGGTCGGGCCAGGACGCGCGGACGTCTCGCGGGCGGCGCGCGGCCGAGGGCCCACCCGCACAGAGGAATCCCCATGCAGCTGGCCGCAAGCCGTCTGATCGCCTTGGCCGTCGCCCTCCTTTCCGCGGTGTCCGCCGCGCGCGCTGAGCAGACGCTCAAGGACGCGTACGCCGCCATTCTCAGCGGGGACTACGCCGCCGGTCAGCAGGCGATCCAGGGTCTTCTGGAGCGCGGCGACACTTCGGGGGAAGTGGCTCGCGTGTCGAAATGGCTGGAGAGCTATCAGGAGCACAGCGCGTCGCGCGACGCCCTGCGGGCGCAGACGTTCGAGTGGGCGGTGCAGAACGCCAAGGACGCGCTGGCCGCGGGCAAGACCTACCTGGCGCTGAGCTTCGCGGTGCAAGCCTCGGCGTACGCGGAGGACGCCGAGCGGTTCGCTAAGGAACCTTGGGTCGTCGAGCTGCGGCAGAAGGCGTTGGCCTCGGCCGAAGACTTCATGAAGTCGGAGTCGTGGCGCAAGGCGCACGCATACTACTTCCAGCTTGAGCGCATCGACGCTCAGGACGCCCAGGCCCGCGCGGGCCGGGAGCGCGCCGCGCATCACCTGCGGCTGGAGTTCATCTACGACTCGGCCGACGCGGTCGAACGCCGCATCGCGGATGTCCACCCGAGCCTGATGGAGAACGCCTTCGCGCTGATCAACGACAACTACTACGACGAGCCGGACTTTCGCAAGATGGCGGAGGGCGCGCTGGACCAGATCGTGGCCCTGGCGCACTCGACCAAGCTGTACGACACGTCCGATCTGTTCAACGGCATCGCGAACCCCGCGGCTCGCGAGCACTTCATCGGCCGGCTTCAGGAGTTGCGCGCCAAGCTTCTGGACGAGAAGAACGGGCGCGATTACGGCTACCGCGAGCTGCTCAAGCTGTACCGCGCCGTGAGCGAAGCCAATCGCGCCAGCGTCTCGCTCCCCGAAGGACTGCTGGTGATCGAGTTCACCGAAGGCGCGCTCGCCAAGCTCGACGACTTCACCTCGATGGTCTGGCCGGCGGATTCGACCGAGTTCGACAAGATGATGATCGGGAACTTCTGCGGCGTGGGCATCCAGCTCGGACTCGACGAGGACACCGGCCGCCTCAAGGTCGTCACCCCGCTGGAGAACTCGCCCGCGCTCGAAGCCGGCATCCAGCCCGACGACCTGATCGTCGAGGTGAACGGCATCAGCACCAAGGACTGGACCAGTGAAAAGGCCGTCCGCGAAATCACCGGCCCCGAAGCCACGAAGGTCACGCTCACGATCTTCCGGCCGCGGACCGGCAAGCGGCTCGAGTTTCCGCTCGAGCGGCGGGAGATTCAGCTTACCACCATCCGTGGCGTCAGCCGGGTGAAGACGGCCGGCGGCTACGAATGGAATTACATCCTGGATCCCGACGCCGGCGTAGCGCTGATCCGGCTGACGGGCTTCAACCCCGATTCGCAGAAGGAGTTGCTCGGGGCGTTAAACGCCGCCAAGAAGCAGGGCATGAAGGGCCTGATACTCGACCTGCGGTACAACCCGGGCGGCCTGCTCGACGTGGCGATCGACATCGTCAGCCTGTTCCAGAAGTCCGGCGAAGTCGTGGCGACGCGCGGTCGCCGCGAGACGCCGCAGACGCACGACGTCAGCGGCAACGCCCCGTTCGCGGACCTGCCGCTGGTCGTGCTCGTGAACGACAGCAGCGCCAGCGCGTCTGAAATCCTCTCCGGAGCGCTGAAGGACCACCAGCGCGCGATCGTGCTCGGCGAACGCACCTTCGGCAAGGGCAGCGTGCAGCGGGTGCTGCGCCTTGACCGCCGGTTCTCCTTCGGCGGCAACAAGCCCGCGGCGCGCCTGAAGTTGACGACCGCGCTGTATTACCTGCCGAGCGGCCGGTCGCCGCACCGCCTTCCCGATGCCCAGGAATGGGGCGTCGACCCCGACTGGGTCGTGACGCTGACGCCCAAGGAAGCGAACAAGATCGGTGCGCGCCAGCTCGAGGCTTACATCATTCACAACGAGGACGCGGCCCCGCCGGACTCGCAGCCGGACGCCGAGAAACTGGCCGCGGAGAAGGCGGCCCTCAAGCAGGAAGCGTCTGAAGAGTCGGAGGACGAAGACCTCGACAACGAGCTGCTCACGGAGGACGACCTGAAGCTGCTCCGCGCCGATCCGCACCAGGCGACGGACTTTGACCCCCAGCTTGAGGCCGCCCTGCTCCAGCTTCGCGCAAAGATCGCCGGCAACCTGCCGTGGCCGCAGCGACTGGCGAAAGCAAAGGACGAAGCGAAACCCTGAGGTCGCGCATCGGCCGCCCCGCCTGCCGCGATCAGGCCGAGAGAAGTCGGCGGACCGCGCCGACAATCCCGTCGCGCTGCGCGCTCCAGGCCGTGCGGCCCGCCCCGTACAGCCGCCCGATTACCGGCTGGATGACGATGCCGATGTAGAGCTGCACCGCGAGATCGACGTCCATCTTCCGGATTTCACCCCGGTCAACGCCGCTGTCGATCACGCCGCGGATGAGGACGCGCAGCCCTTCCTCGCGCGGGATGCCCGCGTACAGGTCATGCTGGCTCAACAAGATGAACTGGATGGATCGGGGCGACTCCTCGGCGAGCCGCAGAAACTCGTCCGCCATCGCCTCCAGCTTCGCCAACGCACCCTGCGCCGCCTCGGCGCGCGCCGTCAGCCTCTCCATCAGCTCGTGGAAATGCCGGCGGTACACCGCCCCGGCCAGCTCGTCTCGGTCGCGCCAGTATCGGTAGAGCAGCGCGGGCGACACGCCGGCCTCCTGGGCGATGTCCTGGATGGACGTGCCGCTCAGCCCCTTGCGAATCACGACTTCAACCAGGGCCGCCTCGATCTGCTGCTTCTTGGAGCTCGGACGCGACATGGCGTGATCCATGGCCGGCCGGAATTCTGCACGGCAATGTCCGAGCGCGGGCAGATCAAGGACGGAACGCGCCGCGCTTGTCCGCCGCGCCGGATCAGGTACGTTATCGCGGCGCACGCGCACGGAGCAAGCCAATGCACGAGTTCCAGGGAACACTGACAGCGCTGGTGACGCCGATGCGCGATGGCCGAATCGACTTCGCGGCGCTGGAGACGCTGGTCGCGCGGCAGATCGACGCCGGCGTGGACGGGCTTGTGCCCTGCGGAACGACCGGTGAATCGCCGACGCTCAGCGACGACGAGCAGCTCGAGGTCATCCGCGCCGCCGTCCGCCTGGCCAGGGGCCAGGCGCAGGTCCTCGCCGGCGCCGGCAGCAACGACACGCGGCACGCGATCGAGCTTTCGCGCCGCGCGGCGGACGCGGGCGCGGATGGACTGCTCAGCGTCAACCCCTACTACAACCGCCCCACGCAGCGCGGCTTGTTCGAGCACTTCCGCGCAATCGCCGCGGCCGTGCCGTTGCCGATCATGCTCTACAACATCCCCGGTCGCACGGGCGTGGCGCTGGAAGTCTCAACCATCGCGGCGCTGCGGCGCGAGTGCGCGAACGTGATCGCGGTGAAGCACGCCACCGGACGCGTCGACGACGCCGCCGAACTGCTGGCCGCATGTGACATCGCGGTGCTTTCGGGCGACGACCCGCTGACCCTGCCGCTGATGAGCCTCGGCGCCGTCGGCGTCGTGAGCGTCCTGTCGAACCTGGCGCCGCGCATGGTGAAGCGGCTCACGGACGCCGCGCTCGCCGGCGACTTCATGCGGGCGAGGCGCGAGCACGCGTCGTTGTTCGCGTTGGCCCGCGGCCTGTTGTCACTGGAGACCAACCCAATCCCCATCAAGACCGCGCTGGCGATGAAGGGGCTGTGCCGCGAGGAGTTCCGCTTGCCCATGTGCCCGATCAGTGATGAGAACCGCGAGAAGCTGCGGCGGCTCCTGGAGAGCGTGGAAGTTGCATAGACACGGGTTCCTGAGAACGCGCGATAGTGCGGGCCGGGGCCCGTCGGCGTACGCAGGCGTGTCGGCGTGCCTGGCTTGAGTGTATCGCTCTAGCGGAAGGCAGGGCTGGGGAGAGTGCGAAGGCGTCCGTGGCCTGTGACGCCGGACGCTTCCCGCCCTTGGCCCTCCGGGCATGCGGGCCGCACTCCTGCGTTGTCCTATCCTCCCGGCTGGCACGCGTGGCTCGGATCAGGACGCGGCGCTGAGCCGCGCGCCGCCCATGCCTACCGAATTCCGGGAATGTACGCCGCGAAGCTGAAATCCGCGTTTGCCAGCACGTTCGAGATCGTGCGAATCTTGACCTGGATCAACGCTTCCTGGTTCGCCGCGTCGAGCTCGAGCACCTCGTAGAATGCGAACAGCAACAGCGGAACGCCCGACCCGCCCGGCGGACCGTTCGCGTCGGTCTCCAGCGTGACGAACACCGCGAAATCCGCGGCCGTCAGCGACGAGAGCGGACGGCCCAGCGTTTCCGTGTCGATCCCTGACAAATCGATCGGGATGTTGTACCGGCCCGTCCCTACCCGCACGTTCATCGTCGAGGCGTTCGGTGGGAACTTGATCCCGCGGATCGAGTTCGCCGTGGTCAGCTCGCCCGATGCGGGCACAGCGGCGATCGCGATGGCCCCCGTGGCATCCTGTCCCGGCGCGCCGTTCTGACCGTCGGAGCCGGGCGCGCCCTGGCAGTCCTGCGCGTCCAACACGCCGTCGCCGTTGATGTCCTCGATGGCGTCCGCCAAACCGTCGGCGTCGAGGTCCCAGCAGTTCAAGCCGTCCGCGCCGACTTCGCCTGGCTCCCCCGGAGGACCGGTGGGCCCTGCCGCGCCCGCCGCGCCCGCGGGGCCCGTGGGGCCGGCTGCGCCCTGGCAATCATATGCGTCCCAGACACCGTCAGCGTTGACATCCTCTTCAGCGTCCGGCTCGCCGTTTCCGTTCACGTCCCAGCAGTTCAGGCCGTCTGCGCCGGGCACGCCAGGCGCGGTCTGGCCCGTATTGTCACCGCCGTTGTTCTGATCCTCGGCCTGCTGCTGCTCCTGCTGCGCGTCGATCGCCTGATTGACCGCGATGGAGGCGCCGAACCACAGCGCATCGATCAGGCTCGCCGCCGCGACGTCCTTGCAGTCCATCTTGAGATCGAAGGCCAGGACCGACGAGAACAAACCAAAGCCGAGCAGGCCGGACGAGTACAGCTTCATCGCACCACCCTCGCAGTAAAGGTCTGCGCGCCAACACTCTGCTGGCTCGCCGTGCGCAACTTCCGGGCGTCGTGTTCCCCGCGCGGTCGGATGGTGGAAGCCGTCATTGGATCGTAGGCCGGTGCGCCGCGCCGCGGCCACTTTTCTCTTGATACGCCGCGCGGCGCGGGGAGGTCCCAGAAACGTGCGGCGACCAGGCGCGCTTGCGATCAGCGGACGAACACGCGCGTGCGTATGGTCTCGCGTCCGCCGAAGTAGCCGCCGCCGAGCCGGTCGGTGAAGGACTGATCGTCGAAGGACCAGTGCGTGCTGTAAGTCGTGTCGTCGTACATGTAGCCGAGCGGGACCGAGGGCCACGACGAGCGTCCCGCGTATGACTGCGCGATCCGGGTCTGCACCGGGTCCGCGCCGAGCAGCAGATTCCGCTCCCGGCCGGCGATGTCCGGGCTGCAAACGCCCGCGTGCGGCCGGCGCGCGGCGCAACCCAGGGTCAGCGCCGCGATCAGAAGCAGCGGGCAGAGCCTCCTCATGCTAATTGTACGCGTATGCGTGTGAGTCCGGTCAAGGCCGGACGCACTGCTTCTCGCGCCACCAGCGCCGCCCAGCGCTATCGGACGGCGTGACTCTTGAATCGGCGCTCAGCCTCGCCGCCTCACCCACCGCCGCGCAGAACTCGGCTGTTCGGGGGAATTTGCTTGGCAGCCGACTCCGGCCGCAGGCATAATGATCCCGGACCCGCGCGTGGACGTCCGCGGGCCGGCGTCATGCGCATCCACCCAGAAGAGGGTACGCCATGTCTCACAGAAAAATTGCGATCGTCACGGTCGGTTTGGGAGCGCTCGTGATTCTCGCCGCCGCGCAGAGCTGGACGGCCGTGGCCGGACCGGCGCCGACGACGCCGCCTCCGGCCATCGCCCCGGACCCGGCAGACGTGGAGCGGTTCGTCGGCCACAGCGCAAGCGGCGACTTTCAGGAAGCGCTGAACGACGCCCTAATGCAGGCGGACCAATATTTCGCCAACATCGGCGCCGACATCCTGTACAACTACCGCGTGCTGTCGACCACCGGCCGCCGCGGCGGATTCGCCGGGTTCAACGACCTGTACGTGACGATTGCCGCGAGCGGCGATGGATCGTAGAGCGGTGCCAGCAGGGGCTCGCGGAGCACTCACTCGGCGCGCGTTGCACGAGCTCGCGGCTCGGAGGGCGCGCCCGCATTACTCCCGAGATGAAGCGCGGTTTCGGTGCGCCGGTTGCGGCCGCGCGGGATCAGCTCCGGCCGGCGGAGTCGGCGATCGCATCGGCCAGGTTCAGTCCGGCGAACACGATGTCGCCAGTCTGGGCCATGGCCTTCTCGGTGAGCGGAACTCCCAGCAGGAAGGCGACAGCCGCGGCGGCGTATAGTCTGAAGCGCTGGATCATCTCAATCCGGCCTCCTGGGAAAGTCGATTCTCAACGGACCGCGGCGAGGTTAGCCCCCCGCGCATGCGTGTCAAGCGCGTTTACGCGACGCTCCGCCTGGAGCAGACACGGGCGGCTCGAACACGTTTGAGTGCAGGCCAACGGTCCTCGCGATTTGCAGGCTGCCTGCGCGTCGCCGGACCTGACGCGATCGCGTACGGTTCGCGACGGGCAGGTCTCACCCTGCGCCCCCAAACCGCCTGGAGAAACGAGCGGCCCGCACCGCAGCCAGAACCCGCGATGCGAGCCGCCACTATCGAATCAATCCGCCTTTTGGCTAACGGGAGGCGGGGCGCCCAGTTTCCTTTCCCTCCAACGATCGCGCGCTCACTGATTCAGACACCGATAGTACTCGGTCTCCATGAGCTCGGCGACCGCCTCCGGCGTGAACCGGTCCGCCAGCGCCCGCGAGCGGCGGGCCGTGGCGTCGCGAAGCGCGGTGTCGGACAGCATCGACCGCAGCGCCTTCGTGAACGACTCGACCTCGCAGCGGGCGATCATGCCGGCGCCGGCTTCTTCCACGTCCGCGCTTAACGCAATCCCATCCGAGAGCACCAACGGGAGTCCGAACAACATCGCCTCGACCACCGAAATGCCGAAGCTTTCATGCGAGGACGGCTGGGCGAAGACGGCCGCCCGGCGCAGCGCAGCGGCCTTGGTCCCGCCGCTCACCATGCCCGGCATCGAGACCTTGGCTTCGATCCCCTCCTGCTGGATTCGCGTACGGAGGTGGCCGACGACGTCTGCGTCTTCGTACGGACCGGCGAGCAGCAGGTGCCAGTCCGGAAACTCGGCGTGCACGTGAATAAAAGCTTCGAGCAGCAGGTCGGTGCGCTTGATCCAGCACAGCCGGCCAAGGTAGAGGATGACCTTGTGCTCGGGTTTCAGGTTTGGGCACTGCCCCGAGAGCCGCGCAAAGTCCGGTTCAATGTCCAGCAGCCCGCGGTCCACGGGATGCGGCACGACGAATCGGCGCGCCGGCAGTCCCAGCCGCTCCAGCTCGTGCAACTCCTTGCGGCTGTGGCAGTGAATCGCGGCGGCCTGCCCGACGCCGCGCCGTTCGAACGCCTGGTAGTACGCGGTCTTGCGCAGCCGCTTGTGGCCGAGGGGAATTTCGTTGAGGCTGCCGTCCGGGTCCACGATGTACGGAATTCCGCGCCGGCGCGCGGCCTCGAGCGCCGCGCGGTTGTGATAGCGCCAGATTCCGTGGATGTGCACCACATCGCAGTCGTCGGCCGCCTCCTCGACCTGGCGGCGGAACGTGGAATCGCGAAACAGGGCGCCCGGCTGGCCGATGGCTTCAAGCACGGTCAGATTGCCGTGCTTGCCCGCCTCAAGCGTCGTCTTGCTCTCGCCGTTCCAAACCGGCAGGACGGTCACCTCGTGGCCACGCGCGGCCTGCTCCCGTGCGAGCGCCGCGAGGCCCGCCGGCGGACCGCCGCTCTTTTCCGCCAGTGTCGTGATTACGTGCAGAATCCTCATGCGTCCCTCTCCCCAGTGAGCCGCGATTGGTGAGGACGCACTCCGGGCGGAGACCCGAACTGGACGGGCCGGAGGTGCAGGGGCGGCGCGGAGATTCCGCGGTCAGCGCTTCAAGCGCCGTTCCACACCTGCTTTCGGATTGCGATGGCTAAATACCGAGCGTCCCCAATTGCTCGATCAATTCTAGGACGGCGTTTTTTGCGAAATCAAATGGACGGCCCAAGAAAACCACGGCGAAAACGCCGCGCGTCCGGCCGGCCGTCAGGTCGCGCGCGCGGCAGTTTCGTCGCGCGCCGGCGCCGTCTCGCCGCGCACGGACCGCAGAAGGTACTCCGCGACGTCCGCCTGCTCGACGCGCTCGTGCCCCTGATCCATCAGCGCGTCGCTGAGCATCGTTTTGCAGAACGGGCAGCCCGAGGCGACTTTCGCGGGGCTGCCTTCGCTCGGCAGCACGCGGAGAAGCTGCCGCGCGCGGGCGTGGTTGACCTTGCCGTCGCCCTCCCGGCTGCCCGGGCGGCGGATGGGCTCTTCTTCCTTCCACATCTGCGCTCCGCCCGCGCCGCAGCACATGCCGCGGTCGCGGCTCTCGGGCGCCTCGACCAGCCGCAGGCCCGGAATCGCCGAGAGGACTTCGCGCGGCGGGTCGTAGACCTCGTTGTAGCGGCCCAGGTAGCACGAGTCGTGGAAGACCACCGTCGCATTGACCGCGTGCCGGGGCCGCAGGCGGCCCTCGCCAATCAACCGCGCCAAGAGCTGCGTATGGTGAATGACTTCGTACCGGCCGCCGAAATCGCCGTACTCGTTGCCAAGCATGTTGAAGCAGTGCGGGCAGGTGGTGACGATCTTGCGCACGCCGTAGCTGTTCAGTGTCTCCACGTTCTGTCTGGCGAGCATCTGGAACAAGTACTCGTTGCCGGCACGGCGGGCCGGGTCGCCGTTGCAGGTCTCCTCTGGCCCCAGAATGGCGTAGCTCACGCCGGCCTCGTTCAGGAGCTGCGCGAATGCGCGGGCGATGCGCCGGCTGCGGTCGTCGAACGACGGCGCGCAGCCCACCCAGTACAGGTACTCGGCGTCCGGCTTCGCGCACAGCAGCGGCACGTCCAGGCCCTGGGCCCACTCGGCCCGCTGGCTGTTGTCGAAACTGTACGGATTGCCCACCGATTCCAGCCCGCGGAAGGCGTTCTGAAGCTGGTCCGGGAACGTGCCCTGCTCCATCACCGCGTTCCGCCGCAAGTCCACGATCTTGTCGATGTACGAGATGAACACCGGGCATTCCTGCTCGCACGCGCCGCACGTCGTGCAGGCCCAGATCACTTCCGGGTTGATGACCGCCGGCAGGTAGTGGAACGACGCGTCCAGCTTGGCGTCGCCGGCCAAAGCGGCCCGAATCAGCGCGTTCTGGTTGCGATACAAGTGATCGCGCAGGTCCATCGTCAGATGCTTTGGCGAGAGCAGCTTGCCGGTGTTCGTCGCCGGGCACTGGTCCGAGCAGCGGCCGCACTCGGTGCACGTGTACAGGTCCAGCACGTCTTTCCACGAGAACTCGACGGCGGTCCTGACGCCGAGCGTCTCCTCCCGCTCCAGCCGGCCGTCGATGTCCTGGATCGTCCGCAGACGTCCGACGCCGCGCCGGTTGCGGAGGTACACGTTCGGCAGCACGGTCAGCACGTGGAAGTGCTTGCCGTACGGGAGGAGGTTCAGGAACACGAGCACGATGATCGAGTGCGCCCAGAAGCCGGTATGCAGCAAGCCGGAGAGGAGCGAGCGCGGCAAATACTGAAGCGCGAGCGCCAGGCAGGAAGCAGCCGGCGCTTGGTGGTGAAACAGTGGCTCGACTTGAGCAAGCCGGGCGCTGGCGAGCTCGTACAGCGGTTCGGCCAGCCGGCTCGCCTCCGGCACGCTGCGTGCGATCTGGGCTGATTGGCCGCGCAATTCCACGTAGGGCAGCGCGAAGCCGGCAGCCTCGTAGGTCAGGTCCGCCGCCATGAGCCCCAGGATCAGGCACAAAATGACCAGGCCTTCCGTGCTGAGCTGGATGCGCCGCGGCCGCGTCACCAGCCGCGTGTAGAGGAAGTACAGCACGTCTCGGACGCGCCCGCCGGGTTCGTCAAAGCGCTCCGCCGGCGCCGCGGCGATCCACATCAGCTTCCAGCGCCGACGGGCCGTCCAGGAAAAAAAACCCAGCCCCGCCGCTAGCAGCACCGTCATGGCCACCGCGCTCATGCAGCACCTCGAACGGGTCGTGACCGCGAATCCGCGTGGGGGGCCATTGTAGCCGCGCACGGCGGGTTGTCAGGCGGTGCGGCGGCGTGACGGCCTCCCTCACTGCGGCTAGAATCCCGCCCCCGGCGCGAGTCGGCGCCCATCGCCCCGTGTCCAGTGCAGCAGGGTCTTCGCGCAATGACGCCGCACGACAACAAGGAGGTCTTTGCGACGGCCGAGTTCGACCGCTGGGCCGACCGCGAGAGCCTGGACGGCGCCGAACGGCTCATATTCGAGCGCTATTTCGACCCGGCGCGGAAGACGATCGAGGCCGGCACAGGCGGAGGGCGGATTGTGCTGGCGCTTCGTGACATGGGGTACCGAAACCTGCACGGCTTCGACTTCGTGCCGGGGTTCATCGAGCGCGCCAGACAGCGTGATCGCAACGGCACGATCACCTTCGAGGTCCAGGACGCGACGCGCCTGCCGTACCCCGACGGCTCCTTCGAGCAGGGGATCTGGCTTCAGCAGATTCTGAGCCTGATCCCAACAAGCGAAGGGCGCATGGAGGCCGCGCGCGAGGCGCATCGCATCCTGACCAGCGGCGCGCCGGCGGCCTTCTCGTTCATGTCGTTTGAGGCCCGCTCATCGAGTTTGTCGTACGGGCTGTATCTGAAGTACCTGCGACTGTTTCGCATGGCGCGCGGCTCGTCGCGCTCGATCCAGTCCATCCCGTGGATGCGCCTGCGCAACAAGTTCAACTGGCCCTGCCTTCTGGACCGCGGGCCGTACGTCTACTGGTACCGGGCGACCGAGGCGTATAACTTCCTGCGCGACGCCGGCTTCGAGGTGTTGGGGATCGGATGCAGCGTGCAGATGATGGAGCGCGGCCTGTTTCACGAGACGCCCGACGCGTTCCGCGACCATGCGATCCGCGGCGCGCTCTACATCGCCTGCCGCAAGCCCTGATCGCGTCCGTAGCGTCGGACCTCCGCGTCCGACGTGCGTTTTCGCGTCGGACGCGGTCGCCCGATGCTACCATTTTTGTGACGCCGATCCGCTATCGGCCCCGTGAAGAACCCAACTAGGCTCTTGTGGCGCCGGCGTCCAGCCGGTGAAAACAGGGGCGGGACGCCCGTGCCGCGGATTTTTCAACGGCCCGCTACTTGCCTGTCTCACAAATTCGTGCTGAAAATCGGTGAGCGCAAAGCTCTGCTTTGCGTGGCGAACCGGACGTGGGCCGTCCCCGGAATCAGGCCGCGAATTTCTGAGACACAACACTACGGCTCGGCCGCTCCGCACTCCGGGCATGGCTGGTCGGCCGGCCGCCCATACAGGTCGTATCCACAGCGCGTGCAGATTCTCAGTCCGATCTCGCGCGTACAGGCGCGCAGCGCGCGCAGCCGCGCCAGCACGTTCAACTCGTGTCGCCAGAACGCGCCGTACGTGACGATGATGAAGGCCGTGGAGATCGCCCAGTAAATCTGGTCAGTGCGCGCCAGCAGCCACCCGACGCCGATGATCGCGACCAGCGCCATGGTGATGAACGGCCGAACCTCGTAAACCAGGATGACGCCCTCGGCCCCGTCCGTCATCCGCAGCGCGACGCGCGGCCAGGCGCTCATGGCCCAGATCGGCCGGCGGAAACAGAACACGTCGCCACGCCGCCGCGCCACGAGCCGGCTGTGCCGCAGCGCGCGGCCGACGACGCCGCGGACTTCGCTCGGCGTGGCGCGCGTCTGCCATTCCTCGCGGTGCAGCGCCGGGCCGAGCCGGAAGTACCAGCGAGCGCAGAACAGGTACGCCAACGTCTCGACGAAGCACAGCGCCGCCGTGATGACGGTGCCAATGGACAGCCCGAATTGAACGGAATTTCCCGACGTCGCGCGTCCCCGCAACGTGAGCCGGAATGCGGCCGGCCGTCCGCCGACGGCCAGGCCACGGTCTGGCCGGCTACTGCCGCCGCAGCGTGCCTCCGCCCTGCCACGCGACGCCGCCGCTGCGCCCGCCGATCTCCGGACTGCTGACGCTCAGCTCCGAGGTGTAGGCAAGCGTGTCGGCGTCGACGATTTCATAGGTCACAGTCTCCTGGCCCGTGAGTTCCAGGGGCGGCGAGCCGATGCTGGTTTCGAGCACGATGACCAGCCGGCCGTCGGCGAAGGCGACGGAGTCCACGCGCTGTTCGATCGTTAGCCCCGATTCCTGCGAACTGAGGACCAGGTTCTCGCGCGGCGGCGAGTTTACGGCAGGGATGATCGGCAGGCCGTAGTCGCCGATCGTCTCCATCACGGACTGGGTGGACTGCTGCTCGTCGACCACGGCGCCGTCCTGGAGCGTCCGCAGTGCAAGCGTCACGTCGCCCGTGTATGCGCCCGGCGTGATGGTCGTGGTGATGATCGGGCCAAGCTCCGCCGGTTGCTCGGCAGCTTGCGGACACCCGGCGACCGAAACGAGCGTGCAGACAGTCAGCGCGACCCAGTGTTTCACTCGAATCTCCAGGGAGAGGTTCGGCTGCCCTTCATCATGCCCGCAAATCGCGGGTTGAGCAGGAGCGTACTGCATGCCGCGCGGGAGGGCAATTCTTCGCCGCCCCAACCCATCCGAGCCGCGACCGTGAGGGAGCAGGAACAGCGCAGAACCTCACACGAATGTTGCTGCGCTCGCGCCGACGGCTTGCTGGGATTGAAAGGGCATCGGCGTGCGGTCACCCCGCTGCGCCGCGCGAGTCTGGCCGGGCCTCCGTACCGCCTCCCGACGCGGCCGTAGCTACGAGCCGAGACCGAAGTGTTCCAGCAAGATCGACAGGTCGGACAGGCCGACTAACCCGTCACCGTCGAGGTCACCCTGCGTGCGGTTCGCGCCGTCACGCCCGAAGTTTGCCAGCAGCAGCACGAGGTCAACGACGTTGACCTCGTTGTTGTCGTTCACGTCGCCGGGGATCGGGCCGATGGCGACCGCGGCGCCGATGTCGATCCGTCCGACGCCCAGCAAGTGTCCGGCTTGATAGTCGGGGTTCAACTCGTAGACATTCGCGACGGTGCAGGCCAGAACCTGCTTCACGGCTTCGTGGATCGAGACGGGAGCGTCGGTGAACGGCTCGCACACAGGCTCGGTGAACGCCGTGTCGGCCCGCCACTCGGGGTGCTGCGAAAGCACCAGGGCCGCGCCGCCCGACACGAACGCCGTCGCGAAACTCGTGCCCTCCCACGCGGCGTACTCATCGCCAGGAACCGGGCCGAAGACGGACTGCTGGGGGTCGTTTCCACCAGGTCCGCCCTCCAGCGGCTCGCTGTCTCCCGGGGCGCTGATGAACAGTTCGCTGTTGTAGTTGCTGAAATCGGCTTTCACGCCGGCGGCGTCGAGCGCCGCAACGCCGATCGTGTCGCGCGCCGCGGGATACTCGCGGACTTGCTGGCCGAGATTGCCGGCCGCGGCCACAACCACCGCGCCGTGCGCTTGTGCCTCGGCCACGGCCTCTTCCAGGACGCGGCAGCTCCAGGTCGAGCCCAAACTGAGGTTGATGACGGCGCTGCCGCAGTCGATCGCGTGGAAGATTCCCTTGGCGATGACGAACTGATCGCCGACGCCGTCGCTGTTGAGCACGACGATCGGCCGGATCAGGACGTTCGGCGCCGTGAGCAGGATCAGCCCGGACACGAACGTGCCGTGCCCGGTCATTTCGTCGATCTGTCCGTCACCGTCGTTGTCCAACGCGTCGCCGAGGTCGTCCGTCGCGTCCACGCCCGGAACGAAGCTGACGCCCGGAAGAACCCGTCCGGCCAAGGCCGGGTGGGTCCAATCCGCGCCGGTGTCCAGCACGGCGACCTCCACCCCGGCGCCGCGCGCGCGGGCGTGGGCCTGCTCCAGGCCAAGCTCGGCCGCGGCGTATTGGGCCTCGTACAGCGCGGCGGCCTGTCCCCCGCCGCCGGTGCCGATGTAGATCGTGCCGGTCTTACCCTCGCCGGTCTGCCCGCGGTAATTCAACTCGACGCGTGTCAGAGGGCGCGTGGGGTCCGGAACGTCCGGCGTCGGATTGACCAAGTGATCGCGCAGGTAATCCTTGATGAGGCACTCGGGAGCGCCGGACGTGTGGAGCACATACCAACTGCGGGACTCGATCGCGTCCGCGACCACGACGCCGGGCCAGGCCTGCTGGATGATGGCCAGCGCTTCGTCGATCGTCGAGTACCCGGCGACGCGCACCATCACCTGCTGCTCGACGATCCCATCTTCGCCCGGGTCGTGAACGATGCACTGCGCCCGGCTCGGCGTGTGCAGCGCGGCCGTTGCGAGAACGACGGCAAGGCAACAACGGAATACCATGGCTGAACCGCCTTGAGACACCGTTTCGCGCAGATTCCCGATATGGCCGAACTCGGTTGCCCGCGACATTTTATCGCGGTCCGAAGGGAATTGCGACGGAATCTCGTCCCTTCCTCACCCGCGCGCCGTGCCTTCCCGCGGATCGCCGTCAATCGGGCGAGCGCCTGCCGCGACATGCATGCCCCTCATTCGTGCCGCAGTGCGACGCCCGTACACGTCGCGTCTCGCCCAGCCGAGCGGCGTGAACGCGCCGGGGCCGCATCACCGCTCGGCGTGTCACATTTGCGCAACTTTACACTGCGCCGTGTGGCGTTCGACGCCGCGGCCGCCATAATGAGCAGCGCCAGCGGAGCAACCGCGCCGATTGTCGGCAAACATAGTTGGCGGCGCCGATGCGCAGTGTCGTCGGCGGTGCGGCCCGTTGGCGGATGCGTGACATGAATCCCTTGCGGAATTTACGCTTGCCCGTTGCCCTGGCGATCGCCGTACTCGCCGCCCTGTGCATCGCCGCGGCCGACGACGGCCCGGCGCAGCCCGAGACCGTCGCGTCACAACTCCGGCATCGCTGGAGCGCCGTGGCCTTCGGCAATCCGAACGGCGAGAGTCCGTCGAGCGCGCCGGCGAAGACCGGCCTGCTCCACTCAAGCCCCGAGGCCTGTGCGGGGTACACGCTCTTCGCGCCGCTGGGTTCGACGAGCACCTACCTGGTCGATCTGCGCGGAAACGTCGTACACACTTGGACCAGCCAATACGAGCCGGGGCAGGCGGTCTACCTGCTCGACGACGGCAGCCTGCTGCGCTGCGCCCGCGAACCCGACAACGAGCACTTCGGCGGCGGCGGCATCGGCGGCCGCGTGGAGCGGCTAGCGCCGGACAGCCGGGTGCTCTGGACCTTCGTCTACGCCGACGATCGGCACTGTCTGCACCACGACATCGAGCCGCTGCCGAACGGCAACATCCTGATGATCGCCTGGGAGAAGAAGTCGCGGGACGAAGCCGTGGCCGCCGGCATGAACCCGGACGGGTTGCCCGCAGGCGAGGTCTGGTCGGACTGCGTAATCGAGGTCGAGCCGGCTGGCGCCGTCGGCGGCAGGATCGTGTGGGAATGGCACGTCTGGGACCACCTGGTGCAGGAGTTCGACGGCTCCAAAGCGAACTACGGCCGCGTGCGCGAGCACCCCGAACGCATCGACGCGAACTACCAGCGTCGCGCCCCGCGCGAGTCGGCGGACGAAGTCCGACGACTGCGCGCTTTGGGGTACATCGGCGGCGGCGACGCGGAACCCGCGGACGAGCGCGACCCCGGACTCCGGTTCGGGCCCGGCGGACCCGACATGCGGGCGGACGTCTACCACACCAACTCGGTCGCCTACAACGCCCGGCTGGACCAGATCGCGCTCAGCGTGCACAGCTTTAACGAGGTCTGGATCATCGACCACGGCACGACGACCGTCGAGGCGGCCGGACGCACGGGCGGCCGGTGCGGCCGTGGCGGCGACCTGCTGTACCGTTGGGGCAACGCGCGCGCGTACGGCGCGGGCGGCGCCGAGGACCAGCGACTGTTCGCGCAGCACGACGCGCGCTGGATCCCGGACGGCTCGCCGGGCGCCGGACGGCTGATGATCTTCAACAACGGAGCGGGCCGACCCGATGGCGAATACTCGTCCGTGATCGAACTTGCTCCTCCCGTGGACGCGAACGGACAATACGTGCGCCCGTCGGGCGGCGCGTTCGGGCCGGAGCGCCCGGTTTGGGAATACGCCGCGCCGAACCGCGAGGAGTTCTTTTCCAGTCACATCTCCGGCGCGGAACGTCTGCCGAACGGCAACACGCTGATCTGTGACGGCGAACAGGGACGGATCTTCGAAGTCTCACCGGACGGGCACACCGTCTGGGATTACATCAACCCGTATGTCGAGCGTAGGCGGCCCGACCGCCCCGGCGGCTTCCCGCCCCCGGGCCTCGGTCCGCCGCCACCGTGGATGTTCGATGGCCCGCCGCCGGACGTGTTTGACCGGCCCCTACCCGGAAGCCAGCCGATCGCCTCACGCAGCGACTTCGGGCGCACGCACCCGACTTCGCAGCCGCGGCGCCGGCCGCCGTTCCCGCCTCCTCCCGGCGTGAATGGCCCACGGGGTCCGCGCGGCGGGCCGCCCATTCCCGGACCGTTCATGGGTCGCCACGGCCCGCCGGGCGGCGGACCGATGGGCGGAGGCTTGTTCCGGGCGACGCGCCTGGCCGAGACGCATCCCGGCGTGCGGACGCTGCTCCGGTCGCAGCGGAACGGAAACGACGGCGACGCACATTCAGCCGAACCAGAGTAGGCCGGATCGACTTGTCGCCCGCTCCGGCGAGCCTCCCCTGGCGGTCGTTGGGAGCTTGGAGTCCCCAACCGTATCGCGACGCAGAGCCGCGGAGCGGCGTGCGACCACAGGGAGGCCGTGTCAATTCCCGTGCAAGTCGATTCCGGGGCATCCGTCAGGTTCGTTTACGCGGCGTGGGACTTCGATTTCACCAGGATTTTCTCCACCGCTGGCAGCACCACCTGGCTGCACAGGTGGGCCGCCTTCGGCTGTCCGCATCCGTGCGGGAGCGCGCACCGAATGGCCTTCAAAGCCGGCCTGGAGGCCGGTGCCCCAATGGGCGGACAATTTTTTTAACGGACTGCTAAGCCTGCGTGCCTGTCTCACACCACCCCCGCCGTCCGCAGCCACGTTTGCGCGATCAAGTGATGTCCGGCCACGCTGGGATGGATGCCGTCCGGGGCCCAGAACTCCGGCGGGGCGATCCGCGTCGCCTCGTCGAACATGCTCTGGAGCGGCACGAACAGCGCGCCGAACCCGTCCGCGTACCGCTTCGTCACCGCGCGGTAGGCATCGAACGCGGGGAACCAGCGGTCGTCCACGATGCAGCAGCGCAGCACGAACGGTTCGCCGACGATCAGCCGGGCGTGCGGCAGCTCGGCGCGCGTCAGCGAGAGCAGCTCGTGGAACTGCTGGTCGAAGTCCTGGACCGTGCCGTCGTAGCGGTGCTCGAGCTTGTCCCAAAGGTCGTTGCCGCCGATGACGATGCTGACCACGTCAGGCTTGAGCTGGATGCAGTCCTGCTTCCAGCGCTCCAGCAGGTGCCACACGCGGTCTCCCTTGCAGCCGCGGTTGAAGACCAGCAGCCCGTCGTTGGGACGCTTCGCCAGGAGCTGCCCGGCGATCATGAACACGTAGCCCTTGCCCAGCCCGTTCGGCAGGTTGGGCGCCGCGACGCGCCGGTCGCGGTCGCAGTCGGTGACGGAGTCGCCCTGAAACAGAATGCGCGCGTTGTTGGGAATCACATCTCGGCCCTCGTCACACCGCCGCCCTGGGCCGGAGTATACCTGTCCGCGGGCAGGTGAAAACCAGCCACCTGAGGAGAACGAGGTTCGCTGCGACAGCCTGTGCAGCCAATGATTGCCGGCAGCAGTCCGGACACGGGAAATCGGCTCGACAGGCGGCTAGCTGTCCGTTGAATAAGTGCGGGCGCGCACACCCAATGGCCGCCAAGACCGGCCTGGCGGCCGGTCCCCCGATGGGCGGACAATTTTTTTTCAACGGACTGTCAAGAAGAGACCCACGACGATTGACAAATATCTCGCCGATGTGCCCGCAGCCCGGCGGGCCGCGCGTCGGGCTACGCCGCCGGCGCGAGCGTGCGATTGGAGCCGTGCGGCAGCGCGTAGCGGTTGTAGATCAGGAAGATCAGCGCCGTCAGGAACATCAGCACGCCGAAGACGATCCACATCAGGTCCGGCCGCTGCATGTCGCGCGCCAGCGAGCCATACAACTGTCCCGAGAGGATGCCGCCGAAGAGGTTCCCGAGCGCGACGGCGACGAAGTAGTAGCCCATGTACAGGGCCTTCTTGTCCTCGGGCGCGATGCGTCCGACGTACTCCTGGCTGGTGGGGCTGGCCATCATCTCGCCGAAGGAGAAGATCAGGATGCCGGCGCAGACGATCCATCCCAGGCCGCCGGGGCCGAGCATTCCCTGGTCGCCGGCCAGCGCCGACAGACCAATGCCCACGCCGGCGACGACCATGCCGAGGATCATCGCCGTGAACTGGTGAAAGCGTGAGATCACGAACGACACCAGCACCTGAAAGCAAACGATCCCGAGTGCGTTCAGATTGATGATGAACTCGGGATTGAACTGTCGCCCGGCGGCGATCACCTGGTCGGTCACGCGGTCCGCCGTCGCGTCCGCCGCGAGCGCCAGTTCCCGAAGCTGCGCGGGCGCAAGGCGGACCTTGCTTTCCAGAAGCGTCCGCGCCGCGTTCCGCAGGGCGTCGTCCGGAATGCTCCCCGCCGTGCGGGCGTCGAGCAGCGCTTCCACCTTTTTCTTGATTTCGGCGCGCTCAGCTTCGTTAATCGTTGCCACGTACTCGGCTGCCCGTTCGCCGAACACGACTTTCGTGGCGTTAATGAGAGGGCGGGTCTCGGTGAAGTCCCGGATGTACTCCGGCATGGTCAGGAAAATCTGGTTGAACGCCGTCCAGAACCCCGAGAGGATCAGCAGGTAAGTCGCGAACCGCCAGTTGCTGCAATGCATGCGCTGAAGCAGCCACACTGGCCGTGGCCCGGAGTCGCCCCGGCGTACGGGGACCGCGAGCAAACCATCCCACAGGAAGTTCAGCACCAGCCACGCGGGCACGAAGATGGCGCAGTGCGTCCAGGTGAACCACTCGTATTCCAGGCTGGCGAGCAGCAGCGCGATGAGCGCCACGAACACGGTCAACCCAAAGCGCGCGTTGCCAATCACCTCGTAGGTGTTGGACAGCACCTGCCGGAGCGAGCGTCGGCTGGCCGAATCGGCTTCGGTCGTCGGCTCGCGGTACAGCAGCAGGCAGATTACGAGGTTGACGAGCGCCCATCCGGAAGACGCCATGAAGACGTACTTCCATTCCCAACCGCGCACCACGCCCGCCACGATCGGCCCGACGAACCCGCCGACGTTCACCATCATGTAGAAAATGCCGAAGCCCATGCGCGAGTTCGACTCGTTCGTCAGCCGCGCGACCGTCCCCACCACAACCGGCTTGAAGATCGCCGCCGCCACCGCCACGCAGAAGAACGCCATCAGGAACGTCGGCATGGTCTTGAACTGGCCCAGCGCGTAGTAGAACACCGCCATGCCGACGTAGGCGATGATGAACATCTTTTTGTAGCCGTAGCGGTCGGCCAGCGCGCCGGTCAGCACGGGCATCAGGTACAGCAGGAACGGAATGATGGCCTGGATCGCCCCGCGCTGCTCCGACGTGAACCCCAGCCCGCCGGTCTCCACCGGGCCGGTGATGTACAGCGAGCTGACGGCGAAGAAACCGTACCACGCCATCCGCTCGAAGATCTCCATCGTGTTGGCGATCCAGAAGCTGCCCGGGAAGCTGCGGACCTGGGCCAGAAAACCGGGCGGGCGAGATTCAGCGCTCGCGGAGGCGAATTGATTCACAATCCAGTTCCTTTCGAAATCATCAGCAAGGCGCCGGCGAGAAACTCAGCGCCCGGTCGCCATCGAAACTCGCAACCATCTGTCCGAGCCGCGCGCCGGCGAGCGCGAAATATCGACGGGGCCGTGCGTGCGCCGCCAGCGCCTGTCGCCCGTGCGGATGCTTCGCTGCGTTGCAGTCCCGCCTTGAATTGGTCCCCGCTCCCTTACGGTCGCGGCTCGGATCGGCGCCCCCTCCACATGGTCGCGACGCAAATCGGCGGCGCAGCTCGGCTCGACGTCAGTGAATCCCGTGAAGCATCGGCTTCAGGAATCGGAGCATCAGCAGCATCAGCACCGTGGCCCCCGCCGCGATGGCGCCGAAGATCATGAAATACTCTGTAGGCGTCATGTTGCCCCAGTATCCGCCCACGAAGTGCGCCGAGTAGTTCGCCAGCGCCCCGGTGGTGAAGAACCAGATGCCCATGAACAGCCCGACGTACTTGGGATGCGCGGCCTTCGTCACCAGCGACAGCCCGACCGGCGAGAGGCACAGCTCCCCCACCGTCACCAGGAAATAGAACAGCAGCAGCCAGAGGATGCTCACGCGCAGTTTGGAAGACTCAACGTAAATCTTCGTCACCGCCTCGCGAAACGCCGGCTCCGCCGCCGCGGCCAGGAGCTGCGCGTGCTCGCGGTCCGGGATCACGGCCGTGGCGGTGAGCGTGCGCGTCGCGGCTTCCCAGCCGACGCTCGTCGGCCAGCCCGCGATGGGCACCGGGTCGCCCGCGGTCGCGGGGACATCCGCCTGAACCGTCCACTTTGCGGTGCTGTGCGCGAGGCGCGCCGCTTCGGCCGCGTCCGCGGCTTTCTGCTTCAGCTCGTTCACGGCGGCGGCGAACTGCGGATCGGCCGTAGCGCCGAGCACGCGTGTCCAGTCGAGATCGGTGAGTACTCCGCTCATGTGCAGCGTGCCGGCTTCGTACCGCAGACGCGTCGCGCCGAAGTTGGTGACGTCCCCATCGGATCGTTGGACGATCCGGCCGTCCGGCTCGACGCTCAACCCCCTCGGAATCGCGGCCAGCGGCGCGCTGGTCGGGCCATTCTCGCGCTGCGCCGCGGCGATCACGGCGCCGTAGCCCAGCGTGAGGAAAAACACGCCCATTGCCATCTTCATCGGCGTCGAAGGCTGCAACCCGCGCTTGTCCAGGAACGTCCACAGCCAGGCAAACAGCACGGCCAGCGAGATGATGAACCCGGGGTTGATGGACTGCGTCGCCGCCGGACCCATCTGCCAGTCGGATATCCCGCCGTCGGCCGGGTAGGCGGGGAACGCCCCGGTCGCTGCGTCGGCGATGACGGCCGTTTTCGGTTCGCCGCGGAAGATCCATAGGTTCGTATGCTTGTCGGCCCAGAGGTTCATCACGTTGGCGGCCTGCTCAAAACCGACCCAGAACAGCACGGCGAACAGGCAGATGATGACCAGCACGACCGCGCGCTCGGCGTACACGCGCGACATCGGGACGCCCTTCTCGTTCACCGCGTCCGCTGTGGACCCCCGCGACTCCCCGCGCTCGGCCTCCTTGGCCTCCAGCTCGCGGATCGCCTTCTCGCGCCGCACCACGGAGCTCATGCCGGAGATGTAGACGATCAACCCGATCACCATGCCGACGCCCGCGGCGGCGAAGCCGACGTGATAGTTGAAGTTGACGCGAAGCGCCTCGCACACGAGCGGACCGAGGAACGCCCCGGTGTTGATTCCCATGTAGAAGATCGTGAACGCGGAGTCGCGGCGGTCGTCCTTTGCCCGATAGAGCGCGCCTACCTGCGTGGAGATGTTCGGCTTGAGGAATCCGGTGCCGACAATCAGGAACCCGAGGCCGGCATAGAAGAAGGGCAGCGGCTCGAACGCCAGCAGGAAATGCCCGGTCGCGATCAGCACGCCGCCGATCACGACCGACCAGCGCGCCCCGAGCAGCTTGTCCGCGACGATGCCGCCGAGGATGGGCGTGGCGTAGACCAGCCCCGCGTACCAGGCCATCACATGCGAGGCGCTTTCCTGCGTCCAGAACAGGTAGTTTACCATGTAGAGGATGAGCAGCGCCTTCATGCCGTAGAAGCTGAAGCGCTCCCACATCTCGGCGAAGAACAGCGTAAACAGGCACTTCGGGTGGCCGAAAAGCTCGCCCTCGGTCCGGCCGGTCGCAATCGCTGCCGCTCCCGCCGGCGATTCGTTGAGCGCTGTTTTCAAGTGCAGACTCCTCGCAGATCGATGAACGCTCGCGGCCGCGCGTCCGCTGCCGTGCACGGCAATGATGGCGCCCATGAATGAGCGCGAGCGGAGAGGATACTCGAAATCCGCACCCGCGGAATACGGGCGCCTGCCCGGTTCGACGCCGACCGCACGCGGCAGCCGGGTCCTCTCGCCGGCGATCGGCGGCGAAAGGCGCGGGGCGGCGCAGACCGTCGCCGGTCCGCGCCGCCCCGACTCATCCCGTCCCGAAACCTCACTACAAGCCGAAGTTGGTCAGCAGCGCCGAGAGGTCCGGCAGGTCCACGCAGCCGCTGCCGTCCAGGTCTGCGGCCGGGTCGTAACCCGCGTCGCCGACGCACAGACCGAACGACGTGAGAAGCTGCGACAGGTCCGCCAGGTCCACGTCGCCGTCGCCGTCCAGGTCACCCTCGATGAAGCAAACTTCGGTGTCGATCCGCGAAATCCACGTCCGCCACGAGCCAGTGGTGTATTCGTGGATTGCCCAGAAGCGGTTCGGCGTGGCGGGGTCGGGCTGAATCCCCGAGTAGTCGCCCCAGCGGCCGGAGTTGTCGGGCGTCGTGCTCGACTTTTGTACCGTCATCGTGCGGAACGTCCCTGGCGTGTCGCACTCCAGCCGGTACGTCGTGCCCATGCTCAGCCGCTCCGTCGGCGAGCTGCGCGAGAAGCACATCGCCGCCGTCCCGTTGCTGTTCGCGGTGATCGAGCAGAAGAACGTGCGGACCGTGCCGCCCGGGTCGATCTCGCCCGACTGGACCAGCGCCGGCGTGCCGCTGCTGGGCCAGCCGTTCGTCGCAATCTGGTACCAGCGCGCCCGCACGCGCGTGCTGTTCACGTGCTGGCAGGCCCAGAACGAGCCGTCGCGGTACGCCACGCTCCACATGCGCTGGTCGAACGTCTCCGGCCGGACGCTGCTGCCGAGCTGCGGCGGGTCCTCGGGGTCGTCATAAGACGACACGGGCACCAGGAACTCCGACACCGTCGGCGTCGTGAGTCCGTTCGTGATCGCGATCAGCCGCACGCGGTCGTTGCCGAAGCCCTCGCGGTGCTCCAGCAGATAGAAGAGGTTCCCCGCGAAACACTGCGGCGGGACGCCGGCCGACTGCGTGGAGGTGCTGAGCGTAAACGAGCGCGTGATGGCCGGCGGGCTGCCGACCAGCAGCGATGCCTTGTCGTAAATGTACACGGGGTAGTTCGCGGTGATGCCGAAACCGTCGCCGGTCACGATCACCGCCTGTTCGTTCACACCGATGTTCGGCGAGTCGAACAGGTCGCCCGCGAGTCCGGTCGTCTCGAAGCGGTACTTGAACCAGCTCCCCGCCGCGGTTGAATCGTCGGACACGGCGATCAGCACGTACGACCGGTTCCCCGGCGCGAACGCCTCCGCCGCCATCGCGAAGAACCGCCCGCTCATCTCGTCGTAGATCACCTCCGGGTCGAACACGAAGCCCGTCGCGCCCACGCTGCCCCAGAACCCGAACGAGTCCTCGATCTCGTCCGTAAACAGCAGGCCGCCATTCTTGTTGAAGATCGAGATACGGCCGTTCGTCATCGCGACGATGTCGCTCGGCCCGACCGCGATATGCGGGTCCGGCGGCGTCCAACCTGTGCTCAGGATCGCGTCGAAGCCGAAATCTACGCCGCGCTCGGTGCGGATTTCACGCTCCCCCAGCTCAATCTCGTCCGGGTTGAACGTCGGCGGGCGATGCGGATCCGCGGCCCGGTCGCCAGCATCGGCCGGAGCCATCCCGGGCGTCACTCCCTGAATACGTCCAGCCAGTTCGAACGGCTGGGGCGCGATCGTCGTGACGTAGACGCCCGACTTATCGCCCTGCCCTCCGTCGCCGCTCCAGATGCAAAGGAGCTCGCCGCCCGGTCCGAACGTGAGCCGCTGCGTTCCCGCAGCCTCGCGCAGCTCCTGGCCGCCCTCCGTGCGGCGGTTCACGCGGAACTCACCGCCGACGCGAGATCCGTCCGCGGCGAACCACTGCGCAAATATCCCCGTACCCGCGCCGTCGCTGCTGTTCCAGGCGATCGCGAAGCTCCCGTCGGCCCGCGCGGCGATCGCCGCCGCGTTCTGCGGACCGGCGCGAACGGTATTCGCAACGAACGGTGCATCGACCGGCGCGCCCGCCCGATCCAGCCGCCGGGCGATCACGCCGTAATCGTCGCCGTCTGACTCCGCGTCCAGCCACGCCACGACGTACCCGTCGCCTGTCGCCGCCACGACTGGCTCGATCTGGCTGGCCCGCGGCGAGCCGCTGACGTCGATCTCGTCGCCGACGAGCGAGCCGTCGCCGTCGAGCCGGCGCGCGGCGATTCCGGCGGGCCGGCGTTGCTCGTCGAGCTTCGCGTAGACGACCAGGAACCCGCCGTCCGGACCGGCCGCGATCGACGCCGTCAGCGCGCCGCCGGCGCCGCCACGCAGGTTGACCTCATCCGAAAGCGGCGTCCCGTCAGCACCCAACACGCGGGCGCAGACCCGCGGCGTCGCCTTCACCTCCTCGACCGACGTCCAGGCGATCGCCGCCGCGCCGGCCGGGTTCACGGCCACCACGGGGTCGACCTGGTGTCCCTGGCCGCGCTGATTCACCGGCACGTCGCGCGGAGCGGCGCCGGAGTCGATGCGCGCGGCCACGATGCTGCCGGCATGCCCATCGGCGCCGAAAACCTGCCGCACACTCCAGACCGCATCCCCGCCGCAAGCGACAGCCGGGTTCAGCTCATGCGCGCCGGTGACGTCGCCGAGCCTCGTTTCGGCCCCATCCGCCACGCCGAGCGGCGTGAACGCCTGCGTGTACACGCCGTAGCGACCGTCGTTCTGCCTGCGGCTCGACCAGATGGCGACGAATGAGCCGTCGGGCCGACTGGCGATCGCGGGTTCCTCCTGGGCGCTCGCGGCGAACGTGCTGGCGCGGAACTCGTAGCGCCAGCAGGTCGCGCCCGCGACGAGCATCGAATCGGGTCCCGGCGCGACCGGCGCGTACGGAATCAACGCAGCGGCGATCCACGGTGTCATGCTTGGCTCCAAACTTGAATGGTCTGGTTCACTGGCGCGGCCGGCACGGTGTAACACACCAAGACGGCATCAGCGGGCTCGTCTCCGCCGCCCCTTCTGTGGTATATCCGAAGCGGACGGCGTGGAGCAAGCCTAAACGCTGCCATCGCCGCCAAAGGTCCGGGATTGTCCTGCTGACTTTCAGAATGGCTGAGTACATTAGAAGTTGCGCGACCGGCCTTGCGGTCATGCTGCCGCCCGCCGCAGGCGCCCGTAGCATCGCTGGTACGAGTGGCGCGCATCTTGAATGAGCGATTCTCCGCGTCGCGGACGCTCCGCTCAGGACCACTCGCTGTGCTGTGACACTTTCGCGGCGCGCGATCGCCTGCGCCGCCAGCCGAGCAACTCCCCAGAAAAAGAATCGCTGATTTCGGTCCGCCGCTCGCTCTTCGGGCGTGACAGGAGTGAGCCGGGCGGCACGGTTGCCGCACCGCCGCCCGATCTCGCGCACGAATGCGAGCGTTCGGCCGGTCGGCGCCGCGCCGCGACCCGGCCCGTCAACGGTTCCTTCCAAGCAGAGGAGAAATGCATGAGGAAGTTGTGCCTTCGGACCCGTTCCAGTCTGGCGTTCGCTTCGGTTTTCGCGGCCGGTCTGTCACTCAGCGCATCCGCTGAAACGGTGCGTCAGGCCGCCGGCCCCGACGCGGCCGCCATCCAGTCCGAGCTCGATTCGTTCCGCGCCGACCTCGGGGCGCTCAATCCCAACGTCCCCGGCTCTTTTGGCGCCGGCCGGCGGGAGATCAACTGGGACGCCGTGCCCGACTCGGCGTCGTCGCCTAACGCGTTCCCCGGCACTTTTTTCAATGGGACGACGACCGGCCGGGCGCGCGGCATCGAGTTCCTCACGCCCGGCGCCGGCTTCGAGGTCAGCGCGGACAACGACAATCCCACCGGTACGCCGGCGGATTTCGCCCACATCGATCCGTCTTATGCCGACAACTTCGCCGCCTTCAGTCCGCAGCGCTTGTTCGCGGCGATCGGCAGCAACGTGACCGAGGTGCGCTTCTTCATCCCGGGGACGACGACCCCCACCACGACTCGCGGGTTCGGCGCTGTTTTCAGCGACGTGGATTTGGACGGCACGACCAGCATCGAACTGTACGACGCGACCGGCGAGCTCCTGTACGAGGGCGCCGCCCCTGCCGCGGGCATCGGTGACCAGACGTTTTCGTTTCTCGGCGTCTCGTTCGACGAGGCGATCGTCGCTCGAGTGCTGGTCTTTTCGGGCACTGCCGCGCTCGGCGCGGGCGTGCTGGATGAACCCGGCGCCGGCGCCGACCTCGTGGTAATGGATGACTTCGTCTACGGCGAGCCGGTCCCCGAACCGGCCTCGCTGGCCCTGCTGAGCGTGGCGGGAATCTTCGCGGGTCGGCGGATTTGCCGTCTTAGGTCCGAAAAAACCTGATAGAATGCCGAACAATTGAGCACACATGATCGCTCCGCACGGGCCGCGGATCGATCCGCTCATCGAGTCCGTTCGCACCGGTGGAAAGCTCAAGTTCTGACGCGAAGCGCCCGCGCTTCCAGGCGGGCGCTCTTGCCCCTCACGACTCCTGGAAGGAGGAGACCCAAAGATGAGATCCCGCTTCGATTCCAAGCTGGCCGCCCTGCTGGCGGGCGCCTTCCTGCTGCTGTCCGGCATGGCGGGTTGCGTCATCGCACCCGTGCCCGAGCCTGAACCCGAGCCCGAGCCGCAACCCCAACCCGAGCCGGAGCCGGAGCCGCAGACCTTCCGGTTCACGACCCCCACGCGTTCTTCGACGATCGCGCTCACGCTCGACGGCCAGCGCGTCATCGTCGCCAACCGCGAATCCGACAGCGTTTCGGTGATCCAGGTGCGCGACGCCGGCGGCGCCGACACGTTCAAAAAGCTCGCCGAAATCGGCGTTGGCGACGAGCCGCGCTACGTGGCCGTCACGCCGGACGGCAAGCTCGCGCTGGCGACGAACAGCGCCAGCGGAACCGTGTCGCTGATTTCGCTCAGCGGCAGCGACGCGTTCTCGGTGGTGGGTGAGATTCCCGTCGGCACGGAGCCGCGCGGCTGCGCGGTCACGCCCAACGGTACGCTGGCCTTCGTCGCCAATCACACCGCGGGAACCGTGTCGAAGATCGACCTGGCGACGCGCACCGTTACCGAGACGATCGAAGTCGGCGGCAACCCGACCGCGATCGCCATCTCGAACGACAACGACGACGTAGACACCGACCAATCGGTGTTCGTGACGCGCTTCTATGCCGAGCTGATCCCCGGCAAGTCCGAGGCGTTCGACGACGGAAAGCAGGCGTTCGTCAACGCCTTCCCCATCGCGGATTCCAGTGCGCTCAGCACCATCGCGCTCGCTCCGATCGCCGACTCCGGATTCACCGCCAACCGTTCCAGCTTCTGCAAGCTGACGAACGCTAACGCCGCCAACGACACCTTCTGCCCGGACGCCACCGTGGCGGACGCGACGGCCGCCGTGATCGCCGCGGACCCGCAGGGCGCGTTCCCGAACCAGCTCCATGCGGCGCTGCTCCGCGGCGAACGGCTCTTCCTGCCCAACATCGGCGCCGCGCCCGAGCCGCCGATCAAGTTCAACGTCAACCTCCAGGCTCTGGTGCACGTCGTCGACGTGGTCGCCCTGGCCGAGGCCACCACCGAGACGCTCAATCTCAATGCCCAGATCAAAGCCGAGACGCAGCCCGACGCCAGCGTAGCCAACACGGTCCTCGATCGTCTGTTCGGCGGCGACATCGTCGACGTCGACGCCGACGCGGCCGGCGAGAATTTCCTCTTCGTCAGCCGCAACAACAACTACGTGCTACGCGCCAGCCTCGGCGGCGACGGCAAGCTCACGATCAACGCTCCCGACGGCGTGGTCCGTTTCCAGACCGGAAACATCCCGACGGGCGTCGCCATGCGCCCGGACGGCACGCGCGCATACGTCAACAACGAGCTCAGCATGTCGGTCACCGCGATCGACCTCAGTTCGAACACGGTGCTCGCGCGCGACATCGCCGCATCGGAACCGCCCGTGCCAGGGACCTTCGATCATGCGGCGCTGGTCGGCAAGCTGTGCTTCTTCACCGGCCTGGGAATCCCGGAGAACGGAATCTTCGACACGCCGCTGCGCGATTTCGTCCCACTGTCCGACCGCGGCAAGGCCTCCGACAATGGCTGGTCGAGCTGCGCTTCGTGCCATCCGGACGGCCTGAGCGACGGCGTGACCTGGATTTTCGCCACCGGCCCGCGCAACACCGTCCCGCTCGATTCGTTCTTCGCCAAGGACAACCCCGGCGACCAGCGCATCAGCAACTGGAACGCCGTGCGCGGCAGCGTCACCGATTTCAATGAGAACTCGGTCGGCGTGCAGGGCGGCAAGGGCTTTGCTGGCGACCCAGTCAATCCGAACGTCTATAACCACGGCATCACGCAGGGCGCCAGCGACGCCCTCGACGCGCAGACGCTCTGGATTCAGACCATCCGCGCGCCAATCCTCCCGCCGCCGGCAGACGAGGCCGGGGCGCTGCTTGGCCGCACCGTGTTCGAGAACAACTGCGCCACCTGCCACGGCGGCGCCAAGTGGACCAAGAGCCAGGTCGTCTACGCGGACAATCCGGCGTTCACGTCCGACCCGCTGAATGCCGCCGCTCCGGGCGTGCCGCGCGATCCCGGTGTGACCAACGCCGGGGCGCAGGTCCGCTCGTACACGGTCGGCGCCGACACGCTCACGTTCATCGAGAACGTGGGCACGTTTAACGCCGCGAATGCGATCGAGATCCGCAACAACGCGGTTGCAGCGCTGGGCGGAATCGGCTTCAACGTGCCGTCCCTGCTGGGCGTCGCTTATCACGCGCCGTACTTCCACGACGGCTCGGCCCAGTCGTTGGAAAACGTGTTCAACCGCCACTTGCTGGGCGCGGATACGATCGAGAACACGCTCAGCGCCAGCGACCGCGCCGACCTGCTCGAGTTCCTGAAGACGATCGACGGCGCGACCGAGCCGATGGATTCGGCGACCGACGCGTTCCTGGAGGCGATCGGCGGATAGGCGCTGACGGTGCGCTGGGGCCGCCTCACTGGACACTCTGCGCGGACTCCAGTGTGCGGAAGCCCCGCGCGCCGGCGGCTTGGCAGGGCCGCGGCAGCACTCGCTGCCGCGGCTCTGCCTGAGGTTCGCCGCCAATCCTTCGAATGAGCGCTTTCCTGCCCGCCGCCCCCGAGCCGCCCGGCCGCCTTAACGC
>JABRWC010000086.1:0-15897 GCA_039961675.1 Phycisphaerae bacterium
GAACGCCAGACGTTGGAGCGCGCCACGCGCGAGCGCAAGCAACACGAGCGCGAGGTCGACTCGCACTCCTGAGCAACGGCGGCGGCTCGGCGCGGGTCTGCGCGCCGCTTGCCCCCAGCGCTGCGCGGCTCCAGAATGTCACGCCATCCGCGAGCGCGGCTAGGGATAGCCCACTTCTCGCCGGGAAGGAGCCGTACGTGAGACGTGCAACGATGACGATGCTGGTATTCGCCGCCACGCTGGTGCTGCCGGCTTGCGAGCAGCCGCCCAAGGAGGAGCCGTGGGTTCCGGCTCGGCGACAGCGAGAGAAGGACTACGCCCGGCCGTTGCCGCCGGGGCAGCTTGCGCTGCGCAAGATTCCGCCGGAAATGTATCCGGACTTCTCGCGCGGCTTCGAGAATCGCGCCGGCCTGGAAGAGGCCATCCGACACAGCCTGGATTACCTCTCCCGGCCGTCCAGCCAGAAGTACTTTCCGTACGGCGACATCTCGCACGCGCGTGCCGTCGCCACACTCAACGCGTTCCTGAGCCTGTTGCATTCCGCGCGCACGGCGCAGGAGTTTGACGAGGTCATCCGCCGCGACTTCGACGTATACCAGTCGGTCGGCTGCGACGACCAAGGCACGGTGCTGTTCACCGGCTACTACACGCCGATCTTCGACGGCCGCCTGCGCCCGGAGGGCGAATTTCGTCATCCGCTCTACGGCCTGCCGCCGGAGCTAGCCAAGGACACTGAGGGCCGGACGCTCGGTTGGCGCACGGCGGACGGCTCGCTCGGCCGGTGCCCCACGCGGCGCGAGATCAACGAGCGCGGCGTGCTGGCCGGACGTGAAATCGCCTGGCTGCGCGACCCGTTCGAAGTGTACATCGCAACAGTACAAGGCTCGGTGCGGCTGCGTCAGGGGGATGGGTCGATCGTCGAACTGGGCTACGCAGGCAACAACGGGTACGAGTACACGTCGATCGGGCAACTCATGATCCGCGACGGGGTGATCGATCAGAACTCGCTCTCGCTGCCCACGCTGCGCGCGTACTTCCGCGAGCATTCGGACCAAGTGGACGCCTACTGCAACCAGAACGACCGCTACGTATTCTTCAAGCCGGAGCGCGGCGGTCCGTTCGGCAGCATCAACGTGCCGGTCACGCCTTATCGGACGATCGCGACGGACAAGGAGGTTTTTCCTCGCGCCTGCCTCGCATTCCTCGATACCGCGCTACCCGTTCGGGGATCTGAGGGGGTAGAAAACCAAGCGTACGCTGGCTTCGCACTGGACCAGGATACGGGCGGAGCAATTCGAGCTGCCGGTCGAAGCGACCTGTTCTACGGCATCGGGCCAGGTGCGGAAGCGCTTGCAGGACGGACACTTGCGGAAGGAGCCTTGTACTATATCTTCGTCAACAGGGGTTCGGAAGCCTCGGCCGATTAGCGGGTCGCGAAACTCTGTGTGACGGAATTTAGTCACAGCGCGGCTTTTGAGCCATGTGCTAGAATCATTTGACGGATTGCCGCCTTTGAGGCATACTTTATGGGTGGCTGTGGCTCCTAGCACTGCTCCGTTGCGTTCGGCGCGCGGTGCGAACTGACGGCTGAACCGGTTTCCTACCCCGCCTGCCGGTCGGCGTGTCAGGACTCGCAGGGCAGGAACGCGACGACCAGGAGAGCCGATGCACGGGTATCACTCCTCCGCACTTGCTGGTTTGGCAGCACAGCTTCGGCGCGGCCCGAACCGCCTCCGGTTGCGTCAGTTGCATAACATCGAGTTCCTGCTCACGCTCGTCGAACCGCAGCGGCGGTATCCGTTCGATTTCATTTGCCACACGCTGACCGGCTATCGGCCCCGGCGAAGCGAGAACGGTGATGCGCTCGACGCTCAACTGGTCTCGGGCGAGGCGCTTTGCAGCGACCTGGTTCTGATGGCTGAGGATTTGAGCGCCGATTCAGGAATCCGCTATGGATCCTGGCCGGAGCGACTCCACACCGTAAGCGAGCTCGCCCAGCGCTTCGACGTAAGCACCAAAACGATCTTCCGCTGGCACCGCAGGGGACTTGTCGGCTGGCGAGCGCGTTTTCCCGACCGTCGGCTACGGCTGGTCTTTCCCGATCGCTGCGTGCGCCGCTTTGTCGCCGTGAACTCGGAGCTGGTGCAGCGCGGCAGCACGTTCTCGCAACTGTCGGCCGAGGAACGAGAGGCGATTCTCGTGCAAGCACGCGCCATGGTGGAGACCGAGCCGCGGATTACGGTGAACGGCGTGGCGAAGGCGATATCCGCCTCCACGGGCCGCGCGGTTGAGACGATCCGGCTGTTGCTCAAGCAGCACGATCTTGCCCATCCGAAGTCCGGGCTGTTCAACCGGGCGCCCGCGACGCTGGCCTGCGACGAGCAAAGCACCAGCATTTGGGAGGCGTACCGCGACGGCGTCGCGCTCGATGCGCTGGCGCGGCGCTTCGAGCGTCCGATCGCCGACGTGTACCGCGTCGTGCGCGAGATGCGGGCGCGCGAGCTGATTGCGCGCACGATCGAGTTTGTGTCGTGCGACGATTTCCTGGCCGACGACGCCGACGAGCGAATCCTGAAAGACCCGGCCGCAGACGTGGTCGGTCCCGCGACCGACGAACGGCGAATTCCGCGCGACCTGCCGCCGTATATTCGACAGCTCTTCCGCACGCCGCTGCTTTCGCGCGAGACGGAGTTCGCGCTGTTTCGGCGGTTCAACTACCTCAAGTACAAAGCCGACGCGGCCCGCAAGGTGATCGACCCGCAGACGGTGACGGCCGCAGAGCTGGACCGTATCGAAGCCCTGCTTGACGCCGCCGCGAGGGAGAAACAGCGCATCGTGCAGGCGAACTTGCGGCTGGTGGTGAGCATCGCCAAGCGGCACCTGCGCCCGACCAGCGACTTCTACGAGCTGGTGAGCGACGGCAACGTGTCGCTGATGCGCGCGGTCGACAAGTTCGACTTCACGCGCGGGTTCAAGTTCAGCACGTACGCGTCCTGGGCGATCATCAAGAACTTCGCCCGCACCATCCCCGAGCACAACCATCACCGCGACCGCTACCAGACCGGGCACGATGAGCTGCTCCAGTCGTACGCCGCGGCCGAGCCTGGCGCGTTCGACAACGAGTACCTGCCCGCGGTCCGCGGCGTGATCGACCGCATGCTGGGTTCGCTCGACGAGCGCGAGTCGGAAATTCTGCGCCAGCGGTACGGTCTGGCCGGGGCTGGCGGCCCGCAGACGCTGGAGCAGGTGGGCCGGAACTTCGGCGTGTCCAAGGAGCGCGTGCGGCAGCTCGAGACCCGCGCGATGGCCAAACTGCGCAGCGAGTTCCAGACCCACGCCGCCACGATTCTCGGCGGCTGACGGAACGCGGTTTCACCAGACCCGTAGAAAGCCGGCTCTCTTGTGGAGCCGGCTTTCGCGCGTTCTGGGCGCTCGCTTGCGCTCGCGGTTCTGAGTGGGGCGGAAGCGCTCGTTTGCGCTCGCGGTTCTGACCGAGGGGGCGCAACGACGTTCGGCTCACACGCATCGATCCCTGATTCCCGTTTGCAGCTACCTGATCCCCGTTGCCTGCGCTCCGTGCCTCCTTGCCTCCTTGCCTCCGCAGAAGGGCCCGTCGTCCCTTGTCTCGTGCCGGCAGAACGCCACGCTCCCCATCGTCACCCCCGCGCAGTCGGCGTTCCCCCTCGTCACCCCCGCGCAGGCGGGGGTCCAGTGCGCCTCGTGGTCGCTGAATTCCCGCCTGCGCGGGAATGACGGATGGTGCGCGGGAATGACGGATGGTGCGCGGGAATGACGGTCCCGTGCGAGTGGCGCAGCTGAGCGCCGCACCGCTCTCGCGTGCCGGAAGGCTACCGCATTGGCGAGGGACGTTCGTCGTCGGATTCAGACGCGTCGTCGGACAGCTCGTGTGAAAGGCGCTGAAACTCGCGTTCCACGCGGAGGAACGCGTCGACGACCGCCGGATCAAACATTCCGCCCGGCTCCGAGAGCATGATCTCGCGCGACGTGTCGTGCCCCAGCGCCACCTTGTACGGGCGCTTGCTGCGCAGGGCGTCATACACGTCAGCGACGGTGAGAATCCGTGCGGCCAGCGGAATCTCCTCGCCGCGCAGCCCGCGCGGGTAGCCGCTGCCGTCGTAGCGCTCGTGGTGCGCGTACGCGATGTCCGCCGCGACGCGCAGAAACGCGGCGTCCGGCACGCGCCGGGAGATCGAAGTCAGCGTCTCCCAGCCGGCCGTCGTGTGGCTGCGCATGCGCTCGAGCTCGAGCGGCGTGAGCCGGCCGGCCTTCAGCAGCACGGCGTCGGGGACGGCTACCTTGCCGATGTCGTGCAGCGGCGCCGCCTTTTCGAGCACTGCGAGAAAGGCGTCGTCGAGCTGGTGCGCGAACGCGCCGTGTTCGCGCAGTTCGGCGGCCAGCAGGTGGCAGTACCCTGTGACGCGCTCCAGGTGATGCCCGGTCTGCTGGTCGCGCTGCTCCGCCAGAGAGGCGAGCGAGAAGACGATCGAGTCGCGGGCCGCGTCGCGCGAGTGCCGCGAGAGGATTTCCTCGATCGCCGATCCGCCGACGTTGGCCAGCAGCTCCAGCATCTCGATCTCGTCGGGCGCGAACGGCAGCCGCCGCAAGCGCGCCGCCGCCGTCAGCACGCCCACCGTCGAGCCGGAGGCGCGCAGCGGCATGATCAGGAACGGCGGATCGGAGAGCAGCGGCGCCTCGTCCGGCGCGATGTCGAGCGGTCCGGCCTGCGCGTCGTTGGCAATCGCGGGCGTGCCCGTCGCCAGCACGGCGCCGGACGCGGTTCGCGCGGCGGGTATGCACGCGGTCGCTCGTTCGGACTCGGACAACGCCGTATGGCCGGCGAGCCGCAGGTTCTGGCCGCGGGGATCCGGCAGGAGAACGCCGACCCGACGGCAGCCGGTCACCGCCACGGTCGTGGCGATGAGCTGCTGCACGGCGCTGTCCATGTCGCCGGCGGACACGAGTCCCTGCGTGAGTTCGAGAAGCGCGGTGAGCATGCGCGCCTGCTCGGCGCGCCGGCCGGCGCCGCAGCGAAGCGCGTGCAGTTGCGCCATCGCGTTCACGCGCTTCAGCAGTTCGTGAGCCCGCACCGGCTTCGTAATGACCTCGTCAACGCAAAGGCGTTCAAGCTCGTGCGCGGGTGGGCCGGTGTTCGAAGCGCACATGAGAACGATGGGGACGTGATGCGTGGCGGCCCCGGCGCGGAGCTGCGCGATAATCGCCGCGCATTCGGGAACGCCCTCGTCCAGCAGGATGACCGCGGTGCTTTCCGGCGGCTCGATGTGGAGTTCTTCCACGCTGCGGACGCGAACGGCGCGATGATCGGCGGCACGGAGCGTCGCCGCGCAGCGCTCCGCAGCGCCGTTGTCGGCGTCGATCAGGAAGACGAGCGCCGGCTGCGCGCCGCTGTCGCCAAGCGGCGACGTCGGCGGTGCAAGCCGAAACTGTCCGAACGAGCGGACGGCGTCGATGATCCCGTACTCTGCCAACATTCGAAGTTGCTTCGGCTGAATTGCGCGCGGGAATCAGGGACGCGTATTCGGCGCGGGGGTATCGGACGTTTGCGGCGGACTTTGTGCGGGTTGAGAGCAAGTCGGATACGGTCCGCGGTGGAGAAAGGCGCTGGATAGGGGGCGAGCCCGGCGCGCCGTTGCGCGACGTGTGAAGCGTGGTCATCCGTGACCAGCGTAGGATTCGTCGTCGGACGCGAAGGTCGGGGCGCTACCGTGGCTGCACGGGTGCGACTCCGCGGCGCGAATTGTCGCGCAAGAAAGCACACCACCGTTGACGCTCCGGCGTCGGAGCGCGTGGGGGGCGTCGGCGTACCGTGCGGAACCCTACTTCTTGACCTCAAAATCGGCGTCGATGACGTCTTCGTCCTTGGCGGACTTGGCGCCCTGGCCGGCGCCGACGCCCGCCCCGGACCCACCCGCTTCCGGCGCGCTACGGGATGCCGCGCCGGCCTTGTAAATCTGTTCCGCGAGCTTATGCGAGGTCGTGGTCAGGTTCTCGATTGCGCTTTCGATCACTCGCGCTTCGTCGCTCTTGACCGAGTCGCGCAGCCGATTCATGGCCTGCTCGATCTCGCCCCGCGTGCCGGCATCGACCTTGTCGCCGTGCTCCTTGAGCGTCTTCTCGGTCTGGTAGAGCATCTGGTCAGCCTGGTTGCGCAGGTCGACGAGCTGCTTTTTCTTCTCGTCCTCGCCGGCGTGCGACTCGGCGTCCTTGACCATCCGTTCGATGTCGTCCTGGCTCAGGCCGGAGGACGACTTGATCTCGATCCGCTGCTCCTTGCCGGTGCCGAGGTCCTTGGCGGACACGTTCAGGATGCCGTTCGCGTCGATGTCAAACGTGACCTCGATCTGCGGCACGCCGCGCGGCGCCGGAGGAATGCCCGCGAGCTGGAACTTCCCGAGCGTGCGGTTGTCCAACGCCATCTTCCGTTCGCCCTGGAGCACGTGGATGTCCACGGCGGTCTGGCTGTCGGCCGCGGTAGAGAAGATTTCCTTCTTGCTGGTTGGGATGGTCGTGTTCCGCGGGATGAGCGTGGTCATCACGCCGCCGAGCGTCTCCACGCCCAGCGAGAGCGGCGTCACGTCCAGCAGCACGATGTCGGACTTTTCGCCGCTGAGCACGGCGCCCTGAATCGCGGCGCCGACCGCGACGACTTCGTCCGGGTTGATGCTGCGGTTGGGCTCCTTGCCGAAGATCTCCTTGACCAGGCGCTGCACCATGGGCACGCGCGTCGAGCCGCCGACGAGCACAACCTCGTCGATGTCCCGCGGGCTGAGTTTGGCGTCCTGGAGCGCCTGCATCACCGGCCCGCGGCAGCGCTCGATGAGTTTCTCGACAAGCTGCTCGAACTTGCTGCGCGTGACGGTCATCTGGAGATGTTTCGGTCCGCTCGCGTCGGCGGTGATGTAGGGCAGATTGATCTGCGTCTCCATGCTGCCCGAAAGCTCGCACTTGGCCCGCTCGGCCGCCTCCTTGAGGCGCTGGAGCGCCATCGGGTCTTTGCGCAGGTCGACGCCTTCCTTGCGCCGAAACTCCTCAGCCAGATAGTGAATCAGCTCCTCGTCCAGGTCGTCGCCGCCGAGGTGCGTGTCGCCGTTGGTGCTGAGCACCTCGAACACGCCGTCGCCGATGTCCAGAATCGAGATGTCGAACGTCCCGCCGCCCAGGTCGAAGACCGCGATCTTCTCGTTCTTCTTCTTGTCCAGGCCGTAGGCGAGCGCGGCCGCCGTCGGCTCGTTGATGATGCGCTCGACCTTCAACCCGGCGATCTGGCCGGCTTCCTTGGTCGCCTGACGCTGCGAGTCGTTGAAGTACGCCGGGACGGTGATGACCGCGCGCTCGACGGTCTCGCCCAGGTAGCGCTCTGCCGTCGCCTTGAGATCGCGAAGGATCATTGCGGAGATCTCCGGCGGCGCGTACTCCTTCTCGCCGGCCTTCACTCGGACGAGCTCGTCCGCGCCGCCGACGACGGTGTATGGCACCATCTTCTCTTCCTGCGCCACTTCGCGGTGCCGGCGGCCCATAAAGCGCTTGATTGAAAAGATTGTGTTGCGCGGATTCGTAATCTGCTGGTTGCGCGCCCGTTGGCCGACCAGCCGCTCGCCCTTGTCCGTGAAGGCAACGACAGAGGGCGTGAGCCGCGAGCCGGCGTCGTTGATGAGCACCTTCGGCTGTCCCGCTTCCATGACGGCGACGACCGAATTGGTGGTCCCCAGGTCGATCCCGATGATTTTGGACATTCCGCTCTCCTCAGAGGCACAATTCGGGCGCGGAGCACCGCCCAATCGTGGTATGCAAGCCGCGGACCAGCCGCCTCGGATTTGGCGCTCAGTGTGTAAGATGTTGTGCAAACGATGGTTACGGACCAGGCCGCCGTCAGAAACCCACGAACTCCGCTGCCATTCTGACATGCATACGGATGACGCGCGACCCAATCGAAGTGCAATAACGCCCGGACGTTGCGGGCGCGCCGCTCGGATTCTCACGCGGTTAGTCGCGTTCGGAACCGATTTCAGGGCGCGTTGTGCCGCGCCGGCGTTGTCCGCGCACTATGGCATAGTACCATCGCAGCGGAAGTGCGCGTCCGAATCGCGCCAGCGCCCACATCGGCCAGGGGAACCAGGCCTCCGTCCGGCCGCGCTCAATGGCCTGTGCGATCCGCGCGGCGGCGTCGGGCGCCGACAGCAGGAACTTGAGGATGCGGGGATCGTGGTTCGCGATCAGCGGAGTATCCACGAAACCGGGACAGACCGTCGTCATTTTCACGGCCGTATCGAGCAGGTCGATTCGCAGGCTCTCCATGAACGTGACCAGGGCGGCCTTGCTGGCGCAGTACGCGCCGACGCCGGGCAGCCCCAGCATCGCCGCCATGCTCGCCACCACCGCGATCCGTCCCTCGTTCCTGGCCACCATTTCGGGCAGCACGGCGCCGATGGTCGCGATCACGCCGCTGACGTTCGTTGCGAAGACGTCCAGCGCGTCGTCCACGTTGAACTCATGCCCGTCGGTCGGCCGATGCACGCCGGCGTTGGCGATGAGCACGTGGCACACACCCAGCTCGCCGCGCAGCGCAGCCAGTGCCGCAGCGGCCTGACGCGGATCGCGGATGTCCGCCGCAGCGAACGCGGCGCGGACGCCGCGCGCGCGGCAACGGTCCGCCAGTTCAGCCAGGCGTTCGCCTCGTCGCGCCGTGAGCCCGAGATGCGCGCCTCTGCCGGCAAGGTGCTCGGCGAGCGCCCAGCCGAGGCCGCTCGAAGCACCCGTAACGAATACGTTTCTGCCGTGCCAGAATCCGGATCCCGCCATTCATGGCCTCTCAGTTGATTCCAGGCCGCCAAGCGGAACACCCTGTTGCGTGCTCGGACCATCCTGGGCGCAGACATTCTTACCGGCAAGGCGGGGCTTGGGGAGCGCACGGCGCCAATCGTCACCGCACGTTGGCTCGTCGAGCAGGTTCTTCCACGCCGGGGCGCGCGGCAACCGCGGCGCGGCCGAGCGCGCGCCGCGCGCCAGGCGGTCGTACGGGGTTGTCCGACCGCCCCAGGACCAGGACGGCGTCGCCGATCGGCCGCCTCTGCTGGTGGCTGCGTCCCGTGCGCGTTCCGCGAGTCGACACGCGGGCGAACCTGCTCGGGTGCCCGGCGCGACGGACGACGCGATTTTCGTCGTCCGACAAGGCGCGTCAGGCTCCATCGCTCCCGCTGTTCCGGGTAAGCTAGCCGCCGAATGAGCAGGCGTCGCAAGCGATCGGCCGCGCAGGATTCTCCAGCTTCGCAGAAAGTCCGGACGCGGCGTGAGCCCGCAGCCGCGCCTCCGCCGGGGACGCCGGTCGCGCGGGCGCGCTTGCGCCGAGCGACCGCCTGGGTCGCGGGCGGCGCGTTCCTTGGTGCCGCCGCGGTAGGGGCCTGGCTGCTGGCCGGAAACAAGTTGGCGCCCTCCGAGCCGCCGGCGCCCGCCGCACTGAACCTGCTGCTCATCACCTGCGACACCACGCGGGCCGATTTCATCGGCTGCTATGGGAATGCGGCCGCGCGAACGCCCAACATCGACGCGCTCGCTGCGCAGGGCGCTCGTTTCTCGCGTTGCACGGCGTGCACGCCGCTCACGCTGCCGTCGCACACGACCATCCTCACCGGCGTCTATCCGTTGGTTCACGGCGTGCGACAGAATGCGGCCGACCGGCTCAGCCCCGCGTTCGAGACGCTGGCCGAGACGCTGAATCGCGCGGGCTTCACCACTCACGCGATCGTCGCGGCGTTCGTGCTCCAGGGCCGCTTCGGGCTGAACCAGGGCTTCGACACGTACTCGGACCGGCTGCAACCGCGAGACGACAATCCAGCGGCGGCGGAGCGCCGCGGCGATGAGGTCTGCGACGAGGCGATCGCGCGCCTGCGCGAGAACGCGGGGAAGCGGTTCTTTCTTTGGGCGCACTTCTACGACCCGCATTTTCCGTACGAGTCTACGCGGGGTGCCGAGGCGAGTCCGCGCGAGGCATACGCGGACGAGATCGCGTTCATGGACGCGCAGATCGGCCGGCTCATCGGCGAGCTTCGCAGACTCGGCATCGCGGAGAAGACGCTCGTCGTGGTCGTGGGCGACCACGGCGAGGGCCTCGGCGACCACGGCGAATCAGAGCACGGGTACTTCGTGCACGACACGGACATGCACGTGCCACTGATCCTGTGGTGCCCGGGCGTCGCGGCCGCCGGCAAGATCATCGACGCCCAGGTTCGTACGATCGACCTGGCGCCGACGGTGCTGGACTATCTCGGCTCACCGTCGGGCGACGGACTCCAGGGTACCAGCCTGCGGCCGCTGATCGAAGGTCGCTTGCCGGACCTCGGGCTGGCTGCGTACGGCGAGTCGATGACGGCGCACTCGTTGCTGGGACTGTCGCGGCTGCGGTTTCTCCAGCAGGACGGCTGGAAATACGTGCACTCGTCGCAGCCGGCCCTGTTCAACCTGCGCGACGATCCCCGCGAGCAGATCAATCTGGCTGAATCGGAGCCGCAGCGCGTCGAGCGCATGCGCGACCACCTGCGCGAGTTGCTGCAAAGCGCCCCGCCTTCGCCCGCCGCTGATGCCGACGCGCCGCCGCTGAGCGACGAGGACCTTCAGCGGCTCGCCGGGCTTGGCTACGCTGGCGGCCTGGGCCCAGGTTCGCAGCCGGACACCAATGCGCGGGAGCCGTTCGAACCGGGCGGCGACGAACCGGCCGCGCATGTCGAGACGATCGAGTCGTACGTCCGCGCGCATCACCTGACCGCGCGCCGCGAGTTCGGCGCCGCCGAAACGCTGCTGCTCGACGTGGTCCGCAAGCTGCCGCGGGCATCCGAGCCGCTGCACGAGCTGCACCTCGCGCTGCGCCGATTGAACCGGCAGGACGAGATGCCGACCATCTGCCGCGAGCTGCTCGCCTTGCGGCCGGAGGCGATGCCCGCGCGTCTGCTATTGGGCGAACTGCTGCTGCGCGATGGCCGGGACGAGGACGCGCTGGCCGAGTTCAACCTGGCGCTCAAGTACGACCCACGCTGCGCCGCGGCGCACCTGAACGCGGCGGCGGTGCACCGGCGGCGCGGCGAGCTGGAGGCGGCGCGCAGGCATTACGAGGCGGCCGTGGAACTCGCCCCGCGCGACGTGGGGGCGCTGCACGGACTCGCACAGGTGTGCATGCAGCAGGAGCGCTACGCCGAGGCCGCGGCGCTGCTCCGCCGGGCGCTGGCGATCAATCCGAACTCGGCGAGCATGCGGCGGGAGCTTGAAGAAGCCCTTCGGCGGCAGGGGCCGTGAGGCACTCGGATCGCCGGAGGCGTCGGGCTCCGCGAGGCGCGCGAGGCGTGAGGCCGAGGGGTCGCAGCCGCCTCAACGCTTCGGTCGGACTAGGTCACGACCCTGCCGACAATGTCGCCTCTTCTCAGTGACCTGGCCCCAAGTCATGTACCAGTCCTCATGAAAGTTGGATTTCCGAAACCCAACCTTGCGGCTGCGGGCCGGTGCAGCCTGGCGGAGCCGGCTCAAACGAACAGAAGCACTCCCTCGCTGGTCGGAGGGTTGCTTCTCGAAGAGACCTGGGGCTGTCGGTAGATCTCGCGGTTTCGTGCTCGTCGGCGGGGGGCTCCGGAAGTTTTCAGGGGAATTCTCACAACGCGCCGACTGAAAGGATACGGGCCTCGAAGACGCCTGTCGGATCAGGCTCCTTCGAGGCCCGGTGGTTCTCAAGCGGAGAGGGAGGGATTCGAACCCCCGCGTGAGTTTCCCCACGACCGGTTTTCAAGACCGGCGCCTTGAGCCGCTCGGCCACCTCTCCAGGTTCAGTATCTTATCCGCCGACATTTCGTCAGCCACAAGCGACCACTACCGGGGGAGCGCCGAGACCACCACCTGGGGCTTGAAGCGCTGGAATGACGCTAAACAGCCGGGGCTACACGGTTTGCTTCGGAATCTCGGCCGTCAGCACCTCCGGCGCGCCGGCCTTCACCAGGACGTCGTCCTCGATTCGGATGCCGCCGACGTCCAACAGCTCGTCCACGCGGCTCCAGTTCACCGCGTCGCGATACTTGGTTCTCCGTCGCGGGTCGGTCAGCAGCGCCGGAATAAAGTACACCCCGGGCTCGATCGTGACGAGGTACCCCGGCTCGAGCGGCAGGCTCATGCGCAGCGTGTTCAGGCCCGGCCGCGTGCTCCGCTTGCGCGGCGCGAGAAAGCCGCTTGCGTCACGCACACCGAGGCCGACCATGTGGCCCACGCCGTGCGGGAAGAACAGCGCGTGGGCGTCCTGTTCGATCAGGCTGTCCGCCGTGCCGCGGAGGATGCCCATCGCCACCAGGCCGCCGGCGATGTCCCGCGCCGCGCCCAGGTGTACCTGCTCCCACTCCACGCCCGGCCGGCAGCGCGCGATCGCGTTCTGTTGAGCGGCGAGCACCACCTCGTACAGCTCGCGCTGCGGGCCGGCGAACTTGCCGCCGCCGGGATACGTGCGCGTCACGTCCGCCGCGTAGCGATCAACCTCCGCGCCGGCGTCCACGAGCACCAGGTCGCCGTCGCAGACGGCGCGCTGCGTGGGCGAGAAATGCAGCACGGCCGAGTTGGGTCCCGTGCCGACGATCGTGTCGAATGCGGTGCGCTGCCCGCCGCCGCGGAAGAACTCCGCCTCAAGCTCGATCTGAAGCTGTCGCTCGCGGACACCCGGGCGAATCCGGTCTCGAAGCAGGGCAAAGCCGGCAGCCGTGGCGGCGACGGCCCGGCGTACGCGGGAGATCTCTTCCGAGTCCTTCGGCCGACGGGCATGCAGCAGTCCCTCGCGCAGCTCGGCCGTGCGGCCGGGATCGGATCGGAGTCCCGGAAGCTCACAGCCGAGATTGATGACCGTTCGCCCGCGCCGCGCCGCCAGCCAGCCGACGAGTTGCGTCAGGGGCGTGCCGGGCGTCTGCGTCGCGCCCTCCCAGACGCGCTGCGCTTCCGTCACTTCCGGGACGAAATCCGTCCAGCCCTCCTGCGGGTCGAAGACCAGCACCGCGCCGGGGCACTCCCGATCGGCGAGATAGAAGTACTCGGCGTGGGAGCGAAAAGGGTAGGTCTGGTCCGCGCCGCCCGGAATCGGCACCGGCTCCCCAGCCCCGATCAGGACGACCTCGCCCGTTAGGCCCCACGCCGCGGCGACCCGATCGCGGCGATCGCGCAAGGAATCCGTCATCCGAGTCTCCTGGCTGGCGCTGGATCGCGGTTCGTCTCGGCGCGCCGGATAGCCGCGCGGCGTCCGGGTCAATGGCCGTGCAACCGTGCGAGCGATCCGAGGGGCATTCTGCGGCGCGGGCTGCGCGTTGGCAACGCGCTGCGAAGCAGGCGCGCTTCACAGCTTCAGCCTCTCAGCGCACGGACCCACCGCATCCGTACCCACTCGCCCCGGTTTCATGGGCGAGCGGGCACGCTTCGGACTCGGACGAGCCGTTCGGCTACTGGCCGCTCCCGCGTTGACCGACTTAGAATAGGATAGAGGGGGCGTACGGCCGCGGCATCCGCGGTCACCGTCGAATCTCGCGTGATGCCGCACCGGAAACGAGGCGCCGCATGCAGATTTCGCCCAAGCGCATCCTTTGGCCGACGGATTTTTCGGACCTGTCGCTGTGCGGCGGGCACTACGCGCGGGCGTTCGCCGAGCAGTTCGGGGCCGAGATTCACGTGCTCCACGTCGTCGCGCCGCCGCTAAGCCCGGATGTGTCGGTCATGATCCCCGCCGAGGTTCCGGTGAGCTACTCGCAGCCGGAATTGATCGAGTCCTCGCGCAGCGCGATGGAGAAGTTGATCGCACAACACTTCGCGGGTGTCGAGCCGGTGCATCGCGAGGTCGCGTTCGGCGACGCAGCGCAGTGCATCTGCCGCTACGCGGAGGAGCACGCGATCGACCTGATCGTCGTCACGACTCACGGACGCACGGGGCTGGGGCACGTGCTGATCGGCAGCACCGCCGAGCGAATCGTCCAGCACGCCCCGTGCCCGGTCCTGACGGTCAAGTCGAGGCAGCGCGGGTTCGTTCAGCCGCCGCCCGCCGAATAATCGCCGCCAGGCCCCGAATTCACCGGCAGGGAAGCGCCGTCGGGCGACGCAGGTCGCGTCGCAGCCTCCGCGTTGAGGGTCGATCATGCTCGAACTTCTGGGCACGTGCCTGCTCGCCGCCGGCGACGAGGAAATCGCCGCCGTTGCGTTCGGAACCGGGTGCGCCGTTGCGATCGTGGCGATCGTCGCACACCAGTGGCGGCGTCAACGGGAGGCCGCGTACAACGCGCGGCTGAAGCAGATGATGATCGAGCGCGGCATGTCGGTAGAGGAGATTGAGCGCGTCATCCGGGCCGGCAACAGGCCGCGTTGCTGACCGCCGCCGAGAGCCGATTCCGAGTCCGTTTCCGTTTCCGTCGCTCGTTGCGCGGCGCTTTTCTGGCGAGCAACGCGCGCTCGGCTTGCCGCTGTCGCCGCCTGCGACGCGTGCCGGCACGTCGGCACGATCCGTGCCCCGCTTGAAATCGCCGCCTGAGAGTCTATCGTCCGCTGGCACGCGCCGAACCCTGCGCGGCAGGGGATGACGGACGTTGCTCAACCGACTTGCGATTCAGAATCCGGGCTGGCTGGCGGGCGCGACGGTGCTGTTGTCGTTGGCGCTCGTCGGCGCGCTGCTGGGGTCCGTGGCGCGGCTCCCGATCAAGTCCGTCGCGCGGCGCGGCGCGTGGAGCGCGCTCATCGCGGCGCCCGGCTTGGCGCTCGCCGCACTTACGCTGGCGGATGTCCGGAGCCGCGGCTCGGACGCGCTGCTGCTCCTGACCTTCGCGGCCGGCGCCGCGTGCTTCACAGCGCTGGCATATTCGAGCCGGCCGCCGAACATCGGGAGGTTTCGCGCGCTGCTGTGCGGCGCCTCCCGGCTGATTGCGCTGCTGGTCGCGGTCGGCATGCTGTCGCGACCCACTTGGCACTGGAGGGTCGTCGAGTGGCAGAAACCGCTGCTGCTGGCCCTGGTCGATCAGTCGCGCTCGATGGCGCTGGCCGATCCGTCTCCATCGCCTGCGGCCGCCTCGGCGCCGTTCGCCGCCGGCGGCAGCACGCGGCAGGCGCGGGTTCTGGCGGCATTAGCTGACGCCCGAGAGGAATGGACGCGGCTGCACGATGCGTTTGAAGTACGCGTCCTGAACTTCGGCCGCGGCGTCGAGCGCGTCGATTCGCTGGATGTCCGCGCCACGGATGCTGAAACCGGATTCGCCGCGGCTCTCGAGCAGGCCGCGCGCGAGCGTGGTGCGGCCGGCCGACCGGCGGCGTTTGTGCTGGTGGTCTCCGACGGTGCCGAGAACCTCCAGACGCCGGCCGCCGTGCGCTCCGCGGCCGAGACGATCGCGGCGCAGAAGTCGGCGATCGTGTCGCTGGCCGCGGGTCCGCGCGTGGGGCAGACCGTGGCCATCGAATCGCTGCACGCGCCGGAGCAGGTCCGCACGCATGAGCACATACAGGCGACGGTCCGCGTGCGCGCGGCCGGGTTCGCTGGGCACGTCCTACCATTGGAGTTTGCGTGGGACGAAGCCGCCTTCGACCGGCGCGCGGTGACAATCGAGCGCGACGCGCAAACGGACGAGGCGGTCGTCGAAACCACGCCGCCGGGGCCGGGCGTGCACCGTTTGAGCGTGCGCGCCGGGCTGCCGCCGGCGCTGGGCGGCGGCGAGGTTGAGCGCAGCGTGCTGGTCGATGTGCGCGAGGACCACACACGGATTCTGTACCTCTATGCTGAGCCGGAGACGGAGGTTGCGTTTGTCGCGCGGGCGCTGCGCGGCGAGCCGGCGGTCGAGTTGGCGGCGGACTGGGCGCCGGCCGGGGAGGCGTCCGCAGAAC